>JBNKBO010000013.1:0-59046 GCA_050287265.1 Sideroxydans sp. | reverse complement strand
AAATACTTGCATACTGTCTTATTACCAACCGTATTTGCCTGATTGTCGTTCCGACAAACGACGATGGGTTGCAGCGAGTGCTAAAACCACTCAACATGCGCTACGCTCAACGTATAAACCGGATGCGTGGCTGGAAAGAACATCTCTTGCAAGGAGGGCCTTGCTAGGTAACCGGGAAAAAACCTGGGTTGCCAATTGACGTATTGGCCACGAGGTTGGCCGAGAAAGTCAGAATATGCAAGTTGCGCCTGTTTTTACTGCCTACATATTAATATTCAGTGTGTTGAATATAATCCAACCTAACTGAAAATTTCCCTAAAGTTTTCAAAATCCCTGCCGATAAACTGTTTGTGCATCTGACTGCGTCCCCTCCCTGCAGCAGGCACACTCCAGAACACCCTTGCTGGCATATAGTCGGCAGGGGTGTCATGGTTGTTTTGTAAGGCTTTTCCCTACACGATAATCGGAAATCATCCGATACTTTTCCTTGGGTTTTTCCCTGAAGATGCAATCGTTGTAACAGGACTTTACATTGTTTAAGCGAGGGGGACCGCAATGAACACTAATCAATTGCACGAGGAAATCAGGGAAACTAATCTTTCATATATGTTGCTGGCGCAGCAAATGATACGCGACGACAAAGCCAGCGCTATTTTCCGGCTCGGGGTGAGCGAGGAGTTGGCTGACCTGATTGTCGGACTGTCTCCGGCGCAGATGCTGAAGATGGCCGGGGCGAACATGGTGCTGTGCTGCTTCCGTTTTGACGAGCGTCTGCTGCTCAACATGGTTACCGATTACAACAAGGACAGGATGATGTCGCAGGCGCATGCCACCATCCTGATGGCAGGACAACCCGCCGAAACGCTGGCACTCTGAGCGGAGGGCGCAATCATGCGAAACAAGAGCGTAGTGAACGAAGCCCGCGAAATTCAGATCGCGGTCGACCTTATCCAGTTGGGTGCACGCCTGCAGTTGTTGCAGGAAGAGACGGGGCTGAGTCGCGAGCGCCTGTTGCGGCTCTACAAGGAAGTCAAAGGCGAATCGCCATCCAAGGGCATGTTGCCTTACTCAACCGATTGGTTCATGAGCTGGTTGCCGAATATTCATTCCTCATTATTCATGGGCATTCATCAGTATTTGACGAAGAATGCCGGCGTTTCTGGTGTCGAGGCGCTGATCAAAGGGTTCCGTTTGTATCTCGAGCAGGTGGCGGTCACAACAGGCGAAAATGTACTGAGCATCACCCGCGCCTGGTTCCTGATCCGATTTTTTGAAGCGGAAATGCTGCAACTGACTGCATGCAAGGAGTGCGGCGGGCAATATGTGGTGCATACCAACGAACTTTGCAGCGACTATACATGCGGCGTTTGCCGTCCACCTTCCAGGGCAGGGAAAACAAAAAAGGCTGCACAGGCAGAAGCAGCGTCCGCCTAAAGTTCTTACTTCGAGCGCCGCTACTACTGACGAGTGGGATCAGCAGTAGCGGCGTTGTTGCGCCTGTGGCATTGAAAATGCGGAAATGCCAGTGAAATTGTGTCTTGTTCCCAGCATGAGGAAGGAGCGCAACTGCTACGATACCGCAGTAAATTAGACAAGCCTCGACTTTAGGGAGCGCAATTATGCTGGTGATCGTTGGGTATATAGTGGTCGCGGCCTCCGTGTTTGGCGGTTTTGCGCTGGCGGGGGGGCATCTGGCTGCTTTGCTACAGCCAGTGGAGTTGTTGATGATCGGTGGGTCTGCCATGGGAGCTTTCTTCGTGGGCAACAGTATGAAAACGGTCAAGGCGACACTCAAAGCTTTGCCAAGTGTGCTGAAGGGACCCAAGTACAACAAGAAAAACTACATGGAACTGATGGCGCTGATGTATGAGTTGCTGGGGAAGGTGCGCAAGGAAGGTCTGATGTCGATTGAAAATGATGTAGAGAATCCGCAGGAAAGTCCCGTGTTTGCCAAATATCCGATAATCGCTTCAGACCACCATGTAGTCGAATTCATGACAGATTATCTGCGCGTCATGGTCAGCGGCAACCTGAATGCCATGGAAATCGAGAATTTGATGGATGTGGAAATCGAAACGCATCACCACGAGGTAATGGTGCCTTCACATGTTATTTCCAAACTGGGCGACGCGATGCCGGCGTTCGGGATTGTCGCTGCGGTGATGGGTGTGGTGCATACCATGGAATCGGTGGGCATTCCGCCTGCCGAGCTGGGCATACTGATCGCGCATGCATTGGTTGGGACTTTCCTCGGTATTTTGCTGGCATACGGGTTTGTCGGCCCGCTGGGTGGATTGCTGGAACAAAAAGCCGACGAGGGCACCAAGATGCTGCAGGCCATCAAGGTGGTGCTGCTGGCGAATCTTAACGGCTACGCGCCGGCGATGGCCGTGGAATTCGGGCGCAAAGTGCTGAACTCGACTGAGCGGCCGGGCTTCCTTGAATTGGAAGCGCATGTCAAACAAAAACGCTAGCCGTATCAAACAAATCCAGACGATAGAACAGAACCATGGCGAACGAAGAAAAAAGACCTATCGTCATCAAGCGCATCAAAAAGGTGGTGGGCGGTGGTCATGGTGGCGCCTGGAAAATTGCCTATGCCGACTTTGTTACGGCGATGATGGCGTTTTTCCTGTTGATGTGGCTGCTGGGGTCCACCTCAAGAGGCGACTTGAACGGAATTTCGGAATATTTCAAGACACCGCTCAAGGTCGCGTTGATGGGCGGATCGGGGAGTGGCGATAGTTCCAGCATCATCAAGGGTGGCGGGCAAGATCTTACGCGAAGCGAAGGCGAAGTTAAGTCAGGTGATCTGCCGCAGGAAAAAAGAATAATCAATATCAAAGCGACGCAACAGGAATATTTGCGGCTACAGCGGAAAAAAGAGCTTGATAAGCTGAAAGCACTGAAATCCAACATCGAAAGAGTCATCGATGCCGATGCCAAGCTGAAAACATTCAGGAAACAGATATTGCTGGATCTCACTTCTGAAGGATTGCGGGTTCAGATAGTGGATGAGAAAAACCGGCCCATGTTTCAAAGCGGCAGTGCAGACCTGGAACCCTACACCAAAGACATTCTGCGAGAAATCGGCAAGATGCTGAACGATATGCCCAACAAGATCAGTCTGTCCGGGCATACCGATGCGCAGCCCTACGTTACGTCAGACAGGCATTACAGCAACTGGGAACTGTCGGCTGACCGGGCAAATGCCTCGCGCAGGGAAATGATCAAGGGCGGTCTGGCGAGTGACAAAGTCGTACGCGTGGTCGGTTTGTCTTCGGCTGTGCTGTTCGACACGGAGCGGCCGCTTAATCCGATCAATCGCCGCATCAGCATCATCGTCATGAACAAAAAGGCAGAGGAAGCGGCATTGAAAGATGGCGGCAGTGTCGATATTGATCCCGAAACGGGCGAGTTGATAGAAGAAATGCCGCAACTGGATACAGCATCAGGTGTTGCCATGAGCGCTTCGGCGCCTTCTGCAGTCAATACTGCCCAGGATGTGCCGGAAACCGGCATGAGCTCAAATGGGCCGCCTGCAGAGAATTAACGGGCTGTTAAAGAATCGCAGGCCTTTGCCGCTATGGAACCAGGAGGAGGCTTTTGGAAAGAAGGGAAGTTCAAAGAAGGATGCAAAATGGTAGTGCAGTCCAGTGTTGCTCCGGTCGTGCATGCATCCGTAAGCCGGGACGTGTCGAAGAGTCTGAATAAGAGTAACGGGCATTTCAAGGTCTTCAGGTGATGAACCATATTGAGACAGGTGAACAAGATGAACGAATTGTGGAGCAATCTTTCAATAAAAAACAAATTGCAGTTCCCGATCCAGCTGATATTGCTGCTGGTGATGGTGTTTGCTCAACGCTGGGCTTTCGATCGCTATGAGATGCGAGTACTGGAAGATGCCAAGAACCGTGCTGTTATACCGGCGGATGGGGTGTTCAATGGTTTGAATATGATGATGCTGAACGGCACCATCTCGGACGTCGAACAGCGGCGTTTATTCGTCAAGAAAATGGCCGCGTCCAGCAATGCGGAAGAATTGCGCCTCATACGCGGCAAAGGAGTAGAAGAGCAATTCGGTGCCGGGAGCGCGGAGGAACAAGCCAAAGATAAGCTGGATCGCGCTGCATTAGACACGGGCAAGCAACAAAGCGAGTTTTTTGAAAAAGATGGCAAGCCAGTATTGCGTGTGGTCGAACCGATTGCTGCAGCTCAGAATTTTCGCGGTACCGGAACCAATTGCCTGCAATGCCATGTGGTAGAAGAGGGGGCAGTGATCGGCGCGGTGACCGTGAGCCTGGATATGAGCGAAGAATATGCGGCGATGAGCAAGGCCAGTGCAGTACTATGGATAGGGCAGGTCGCTGTACAGGTAGTGTTGTTTTTCGTTATCGGCTGGCTTATCAACCAGGTGACCCGCCCGACCCGTGAGTTGCAGAAAATCATGCTGGCAATGCAGGCAGACGGCGATTTGTCGCGTCGAGCGGTTGTAAACAGCATGGACGAAGTTGGTCAGACCGCGGTGGCTTTCAATGCCCTGCTTGACAATTTTTCTGCCATCATCCGGCAAGTGCTGGATGGCGTAGCCAAAATCAACAAGACCACCAATCATATTGCAATCACTTCGTCGGATGTGGCAGAGAGCTCGCGCGAACAGAGCGAGGCAGTCTCATCCACGGCAGAAGCGGTGGGAGCGGTGACAGTCAGCATCAATTCGGTTGCCGAGAATACCAACGTGGTGCGTTCGCTGTCTGAAAAGAGTTTGCAGCATACTGAACAGGGCAACCTCAGTGTTGAGGAAATGGTGAATGAAACAGAGATCATCGAGAAAGCAGTACAGGAGATCGCGCTTTCAGCCAATGAATTTGTTGAAAGTGCACGCACCATCGCCAATATGACACAACAGGTGAAGGATATTGCCGACCAGACCAACCTGCTGGCGCTGAATGCGGCAATCGAAGCGGCACGTGCCGGTGAACAGGGGCGCGGCTTTGCTGTAGTAGCGGACGAAGTGCGCAAGCTGGCAGAGAAATCGTCGCATTCGGCAAGCGAAATCGACAAGGTGACCAGCAGACTGGATGAAAAATCCTCTCGCGTAGAACAATCCATTGCCTCGGGCATGCAGTCTTTGCAGACCACACACAAGCATGTCGAGCAGATGTCTGTTGTATTGAGGGAAGCCGGTGCCGCAGTGAAAGATTCGAATATCGGCGTCGGCGAGATTGCCGTGTCAGTGGGCGAGCAAGGTGCGGCGAGCAACGAAATTACACGCAATATCGAACATATCGCCAGGATGGCGGAGAAGAACCATGCAGCAATTGAACAAACGGCGGTTGATATCGCCGAACTTGAACGCATGGGCGCGGAACTCCAGGAATCTGTCGCGCGATTCAAAGTATAGCCAGGAGAAAATGGCAGCGAGGAACATGAAATGCCGGGCAATACGACTATTGATGCTTATTCGAACTGGCAGGGGAGTTTTTTGAGTGTGAGCGTATCGCAAGGATTGTCTGCATGCGCAATATTCAGGCCGGGGCCAACGTTCAGCGGGCAAGGCTATTCCATAAAAAGAATCGCATCAAGGCCGGAAGGAAGTTGTTTTGCGTTCAGTTCCGGTTTGCATGATGCAGTATGTCCGGGAATGTATGCAAGTGCATTGAAAGCTGCTACTAGTTGGTTCAAAACGCTGGCCGGCTATTAGGAGAGGGCCATGCGAAACAGGAAAGCTAATGTGTCGCAGAGGGAAATACCGTTCCCGGCCGGAACGGTACTGATTTCAAAGACGGATACCAAAGGCATCATCACCTACGCAAACAGCGCGTTTGTGGAAATTTCCGGCTATTCGCGTGAGGAATTGATTGGCAAGAACCACAATATCGTGCGTCATCCGGACATGCCACCGAAGGTGTTTGAATGGCTATGGAGTACGCTGAAGTCTGAACGTCCCTGGCGCGGGGTTTTGAAAAATCGTTGCAAGAACGGCGATCACTACTGGGTAAATGCCACCGTCGCACCAGTTGTCGAAAACAGCGTCGTCACCGGCTATGTTTCGGTGCGCCGGCAGCCGACGCGCGAACAAGTGGCGGAAACGGAAGCTCGTTACCGCGAGTGGAGCCGGGGCGACAGGCAGATCGTTTCCAGATACGAACGCTATAAATTCAAAAACTGGACCCTGATTTCCAAGTTGCAGTTTCTGATTCAGACATCGTTGCTGCTCACGCTGAGTATGGCACAGGTATTCATTACTTCGAATATGCGCGAAGAATCCAGGATGCTGGCGGAAGAGAAAGGCGCGCAGATTGCCAACGAAATCATCGACAGTGCCAACATGCTGATGGTGACGGGCCAGATTGGCGATGCCGATAGCCGGAAATTACTGATCCAGAAGGTCAGCACCGGCAAGAATGTCAAAACGGTACAGATCGTGCGTGCCCAGAAAGTAATCGATCTGTATGGCGCCGGGTTGCCGGAAGAGGTGATCAAGGACGACGCGCAACGCCGGGTGATCGAGAGCAAGCGGGGCAGTGTGAGCTACTTCGAGGATGCACAAGGTGATCATATGCTGCGTGTCATAACACCCTACGAGGCGAGCAAGGATTTTCACGGTACCGACTGCACCGTTTGCCATCAGTCAGAAGAAGGTACGGTACTCGGTGCATCCGATGTGGTGATCAACCTGCAGCCGGATCTGGATCGCATTGGCCGCATTGAGACGGAGACCATACTGGGACAGGTCGCATTGCACGTTTTCCTGTTCTTATTCATCGGATTCAGCGTAAAGCGCTATGTACGCCGTCCGGCGGATATGGTACGCACGGAATTCAGGCATATCATGGAAGGCAATCTGGATGGCGAACTTGATATTTCCGTTCATGACGAAATGGGAATCCTGTTGTGTGAGATACAGACCATGCAAACCAGTTTGCGCACCATGGTGGACGAGATTGTTACCCCGGTGAAGAAAATGCAGGAACGCATCGTGGATATGGATGCCAAGGTAACCGGAGTAGCACACAATGCCGTGACCGAGCAGGATCATATCCAGCAGATCGCCGCGACCATGGAACAATTCAGCCAGTCTGTAGTGGAAGTGGCGAACATGGCGTCAGATTCACTTGAAGATGCCAAAGCGATGCAGCAGATAGTCGATGAAAACAACCGCAATATGGAACTCAGTATCGTGGCCACTGGCAAAGTGGCGAGCACAGTGCAGTCTTCCAGTAAAACCATCTCCGATCTGGGCGAGTCCATCCGGCGCGTCGGCATGATCGCCAACGCCATCAAGGAGATCGCCGAACAGACCAATTTACTGGCTTTGAATGCGGCCATCGAAGCGGCACGCGCGGGGGAACAGGGACGCGGATTTGCGGTGGTGGCGGACGAAGTGCGCAAGCTGGCGGAACGCACGGCAATAAGCACCAAGGATATTGCCCAAACCATTGCCGAGATCAACTCAATTTCCGATGCGGCGGTGGTTTCCATGCAGAGTGTGGTGTCCGAGGTCGAAGATGGCATCACACTGATACGCAAGAATGGTGATGGACTGAAACAGATCATGAGCGCGACAATGAGTGTTTCCGAACGTATCGACCACATCGCCAATGCATCGAAGGGACAATCGGCAGCCGGCGAGAGTGTGGTGCTGAGCCTGGAAAGCATTACCGGGCTGGTGGAAAACAACACACTTTCCGCACAGGATGCCAAGTTATCTGCTGAAGAATTGGCAAAATCTGCCGATGAGCTGAGTAGGGCGGGATATCCGCTGACCAAATGTGCGGTAAGCAAAAAAGTGCAGGGATGCGGGGACAATAACCATGTCTCCCGAAGGAGAAAAAAATGTCTGATCTGTTAAAGAGCATCGATGCCCGCACCAAACTGGCCGGTACCAACAAGCTGGAAATATTGATGTTCACACTGGGCAAAGATAACCGTACCGGGCGCGAGGAAACTTACGGTATCAATGTATTCAAGGTGCGCGAGGTGATGCGCATCCCGCCGATCACCCGTGCGCCGGATATGCCGGAGTCGGTGGAGGGCATGGTCAGCATGCGCGGGGCGCTGGTGCCGGTGATCGATCTGGCGAAATACGCGGGGATTCAGACTGACGAAAAAGCCGACATCATGATTGTCACCGAATACAACGGTCACACCCAGGGTTTTCTGGTCAAGGCAGTGGACAACATCCTGCGCCTGGACTGGTCGGCGATGCGCGTGCCGCCCGCGATGCTGGCTGCAGAAACGGGCGGTCTGGTCACGGCGATCACCGAATTAAAAGATGGCCGGCTGGTCATGATGATGGATGTGGAAAAAGTCCTGTCCGAAACCACCCGTTTCGACGCCGACGAGATGATCTACAAGAACGTGAAACCGTTGGGCAAGAGCGATCGCACCGTATTTTTTGCCGACGATTCCTCGGTGGCGCGGCATCAGATCCAGCGTACGCTGGATGCGATGGGTATCAAGTCCATTGCTGCCATTAACGGGCATCAGGCATGGCAGGAACTTTCAAGAATGGCTGATTTTGCCGATGCCTCGCATACGCCGATAAAGGATATGGTGCAGGTGATACTTACCGATGTGGAAATGCCGGAAATGGACGGCTACATGCTGACGCGCAGGATCAAGGCGGACAAACGCTTTGCCGGCATCCCGGTGTTGATGCATTCGTCCCTGTCCAGTGCATCCAACCAGCAGCTAGGCAAGACAGTGGGCGTGGATGAATACGTGCCGAAGTTCGAGCCGCAGAAACTGGCCGAGACGTTGACCCGGCTGTTGGCCTGATGCAAGGAGATAAAGGATGACATACACAGAAGATATGTTGAGCGCCGGGCAGGACGGTCCGCTGGATCAGATAGATGCACGCGCCAATCTGGCGGGAACCAACAAAATGGAAATCCTGCTGTTCAGTCTGGGCAGCAACGAAAAATTCGGTATCAATGTGTTCAAGGTCAAGGAAGTGTGCCAGATCGGCAAGATCACGCGCACGCCGAACATGCCCGGCGGGGTGGACGGTATCGTGAGTCTGCGAGGCCATGTCATACCGGTATTGAACCTGGCCAATTTCATGGCCATGAACCCCGGGAAAAAACACGAAACCATGCTGGTTGCCGAATTTAACCGCCATATACTGGGCTTTTTGGTTGAAGCTGTGGATCGCATCATCCGTGTTGACTGGGATAAGGTTCATCCCACCGACGGCATGCTCTCTGACAAGAGCGCACTCATTACCGCAATTACGGAGATGGAGGATGGTACGCTGGTATCCATACTCGATGTCGAGCAAATACTGGCAGATGCTTTCGGCGAAGCAGTGGTCGGCAATGTTGAAAGAATAGAATCGGAACATGAACTGTGCGTTTTCTTTGCCGACGATTCACTGGTGGCGCGCCGCAAGATCGTCGAGGTGTTGGACAAAATGGGGATCAAGCATGTTCAATCGAACAACGGGCGCGAAGCTTGGGACAGGCTGAAAGCTATGGCGGATGCGGCGCAGAGCGCGGGCATCAACCTGCACGATCAGATACAGGTCATTCTCACTGATGCGGAAATGCCGGAGATGGACGGATACGTACTGACCCAGAATATAAAAGGAGACAATCGTTTCGACGATATCCCGGTGGTAATGCACTCGTCGCTGTCGTCGGATGCGAACCGGGCCATGGGCAGACGCGTGGGGGTGGATGCCTACGTGTCCAAATTTGATTCGGTGGTACTGTCGTCAACGCTAAGGCCGTTGTTGACATAGGAACGGGGACACGGGATACAGGAAATGCAGCGCCGCGCATGACTGAATCCTGTATTCCGAATCCTGAATTATGAATTTAGGAGAAGTTGATGGGTATTGAAAATACAAAATTCCTAGTGGTGGATGATTTTTCCACGATGCGACGTATCGTGCGCAATCTTCTCAAAGAACTCGGGTTCACCAATGTACAGGAAGCCGAGGATGGCGTAGAGGCTCTGAACAAGTTGCGTAACGAATCGTTTGATTTCGTCGTATCGGACTGGAATATGCCCAATATGTCCGGTCTTGATATGTTGCGCGAAATCCGCGCCGATGCCGCGCTCAAACATTTGCCGGTACTGATGGTGACGGCTGAAGCGAAGAAAGAAAATATCATCTTGGCGGCACAAACAGGTGCTTCCGGCTACGTGGTAAAACCGTTTACAGCGGCAACACTGGACGAGAAGCTGAAAAAAATATTTGCGGCATTTCCGCAACTCAACAAGTGAGGCAGGCAATGGCTACCAATACTGCAACCCAGGATTCAGACGATCTCGAAGCGCTTTTCGATAGCATCATTGCGGAGAATGCGAGTAAAGACAAACCGGCAGTGCTAGCCGCAGTTAATGCGCCAGCGGAGACAAGTGATGCGAGTCCGACCAAGGTCATCAACCAGATCGGCCACATGGCACGTGCTCTGCACGACACGTTGCGCGAGCTTGGGCTGAACAAGGAGATCGAAAAAGCAGCGTCGACCATTCCCGATGCACGCGACCGTTTGAACTACGTAGCAACACTGACACGGCAAGCCGCCGAACGCGTGCTGAATGCGACAGAGGCGGCACAGCCTGTTGTCGAAAATCTGGGTAGCGAAGCGCAGCATCTGGCCAGGCAATGGGACTCGTTATTCGAGAAAAAACTCGATGTTTCCCAGTTCAAGGATCTGGTAACCCAGACCCATGCTTATCTTCACGAGTTGCCCAAACAAACCAGGACAACCAATACTTATCTGACCGAGATCATGATGGCGCAGGACTTTCAGGATCTGACCGGACAAGTCATCAAGAAAATCATCGAACTGACGCAGGGCATTGAGCAGCAATTGCTGTCACTGCTGCTGGAGAATGCGCCCGCTTCGGTGAAAGCGGAAATGAATTCCAGTTTGTTGAACGGTCCGGTGGTCAGCGCGCAAGGTCGCTCGGATGTGGTGACCAGCCAGGATCAGGTGGACGATCTGCTGGACAGTTTAGGCTTCTGAAATGAAGTGTATTGAACGCAGATCGGCCACACCTCCCGCACCAGACGGCTTCGCCGCACCGTGTCGGAATGGCTACCTGCTGGAAAGTTTGGGGTTCTAGAAGCAGGATACGGGATACAGGAGTCAGGATACTGATCGGGACGCGGACGAGCCGTATCCCGTATCCTGAATCCTGACGAGGAGACGAACATGAATGATTTCGTGGGAATGGAAGAGTTGCTGCAGGACTTCCTGATGGAAGCCGGGGATATGCTGTCCGATGTGGATAGCAAGTTGATGGAGCTGGAAAAGAACCCGGCCAATGCTGCGCTGCTCAATGAAGTATTTCGCGGCTTCCATACGATCAAGGGCGGTGCGGGTTTCCTCAATGCATCGGAACTGGTGACGTTGTGTCACCTGACTGAAAATCTGTTCGACAAATTGCGCAATAACGAACTGCAACTGACTGCCGAGTTGATGGATGTGATCTTTGCGGCTACGGCCGAAGTGCGCAAAATGTTCGATGCTTTGCAGCAAAGCCAGCAACCGGCAGCGGCTCCAGCAGATGTGATCGTCGCGCTGAAGAACGTGCTGGACGGCAAGGCGATTGCAGCCGCTCCCAAATCCGCCGCGGCTAGTGCGAAGCCGGCTCCTTCCGCGCCGCCGGCACAGACTGCGCCTGCCGCAGAAGCCGACGGTGTGGACTGGAATGCGCTGTACAACGCGATCACAGGCGGCACCGACATCGTCAAGGTCGTCGGCGCGGAACGCGATGAAAAAAAGATCGCCGAAGCAATCAACGAAGAAGAATCCACAAAGAAAGCTTTCGGACGCCGGAGCACCGATGTGCCTGGTGCGACCGTCGGCCGCCGGGCAGGCGATGTGCCTGCTGTCGAGGCAAAGGAAACGACCATACGCGTCGATACCGACCGGCTGGATCAGGTACTCAACCTGTCCGGCGAAATCGGCCTGACCAAAAACCGTTTGACCCTTCTGCGCTCCAATATCCTGCAAGGACATAACGATGTCGATACCTTGCGCGAACTGGATCAATCGGTCAGTCAGCTTGATATGCTGGTGATTAACCTGCAAAACGCCGTGATGAAAACACGCATGCAACCCATTGGCCGGTTGTTCAAAAAATATCCGCGTCTGGCACGCGATCTGGCGCGTTCCCTGGGTAAGGATGTGGAACTGGTGCTGGTCGGTGAAGAAACCGAGATGGATAAAACCATGATCGAAGACCTGAACGATCCGCTGGTACATCTGGTGCGCAACGCGGTGGATCACGGCGTGGAAACAGTGGAAGAACGCCTGGCTGCAGGCAAGCCGGAAAAGAGCTTTGTCGAACTCTCCGCACGCCAGGAAGGCGATCACATCCTCATCACCATTACCGACGATGGCAAGGGCATGAGTCCGGAAGTGATCCGCAACAAAGCTGTGGATAAGGGTCTCATTACCGCCGAGATGGCCAATACGCTGGACGAATCGCGTTGTCTGGAATTGATCCTGCTGCCCGGTTTCACCACCAAGAACGAGATATCCAGCGTGTCCGGGCGCGGTGTCGGTATGGATGTGGTGAAAACCAATATCCAGAAACTCAACGGCACGGTCAATATTCATTCCGAAGCGGGCAAGGGATCGGTTTTCTCGATTTCACTGCCACTCACGCTGGCGATCCTGCCGGTGCTGGTGCTGCGGCTGGCCGACCAATCGTTTGCTGTGCCGTTGTCCATGGTGCGCGAGATATTGCCGGTAAGCCAAGGCGAACTGCAAGAAGTCTCCGGCAAGGCAACCATGGTGGTGCGCGGCGAAGTACTGCCGGTATTGCCGCTGGCGCAGATGATCGGCTGGGGCAACAGTGACAATTCCGAAGTCGGAGTGCTCATGCAGTTCGGAAACAACAGTTTCATTCTGACCGCCGACGGCTTTGTCGGTCATGAAGACGTGGTCATCAAATCACTGGATACTTTCCGTCCCAAAGGTGTCGCGGGTGTCACCATGTCCAGCGAAGGCGACATCGTATTGATTCTGGATATCAAGGAACTGTTGAGCGGCGTAAGCGGAAACTAGGAAGCAGGCGGCATCCACAAAAAAAGCACCAGGAACGGCAGCAAATATCCCCAGGAGGGCCATCATGCACAATCTCAAACTTTCACAAAAATTTGCCGTTCTTGTTATCGCGAGCCTTGCGGGTTTTGTCGTCACAATCTTGGCGTCTTTTTGGGCATTATCCCAACTCAAGGTGAATGGTCCCCTGTATCAACGCATCGTGCAGGGTAAAGACCTGGTTGCCGACATATTGCCTCCGCCCGAATACATCATCGAATCGTATCTGGTCGCGCTCGAAATAAGGGATGTCAATGCGCCCGATAAGCGCGACAAGGAAATTGCCAGACTGGCGGCTTTGCGCAAGGACTACGATGACAGACACGCGTTCTGGCTGAAACAGTCCCTGGAGCCTAATCAACAGCAGGCGCTGCTGACCGATGCACATGGCTATGCGCAGGAATTCTACAAAAAACTGGATGAACAATACCTGCCTGCCGTGCGGTCCGGAGACAAAGACCGTATCAGGAGCGTGATGTCGGCGCTGCAACCGATTTATGAAAAACATCGTCAGGCGATCGACCGGGTGGTAAGCATGACCAATAACCGGAATGCGGCCGATGAATCAAAGGGAAAAACGCTCATTAATCAGGTGAACCTGTTGCTGGTGGTAGTAACTGTTTTATCGACATGCCTGTCCATCGGGCTTGCCATCTATATCAGCCGTAGCGTGTTGTGCCAACTTGGTGGCGACCCGAGTGAAGTCGCGGCAGTAGTCAACACCATGTCCGCCGGGGATTTTTCACAACAGCCATCCGGGCAACCGGCGCCGGACAGCCTGCTGGCAGATGCCTACCAGATGCAGGACAAGCTGCGCGGCATGATCACGGGGGTGAAAAACCAGGCAAATCTGGTCCGTGACATGGCGCACAGCCTGGCGAGTTCCGCCAATCAGATTACCAGCAACGTCAATCATGAATCCGACGCCGTCTCCAGCATGGCCGCGGCCATCGAAGAGTTGAGCGTCTCCACTTCGCATATCAGCGATCAGGGAGAGAATGCCAAGCGAATTGCCAACGACTCGCGCAGCAATACTGAAGAAGGCGCGAAAGTGGTGAACAAGACCGTGGCCGGTTTGCTGGAAACAGCAAAGGAAATCGAAACCGCTTCGGAAGAAGTTTCCCGTCTGGGTAAAGATGCTTCGCATATCAGCGATGTGGTCAAAGTCATCAAGGAGATCGCCGACCAGACCAACCTGCTGGCACTGAATGCCGCGATCGAAGCTGCCCGTGCCGGAGAGCAGGGACGCGGATTCGCGGTAGTTGCCGACGAGGTGCGCAAACTGGCGGAGCGAACTTCCAGTGCCACCAGCGAGATCAATGAGATGTCTTCCAAGATAGGCGAAGTGGCGAACAATGCACTGAACGGCATGGACAGAGTGGTAAAGACCACGCGGCAGGGTGTGGACGATGCGGAAGTGGCACAAACCTCCATCAAAAACATTCAATCCAGCTTTGCCGAAGTATCCGGCGTGATTGACGATATCGCATCAGCGTTGCGTGAACAGAATGCTGCCGCAACCGAACTGGCAAACAGCACCGAACGCGTTTCGCAAATGTCGGAAGAAGATTCAGGCGCTGCAAAAAACCTGTTGGGGCTCGCCAACGAGCTGGAAGCAAAGGCGGGAGAAATGCGTCAGGCGGTTGAGATATTCAAGGTGTAAAAAATGGTGTGGCATGGCTCAAAAGCCATTTTAACGAAGCACAGGAGGGAATCATGTTTGGCGGGGAACTTAGACGGGAATACCGGGAAGCCACAGGACATTTGGCTGAGGCCGAACGCGATATGGCTGCGCTACGCGCTGAATTGGCGCAAGTGCAGCGCGAGCGCGATATATTGCGTGCCGAGACTGCGGCAGGGAAAGTGTCCGTTGAGGTTACCCGTGAAATATTTGCCAGCCTGCAGAATTTCGGTGTCTCATTCCTGGAATTGCAGCAATCACAGGTTGCAGCTGCCAATTCCCTGCGCGAGGAAAAAGATAATGCAGTCGAAGCGGCCAGCGTCACTGCCAGCAATCGCGAATCGGTAATGAAGATCGCCGACAGTCTGGAATCACTTTCCGGCAATACCCTGCAAACATCGCAGAACGTAACAAACTTGACCCAGCGCGCGGCGCAAATCGGCAGCATTGTGCAACTCATCAAGGAAATCGCCGACCAGACCAATTTGCTGGCGTTGAATGCTGCGATCGAAGCGGCGCGGGCGGGGGAGCAGGGGCGAGGTTTTGCGGTGGTGGCGGATGAAGTGCGCAAACTGGCGGAACGCACCGCCAAGGCGACCAGTGAGATATCCACCATCGTCGTTGCGATTCAGGATGAAACCGAGCGTACGCAGATACAGACGCAAGAATGGACGGCGAAGTCACAGGTATTCAGCAGCGATGTCGGCAGCGTGATGGAAAATATGAGGCACCTGCTGGACCTGGCGCAAAACATGGAAGACACGATTTCGGGGGCTGCATTGCGCAGTTTTGTCGAGGTTTCCAAGATCGACCACATCCTCTATAAATTCGAAATCTACAAAGTCTTTATGGGCATCTCGGATCGCTCTGCCGAAAGTTTTGCTTCACATGCCGATTGCCGCCTGGGGAAATGGTATTACACCGGCGAAGGAAAAGACTGCTATGCCAAGCTGGACGGCTATGCCGACGTGGCGAAGCCGCACCAGACTTTCCATCAGCACGGCAAGGAGGCGGTGGAAGCTTTCGGTGCCGGAAATTCATTGCGCGGCATGAAACTGGTTGCCGAAATGGAGGCGGATAGCATGGAAGTGCTGAACGCGCTGGAACGCATCGCTGTGGCGGGAGAAAGAGATAGTAATTCACTTTGCAAGTCTCCAGACAAAATGGCGTCATGAGCGATGCACGGTCCCGCGAATTTGAATTTACCGACCAGGATTTTCAGCGCATCCGCAAGCTGATCTACGAGCACGCCGGTATATCGCTGGGGGAAAACAAGCAGGAACTGGTATATAGCCGTCTGGCGCGGCGATTGCGCGTCACCGGCACGCGCAGTTTTTCTGCCTATCTGGATTACCTGCAGCGCGGCGACGGGAATGAATGGGAAGCGTTCATCAACTCGCTCACCACCAACCTCACCTCGTTTTTTCGCGAACCACACCACTTTCCGATTCTTTCCGAACACTTGCGCAGACAGGCTCAACCGGGCCCGTTTACCATATGGTGTTCGGCTTGTTCCACGGGCGAAGAAGCGTATTCGATCGCAATGACGGCGATGGAAGCGTTGGGTGGCTACGATCATGCCGTTCACATTATTGCTTCCGACGTGGATACAAAAGTGCTGCAAACGGCACGCGAAGGCCTTTATAGGGTAAATGCGGTGGAAAAACTGCCGTCGCATCAGATTGAGCGGTTTTTCCAGCATTGTACGGGTGTGAATTCGGGATACATGCAGGTGAAACCCGTGTTGCAGAAAATGATCGATTTTCGCTGCATCAATTTACTGGCACCGGTGTGGCCTATTCATGCGCCGCTGGATGTGATCTTCTGCCGCAATGTGATGATCTATTTTGACAAGGATACGCAGCTCTCCATTCTCAGAAGATTTGCCCCATTGTTGCGCGAAGACGGTTTGCTGTTCGCCGGTCATTCGGAAAATTTCTATCATGCCTCAGCTTGGTTCAAATTGCGCGAGCATACCGTGTACGAACTGGCCGGCAAAGCAAAGGAGCGCTGATGGGGGAAAAGATCATTGTCGTCGGCTCTTCCACCGGCGGTACCGAAGCGCTCAAGGTGTTTTTATCCGGCTTGCCGGAGGGTGCCCCCGCCATTCTTGTCGCTCAACATATGCCGGAATTGTTCACCAAGTCGTTTGCCGAGCGGTTGAATAATCTGTGTCCGATGCAGGTGGCGGAAGCGGAACAACGCCAGGATATTGAGGCGGGCAGGGTATACATTGCGCCCGGACATTCGCATTTGTTGCTGGAACGGGTTGCCGGGAAATATCGCACCGTACTGAGTCAGGGGTCGCCGGTGAATCGCCATCGTCCTTCG
Organism: Sideroxydans sp.; assembly: GCA_050287265.1. GTDB lineage: Bacteria > Pseudomonadota > Gammaproteobacteria > Burkholderiales > Gallionellaceae > Sideroxyarcus. The sequence goes on along the minus strand of JBNKBO010000013.1, from coordinate 41,961 downwards.
GTCGAAGTATTGTTCCGTGCGGCCGCACAGTGTCTGGGGGCAAATGCCATCGGCGTGATGCTCACCGGCATGGGCAAGGACGGTGCTGCAGCAATGCTGGAGATGAAGCAAGCGGGCGCTTACAACTTTGCACAGGATGAAACAAGTTGCGTGGTATTCGGCATGCCGCGCGAAGCCATTGCGCTGGGAGCGGTGGACGAGATCGTGCCTTTGCACAGTATGGCGGAACGCGTGCTGGCGAGAGTCACTATAGCTAGATAAGCCCTGTTTCTCCCGCTGTTCGGCGAATTGGATTTTCCGGTATTGCCGATAATCGCCATGTGCAGAGGATCTAGCCATGGCCGAACAAGACAGTGATCTGGAAAAAACCGAATTACCCACGCCGCGACGCCTGGAAAAGGCGCGCGAAGAAGGTCAGGTCGCACGATCGCGCGAGCTTTCCACGTTTACCGTCGTGATGGCAGGCGGAGCCGGTATCTGGATGATGGGCTCGACGCTGTCGGACCAACTCATCCTGTTGATCCGTGAAGGTCTTACCGTGGATGCAGGGCTGGTTTTCCATTCCGAATTGCTGATGCCACGACTGCGCGAACTGAGCGAGGCAACGCTGCTGGCATTTTTGCCGCTGCTGGGTTTGCTGCTGATCGTTGCCCTGACCTCCCCATTGTTGCTGAACGGCTGGCTGTTTACGTTCAAACCGTTGCAACCGAAATTCAGCAAACTCAATCCGCTTAAAGGAATGGGGCGCATGTTCTCCACCAACAGCCTGATGGAGTTGACGAAAGCCATTGCCAAATCGCTGGTCGTCGGCGGCATCGGCGCCTGGGTAATCTGGCACAACAAGCAGGCTGTGCTGCTGCTGGTGAGCGAACCTATCGTATATGCTGTCCCGCATTTGGGCAGACTGATGTGGGGGACTTTTTCCGCCATCATGGGCGGTATGCTGCTCCTCGTAGTGGTGGACGTGCCGTTCCAGTTGTGGCAGCACACCAAGAAACTCAAAATGACCAAGGAAGAGGTGCGGCAGGAATCCAAGGAAACTGAGGGCGATCCGCAAGTCAAGGCGCGCGTACGCAGTGTGCAGCGCGAAATGGCGCGCCGACGCATGATGGCGGAGATTCCGACTGCCGATGTGGTCGTAACCAACCCGACGCATTTTTCCGTGGCGCTCAAATACAGCGACAACAAGATGCGTGCACCCATCGTGGTGGCAAAAGGTTCGCATCTGCTGGCGACAAAGATCAGGGAAATTGCCAAGGAGCACAACGTGCCCATACTCGAAGCGCCGCCTCTCGCGCGTGCACTGCATAAACACTGCGACCTCGGTCAGGCCATCCCAGAGGCCTTATTCAACGCGGTTGCCGAAGTGCTGGCCTACGTTTATCAACTGCGCCGCTACCGGCAAGTGGGTGGCGAATATCCACAGGAGCCGCATGAATTGCCGGTTCCCAAAGAGCTCGATCCGGAGAATGCGAAGTAGGGTGGGCACGTTTTTGGTGCCCATGCGGAAATTTCCCTAGTAGAACCGCATGGGCACCAAAAACGTGCCCACCCTGCAGTTGTTTCAATCAGTAAATACGGCGCCACAGGCCGTTTCATGACAAACCTGAATTGCCGCTGAAATCCCCCTCTATTCGCCCCATAGCTTTGACGCCCGTTGCAGATAATACGCACAAGAGAAGCAATCTTCGCGGATTGCAGGAATGAACTCAGGGAGTGTGGATATGTTTGAAGTGTTGAAGGCCGTGATGATGCGTGGCGGTGTGCGCGGCCTGGCAGGCCCGGTTCTGATCGTGATGATCCTGTCAATGATGGTGTTGCCGCTGCCGCCATTCCTGCTCGACATTCTGTTTACCTTCAACATCTCGCTGGCGGTTATGGTGCTGCTGGTGGCGATGAATACCACCAAGCCGCTGGATTTTGCGGTGTTCCCCAGTGTGCTGCTGATCTCAACCCTGTTGCGCCTGTCGCTCAACGTCGCTTCTACCCGCGTAGTGTTGCTCGAAGGCCACACTGGTCCGGCGGCGGCGGGCCGGGTGATTGAATCTTTCGGTCACTTCCTGGTCGGCGGCAACTATGCGGTGGGCCTCGTGGTGTTCATTATCCTGGTGATCATCAACTTCGTGGTTATCACCAAAGGTGCGGGACGCATTGCTGAAGTGGGCGCGCGTTTCACGCTGGATGCGATGCCGGGCAAACAGATGGCGATCGACGCCGACCTGAATGCAGGCCTGATTGGAGAAGATGACGCGCGCAAACGCCGTGCCGAGATTGCGCAGGAGGCAGACTTCTACGGCGCGATGGACGGTGCATCCAAATTTGTACGCGGCGATGCCGTGGCCGGCATCATCATCATGCTGATCAACGTGATCGGCGGTCTTGTGGTCGGGATGCTGCAACACAATCTTGATCTGGCCACTGCGGCCACGAACTACACCTTGCTTACCGTCGGTGACGGTCTGGTGGCGCAAATTCCCGCGCTGGTAATCTCCACGGCTGCCGGCATGGTGGTGAGCCGGGTCGCCAGCGAAGACAATATCGGCCAGCAACTGGCAAAACAATTGATCTCCAGCCCGCAGGTACTCATCCTGACCGCCGCCATTATCGGCATGCTGGGCGTGATTCCCGGCATGCCGCATTTTGTATTCCTGCTGCTGGCGGGCATGCTGGGCTGGTTTGCCTATTACCTATTGAAGCGCACCAAACTTGAAGAAGAACTGGCAGCGGCCACGGAAAATCCCGTAGTGGCGCCGAGCGCAGAAGCGCCGGAGGCGAGCTGGGAAGATGTGACGCAAGTCGATGTGCTGGGGCTGGAAGTGGGCTATCGCCTGATCGCGCTGGTAGACAAGGCCCAGGACGGCGACCTGTTGCGGCGCATCAAGGGTATCCGCAAGAAGTTCACGCAGGACATGGGCTTCCTGCCGCCGGCCGTGCACATTCGCGACAATCTCGAGCTGCGCCCCAATGGCTATCGCATTACGCTGAAAGGCGCTGAGATCGGCAGCGGCGAGGCTTTCCCCAATCTGTTTCTGGCGATCAACCCCGGCAACGTGAGTGGTACGTTGCCCGGAAACCAGACCAGGGATCCGGCCTTCGGCCTGCCCGCCGTCTGGGTGGAGGCATCGGTACGCGAACAGGCGCAAGCCATGGGATACACCGTGGTTGATGCCAGTACCGTGGTGGCAACACACATGAGCCATCTGATTCATGGTCATGCCGCCGAATTGCTGGGTCGTCAGGAAGTGCAGCAACTGCTAGACCATCTCGGCACGTTTGCGCCCAAATTGACTGAAGACCTTGTACCCAAGTTGCTGTCGCTGGCGACGGTACAAAAGGTCATGCAAAACCTGCTGGACGAAGGCATGCATATCCGCGACATGCGCACCATTCTGGAAACACTGGCAGAGCATGCGCCACAGACGCAGGATACCAACGTATTGACCGGGCTGGTGCGCGTTGCGCTGGGTGCCGCCATCGTGCAGCAGTTCTATCCATCCGAGCAGGAGCTGAAAGTTATCGGCATGGATAAAGAACTGGAATATGTATTGGCGCAAGCATTGCAAGCGGGCGGTTCCGCCATCGAACCGAGCCTTGCCAATACCCTGCTAAGCGAAGCACGCGACGCGACGCAGACGCAGGAACAAATGGGGCTGCCCACGGTATTGCTGGTGCCAGGGCATATTCGCGATCTGTTGGCGCGCTTCCTGAAACGATCGTTGCCGCAACTCAGAGTGATTTCGCAAGAAGAAGTGCCGGGATTCAAGACGGTACGATTTACATCCATGGTAGGGGGTAGAGCATGAACGCCAGAAAATTTATTGCAGCCAGTTCACGTGAAGCACTGAAGCTGGTACGCGTCGAACTCGGCAAAGAAGCCGTGATCCTGTCCAATCGAAAAGTATCGGAAGGTGTGGAGATCGTGGCGGTGGCCGGTTCCGAACTGGCGCACCTGAGCGAAACGCGTACAGCCGGAAAAACCGTCATACCGCAAGTTCCCTCAGACAAGGTCGTTGCGCAGAGAGCGCATCAAGCGGCCGCGCTGGGGGCCAAGGTGCTTGAGGCGAACACGAAACGCGAGCGAGTGGCAGTACGCGAGACAAAGGATACGATTGCAGAACAGCAAGTGTTGCTGTCCGAGATCAAGAGTATGCGCAATATGATGCAAGAACAAATGGCGCGTCTTTCATGGTCGGACATGCAGAAAAACGACCCGGCACGCGGCGGTCTGTTGCGCGACATGCTCAATGTCGGCTTCAGCCCGATGCTGTTGCGCCAATTGCTGGGGAAAATGCCTGCCAAAGGCGGTCTCGACTGGCTGCGCCGCACCCTGGGGCGCAACCTGCGTGTGTCAACGCCACAGGAAGATGTGGTGGCGCGCGGCGGCGTTTATGCGCTGGTCGGACCCACCGGCGTCGGCAAAACGACCACTACTGCCAAGCTGGCGGCGCGCGCCGTGGTGCGCTTCGGCGCGGACAAAGTGGCACTGGTGACCACCGACAGCTACCGTATCGGTGCCCACGAACAATTGAAGATCTACGGCAAGATACTGGGCGTATCTGTGCATGCGGTGCGCGATACAGAAGACTTGAAGCTCACTCTCTCGGGCTTGAAGCGCAAACACCTGGTATTGATCGATACAATGGGTGTAGGGCAGCGTGACAGCCGGGTGGCGGAACAGGCGCAGATGTTTGACGCAGTTGGCGTGCGCCGTTTGCTGTTGCTGGATGCAACCAGTGCCGGCAGCACGCTGGATGATGTGGTGAAAATGTTCGGTGGTAGCGGCGTGATCGGTTGCATCCCGACCAAACTGGACGAGGCAGTGATACTGGGGCCGGTGCTGGATGTGGTGGTACGGCATAAGCTGACCATGCACTATGTCGCCAGCGGTCAGCGCGTACCGGAGGATCTGCATGAAGTGAATCTGGAATATTTGCTGCATCGCGTGTTCAAGGATGTGGCCAGGACAAACAAAGCGTTGGCCATGCAGGATGCGGAATTGCCGGTCTTCATGGCCGGTATGGGAGGCACACAGACGGCACGGGTGCAACATGCGGTCTAACATTCACGATCAGGCGGCTGGCTTGCGCCATCAGTTGGCGCGTTCCATTTCACGCGTGATAACTGTGGTAGGCGCACGTGACGGTTTGGGCGCGACCAGTATCGTGGTGAATCTGGCGGCTGTGCTGGGGAACTGCGGCAAAGACGTGCTGGTGCTGGACGAGAACCTGTCGCATGACAACGTAGCCAATACGCTGGCACTGAAGTCGCGCTATGACCTGTTGAATGTTGTACGCGGCGACAAAACCTGGCGGGAAGTTGTGTTGCACGATGCGCAGGGTGTGTGCGTGTTGCCGGTGGCACGAGCGATACAGAATTTGCCTAAACTGGACGAAGTACACCGTGAACGTCTGCTGGAATCGCTGAGTGCTGCCGCGAAAAACAAGGATGTGGTACTGATTGATGCAGCGCGCGCAGGTCATTCCGTTTGCGCCAGCCTGTCCGGCGACGAGCCTTTATTGCTGGTGCTAAACCCCACAGTCAGTGGTATCACCGAAAGTTATAGCTTGCTCAAGCAAATGACGATGCATAATGGCAGACAGGCGTTCGATATCGTGGTCAACAAGGTCGGTAGCGAGCGTGAAGCGCTGGCAGTTTTTGATAATATGGCACAGGTCGCACGCAGGCACCTGCAAGCACATCTGGAATATCTGGGCTATATTCCGGTTGATGAGAAGCTCAAACGTGCGACACAATTGGGCCGACCGGTGATTGAAGCATTCCCGGCGGCGCAAGCGTCATGTGCGATGCGCGAAATTGCCCAGGGTTTGTTGCGCCCAAATGCGACAAATACACAGCATGATGCACTGGGTGGTGTGATGCAACGTCTGATGCGCCAGGCGCGTCCGGCAAATAACAGAATGGCGACGCTCCCATGAACATCGCCGGCAATCTAAAGACGAAGGCTATGTATACGCCGAACGGACTGAACGACAAAGAAGAGTGCTTGATGGAGTATGCGCATCTGGTGAAGCGCATCGCCCATCACATGATGCTCAAGCTTCCCGGCAGCGTAGAAGTGGATGACCTCATTCAGGCCGGCATGATGGGGCTGCTTGATGCGGCCAGCCGCTACGACGAGTTGCGCGGTGCGCAGTTCGAGACCTATGCCGCGCAGCGCATACGCGGTGCGATGCTGGACGAGTTGCGCAGTGCCGACTGGTTGCCACGCAGCATGCGCCGCGATATGCGCCGCATCGAAACGGCAGTCAGCCACTTGCAGCAAAAACTGGGCAAGGCACCGAGCGAGAGCGAAATCGCCAGGGAACTGGCGGTGTCCCTGCATGAATACCAGCAAATGCTGCAGGAAGCGCGCGGTGCACAATTATTCTATTACGAAGATTTTCACGGCGAAGGAGGCGAAAGCTTTTTCGATCGTTTTGTTAATGACAATGACAGCAACCCGCTGGAATTGCTGCAGGACGGGCGATTTCGCGAGGAGCTCGTCCATGCTATCGATCGCCTGCCGGAGCGAGAGCGCCAGCTGATGGGTATGCATTACGAGCAGGATATGAATTTGCGCGAGATCGGTGAAGTGATGGGCGTTTCAGAATCGCGCGTGTGCCAGTTGCATAGCCAGGCTGTGGCGCGTTTGCGGGCTTCAATGAAGGGTTACTGAACCCGGACGCCGCAGTTGGTCGCGCTCCTGGAGACGCTGGAAATATGAAATGGACAGATACAGTATTCTTCTTCACGCCCGTAATTTTGGTGGGGCGCTACGTTCCGATCAACCGCGGAGTCTAGGCTTATGGATAAGCTGAGCCTGTTCGGACTGATCGTTGCCATTGCCGGCATCGTCGGCGGGCAATTTATCGAAGGCGGCTCAATCAATGTACTGATGCAACTGGCTGCTTTCCTCATCGTGTTCGGCGGCACGATAGGGGCAGTGATGTTGCAGCACCCGCTCAATGTATTCATGACCGGGATCAGAATGGGCGGTTGGGTATTCGTTCCACCCGTCATCGATATGCAACGACTGGTCTACCAGATCGCGGCCTGGGGCAGCGTGGCGCGCAAGGATGGCATCCTCGCACTGGAACTCCAACTCAAGAATATCGAAGATCCGTTCGTCCACAAAGGCCTGCAAATGCTGGTAGACGGCAACAGCGCCGAAAAAATTCGCGAAGTAATGGATATCGATTTGCAGACATACGAGACATTGCGCTGGCAGGCTGCGCGCGTGTGGGAATCGGCAGCGGGTTATGCGCCTACCATCGGTATTCTCGGCGCGGTGCTGGGGCTGGTGCACGTGATGCAGAGCCTGAGCGAACCCACCAAACTGGGTGCGGGCATCGCTGTCGCCTTTATCGCCACCATCTACGGTGTGGGCTCCGCCAATCTCGTATTCCTGCCCATTGCAGGCAAATTGAAGATACTCATTGCACGTCAAGTGACTATGCGCGAAATGCTGATTGACGGCCTGTGTTTGATCGCCAATGCCGAGAATCCGCGCTTTATTGAAAATAAACTCATGGGCTACATCCCGACCTGAAATGGCACGCCGTCCGAAAAGAGCCGAGCATGATAATCACGAGCGCTGGATGGTTTCCTATGCCGACTTCATTACATTGCTGTTTGCATTCTTTGTGGTGATGTACGGCATCTCCTCGGTGAACGAGGGTAAATACAGAGTGTTTGGTGCTGCTATCCATCAAGCATTTGGAACCAAGGCCAGCGAAGCGACCCGTAATACATCCGGTCTGAGCGAAGAAGAAATGTATTTTAAATCGCTGGTGGACAGACGTGACGCGCGTTTGGCCGAGAAACAGCGCAAACAGAACGAACGCATGCAGAATCTCGTCAATAGTCTCGATCAGGCCATGGAATCATTCGTTAAGAGCGGACAGATGACTGTGTCTCAAAACGGCCGTGGTGTGGAACTTGAAATCAACGCCAACGCTTTGTTTGATCAGGGGGACGCGGATATTCAGCCGGGCGCAATGAAGACCCTGGCCGATGCAGCGAAGATTCTGGCGGATAATGAATTTGCCATCGAAGTAGAGGGACACACCGACGATGTACCCATCAGTACCGCAAAATTTCCTTCCAATTGGGAGCTGTCTTCGGCACGCGCCAGCAGCGTGGTGCGGTTGTTCGTTGAGCAGGGGATTGCCGCCGGTCGCATGAAGGCAGTGGGCTCTGCGGACAACCGTCCGGTGCAGTCGAACGACACTGCAGCAGGCCGTGCCCGCAACAGGCGCGTGACCATTACTGTGCTGAATCCGGAACCCGAGGCAACGTCAGCAATAGAACTGCGATAAGCCAAAAGCGGAAGTCTTCCTCAAAACAACTGTTGACTGCTTGGGCCGAGAAGGAGGCTGTCAGGATACATTATCTGAATTGCTTCTTCGGATTTGTTTTGCCTGCTGCCACCGTCTGCATTCAAACAATTCAATTTCGGATTTTCGCAGAGTGATGCAGCAGGAATGATTGTAGCAATCCGACAGCTTGTGTCAGACCAGGCCGCGACTACTGCAATTTAGCCGCTGCCCAGCGTCCGGCTTCCGCTGGGCTGGCTGGGTTGGCCGTCGGCGCCGTATAGTCCGGCGGTACTTTGTGCGGCGTCAAAGAGTACACCGAGTGCCTGTTGGTTGTAGCGCAGTTTGATCTGGATGAGTTCGCCGTTGGTCTCGTTGATGCGCTGTACATGTGCCGCCAACTGCCGTGCTTCCTGCCATTTTGACAATGACTGTGGTGCATTTTGTTTGATCCATTCCGCTATATCGCGCGTTCCTTCCGGCAGGTGTTTCTGGCGGGCTGAGGAAAGTGCCGAGATTTTGCTGGCGAGCTGTATCTTGGCTTCGGCCAGTGTCAGCAGTTCTTCGGAGTGCTGGCCGAGCAGAATGCGTTGCTCGTCATCAAGCAAAACGACGAATGCGCGCAGGGCTGCACATTCGTCGTTCAGGTTGGATAAGAATTCCGTTGCTGCGGAATTCGGTTGTTTTGAAGTCAATGCTGGCTCGCGTTAATCATCTCTTGCACAGTGCTGATCAAACGGTCGGCGACCGCTTCGGAATTCACCTGGAATCGTCCATTGCTGATGGCTTGTTTGATTTCGGCAACCTTCTGGGCATCCATCAATGGTGAGTTGGCGATACTGTCCTCAATGCTGCGCAATTGCGCGCTGGAGGTTCCCAGATGCACGCTGGTTCCGCTGTTGTCGGCAGTGCCGGCTTTGCTGACCGTAGTGCGCGCCTTTGAGGCATGCGAACCCGTTTCTCCAGCTTTGGAGAGGGGCGACGGGATGCTGGTCTTATCGATTTTCATTGGGTTTCCCCTATATGCAATAACGGTTATGTATTACATCGGCAGATGCCTGAGAAACTTTAGGATGCTGCCTGATTGTTGAGCATTATTATAGTCGTTTCAAGGTTGTACTTCCACGCTGCCATCCATTGCTGCAATTCCACTGATAACCTGGCCCGAAGCCATTCGTATCCGGACGCGTTGTCCTTCCGCGGCATTGTTGAGCGCTTGTCCGGACGAGCGGACGGAAAAATGCTTGCTGCGAACCTGCACTTCAGCCGAGTGTCCCTGGGTCACAACATAAGGAGCACGCAGCATGTTTTGGCGTATCACTTGTCCTGCGCCTATGCCGAATTTTAGCGTCTTGCCGATGGCCTGTGCCGGATCGGTCAGGATACCGGGTTGTCCCAACTCGCCTTTTTGCAGGCTGAAATCGTTTGCAGTCAACACCGTGTTCTGGGCCAGTGGCCGGTTGGCGACCAGCAAATCTGTGCTGACTTTGATGCTTGCCTGAACAAAAATTGACCAGCCGGGTTTTGCGTTACAGCGTACGCCGATATTTGTCTTGCCCATCAATCGAGAGCCGCCGGGCAAAAAGGCTTCGAGCGGCGTACAGGCAGGCAGGACGATGCGGCGGTCTATCTCTTCCACTTTGATGCGGACTTTGCCGGGCAGCGTCCGGGTCTGCGCTTGTGCGTATGTCAATGCAGCCTCGCGGATTTTCGCGTGGCTCTGCTGTGCTGCCGCCACAACCGGCGAAACACAGAACAGGTGAGTTGCAAAAATGACTAAGCACAGGTTTTTCATGGATATATTGTGCAACCAGAAGGGATTTTCTAAAGGGTGAAATAAAACGGGTTTTCAGCCCTATTCGTCCAATAGCGCATGACGCCGGGTGATTAGTATGCAAAGCGTGAAGTAGACCGAAAACGAGGGAGGGCAGGATGAGCACCAAGATAGATCAGATGTTTCAGTTTCACCAGACGGCATTGAATTTGCGTGCCGCACGACAGGAATTGATCGCGTCCAACATCGCCAATGCCGACACGCCCAACTATAAGGCCAAGGATATTGATTTCAAGAGCGCGCTGCAGGGGGCTTTGCAGGGCGGCAACGCAAAGCTGACGGTAGCGACGACTTCATCTGCCCATCTTGCGGGAACAACGGGAGAAAGCGTGATGGGTGCGCCGGTCATGTATCGCAAGCCGTTGCAGCCCAGTGCCGATGGCAATACGGTAGATATGGATGTTGAGCGGGTGCAGTTCGCCGACAACGCTTTGCGTTATGAGGCCAGTGTTCGTTTTATCAACGAAAAGGCCAAAGCTGTGCTGGCCGCTTTGCAAGGCTAGTTTAAAGATTGCCGGAACAGAATTGCCTTTCACGTTTGCCCCCTCGCCCGCTGGCGGGGTTTGCCAGCCAGTCGAGTGGCTAGTAGTTGTATCAGAGGGTCAGGGTGAGGTGCTTCAGGCACGAGAGATAAGGGAGGAATAATAATATGTCGCTATTCAATATTCTCAACATTGCCGGTTCCGCCATGACGGCGCAATCGCAACGGCTCAACGTGGTGGCGAGTAATCTTGCCAATGTCGACAGTGCTACCGGACCCGACGGCAAGCCGTATCACGCCAAGCAAGTGGTGTTCAGCACCACGCCGCCTACAGGGCAGGGTGGAGAAGGAGTCAAGGTTTCGGCGGTGGTCGAGGATACCTCGCCGATGAAAGTTGTGTATGACCCCAAACATCCGATGGCGGATGCAAAGGGCTATGTGACTTTGCCCAACGTGAATCCGGTGGACGAAATGGTGAATATGATTTCGGCATCGCGCTCGTACCAGAACAATGTGGAAGTATTGAACACATCCAAGACTTTGTTGCAAAAGACGCTCACCATCGGACAATAAGGGAGACAGACCATGACCGTAGTTCAGAGCAGCACTTCATCGTCCGCCGCAGCGGGTGCGGCATCGAACACATCGCAGATAGCGGCAACCCAGGATCGTTTTCTGGCGCTGCTTGTGGCACAGATGAAGAATCAGGATCCGCTCAATCCGATGGACAACGCACAAGTTACTTCGCAGATGGCGCAACTTTCCACGGTGAGCGGTATCGAGAAACTGAATACCACAGTGCAGGCATTGAGCAATAGCATGGCGGCAGCACAATCCTTGCAGGCGGCATCCATGATCGGTCATGTGGCGCTGGTGGAGGGTAATCAGATTGCGATGGCGAGCGGCAGCTCCAATGCCGCGGTCGAATTGAGTCTGCCTGCTGACAAGGTCACGGTGACCATTGCGGATGCCAATGGCAATGTTGTGCGCACAATGGATATCGGCGCGCAGGATGCGGGAATTGTCGATTTTCAATGGGATGGTACAGATGATGGCGGTACAGCGCTGGCAGATGGGGTTTATACCTTCAGCGCGTCATCAGTTCTGAATGGTGCCAAGAGTACGCCGACGACGCTGTCTTACGGCTTGGTAAACAGTGTGTCGCTGACTTCGGGTGTGGCGCTGCTGAATGTGGGTAATCTGGGGGATGTGGGGCTGGAATCAGTTCGCCGCATTTTGTGATGGACACGTTTGCGCTGTGTCAGTGGCGTGTAATGGATGTTAATTAGGAGGATGTCATGGGTTTCCAACAGGGATTAAGCGGTTTGAATGCAGCAGCCAAGAGTCTGGATGTGATCGGCAACAACGTAGCCAATGCCAGCACCGTTGGCTTTAAGCTATCGCAGGCGCAATTTGCCGATGTGTATGCCAATTCGGTGGCGGGTGGCGGGAGTCAGGCAGGTATCGGTGTCAATGTGGCGACCGTGGCGCAGCAATTTGGTCAGGGCAATATCACAACGACCAGTAACTCGCTGGATATGGCCGTGAATGGCAGCGGTTTTTTCCGCATGAATGACAACGGCGCCATCACGTATTCACGCAACGGGCAGTTCCAGCTGGACAGTACTGGTTTCATCGTCAGCAGCCAGGGGATTCGTCTGACGGGTTACTTGCCAAATGCCGCAGGGGTGATTGTGGCCACTTCGCCTACCGATATTCAGATATCCACCGCCGATTTAATACCCAGTGCAACCACGACATTGACTGCCGGACTGAATTTGAATGCAACCTCGACCATCCCGGCGATAGCGCCGTTCGATCCGGCCGATGGGGCGACCTTTAACAATTCCACTTCGGCGACGATCTATGACAGTCTTGGCGGGAGTCACGTGGCTTCGCTGTATTTCGTCAAGACCGGGGTAAATGCCTGGGATTCGTATCTGACCGTGGACGGGGCGCAAGTTCCGGTAGCGGGTACAGCGCTGACGGCGATGACCTTCAATACCAGTGGCGTGTTGACGGCTCCCGTAGCGGCCGTGACGTCGGCAGCCTTTACCCCGTCGGGAGGCGGTGCAGCGCAAACGCTGGACGTTGATTTTACCAGCACTTCGCAGTACGGCAGTTCCTTCGGCGTGAACTCGATGAGTCAGGACGGATACGCTTCCGGTCAAATGACCGGCTTCAGCACGGGGGCCGATGGCATCATTTCCGGCCGCTATTCCAACGGTCAGACGCGGACGCTGGGGCAAGTCGTGTTGGCCAACTTCAGTAACCCGCAAGGTTTGCAGCCTTTGGGTGGCAACCAATGGGCGGAGACATCAACCTCGGGCACACCGCTGGTGGGTGTGCCGGGATCGGCCAGTCTGGGCGTGTTGCAGACCTCGGCAGTGGAAGATTCCAACGTCGATCTGACTGCCGAACTGGTGAACATGATCACTGCGCAACGCGTGTATCAGGCAAATGCGCAGACGATCAAAACGCAAGATCAGGTGCTGCAGACAATCGTCAACTTGCGTTAAAAATAAGTAAGGCGAGGAGAGTGACATGGACAGACTGATCTACACCGCGATGACAGGCGCTTCGCATACCCTGCAGAAGCAGGCGTCGGTATCGCAAAATCTGGCCAACACCAATACGCCGGGCTTTCGCGCCAGCATCGATGCGTTCCGTGCAGTGCCGGTGGTGGGAGAAGGATTGGCCACTCGCACTTTTGTGGTGGATTCGACGGCAGGGACCGACTTCACGCCGGGCGTGATGCAAACCACAGGGCGTGCGCTCGATGTGGCTATCGATGGACAAGGCTGGATCACGGTGCAGGATGCCAGCGGCAAGGAAGCTTATACCCGCAACGGCAGCTTGAAGGTTTTACCGGACGGCATTCTGCAGACGAGTAACGGGATGAATGTGCTGGGTGATGCGGGCCCGATCACCATTCCGCCGGACACTGAGGTGACGATTGCCAGGGATGGCACCATCTCGACCGTGCCCAGCGGAACACAAGCTTCCCAGGTTGTGGTGGTCGGACGGATCAAGCTGGCCAATCCGCCGGAGAGTCAACTGGTGCGGGGTGAAGATGCTGTGTTCCGCACCCTTGATGGCAATCCCGCCGATGCAGATGCCAACGTGACGGTAGTCTCGGGCAGTCTGGAAAGCAGCAATGTGAATACCGTGGAGGCGATGGTCGACATGATCACGCTGGCGCGCCAATTTGACCTGCAATTGAGGATGTTGAAGGCGGCGGATAACAACGCCAAGCAAGCCAGCACGATACTCAGCATTTCCGGCTGATTACTTTTTAGAAGGATATTCATCATGATTCGTTCTTTGTGGATTGCCAAAACAGGTCTGGAAGCACAACAGACGCAGATGGACGTGATCTCCAACAATCTGGCCAACGTCAGCACCAACGGTTTCAAGCGCTCGCGGGCGGTGTTCGAGGATCTGCTGTATCAGAACCTGCGCCAACCCGGTGCGCAGTCGTCGCAGCAAACGCAGATCCCTTCCGGCTTGCAGATCGGTACCGGCGTGCGTCCCGTTGCGACCGAGCGCATTCATACCCAGGGGAATCTGCAACAGACCAACGGCCAACTGGACGTGGCGATCCAGGGTGCGGGCTTCTTCCAGATATTGCAGCCCGACGGTACGACGGCTTATTCCCGTGATGGCGCTTTTCAAACAGACAGCCAGGGGCAGATCGTGACGTCCAACGGCTATGTGGTGCAACCTGCGATCACGATTCCGGCCAATGCCACCTCGGTCACCATCGGTCTGGATGGTGTGGTCAGTATCACGCAATCAGGCGTGGCTGCGCCGGTGCAGGTCGGCAGTCTGCAATTGGCAACGTTTATCAATCCGTCCGGTTTGCAAAGCATGGGACAGAACATGTACATGGAAACCGCCTCCTCCGGTACGCCCAGTACCAATGTGCCCGGCACAAACGGAACGGGAACCTTGAGTCAGGGCTATGTTGAAACTTCGAATGTGAACGTGGTGGAAGAATTGGTGAACATGATTCAAACGCAGCGCGCGTACGAGATCAATTCCAAGGCCATTTCTACTTCGGATCAGATGCTGCAGAAATTATCGCAGTTGTAATGTCATGAAAAACATCTTTGAAAACGGAGTTGGAACGATATGGCTGCTGGCGCTGGCGTCAGCACTGACAGCGTGCGTACCTTCTACTAATATCAGACAACCTTTGACCGCCCGACCGGAGCCGCAACCGGCTTCTGCGCCGACAAACAACGGCGCAATCTTTCAGGCGGGCGTGAATGAAAGGCCGATGTTTGAAGACAGGCGCGCGCGCAACGTTGGCGACGTACTGACCGTAAACATTGTCGAGACGACATCGGCTTCCGGAAAATCCGGTCACAACGACGACAACAGCGGCAGTATCGCAATAAGCACACCTACTGTTACGGCGGGGCCCACTGCAGGTATTGTCCAGACTCCGATCGGAGTGGCTGGTACCAGTTCCGTCAAATCCGCAAGCAAGAGCGACAGCTCGGGCAGCAACACTTTCTCCGGTTCGATCACTGTAACAGTGACCGAAGTGCTACCCAATGGCAATCTGCGCGTAGCAGGCGAAAAGCAAGTGGCGATCAAACTTGCCGAAGAGTACGTGCGTTTTTCAGGTGTGGTGAATCCTTCCACTATCAGCGGCACCAATAGCGTGCAATCCACCCAGGTGGCAGATGTGCATGTTGAATACAAGGGGGCGAACAATATCGATACGTCGGCGGTGATCAGCATGTTTAACCGCATCTTCTTCTCGGTGTTGCCGTTCTGACGGGGTGAAGTCATGAAAACCAGATCGTTTTTATTCGCATTGTTGATGATCGCTTCGATGAACGCGGCAGCGGAGCGCATCAAGGATCTCGCAACTGTATTGGGCGTGCGCGAAAACCAGTTGCTGGGCTACGGCCTGGTGGTCGGTCTGGACGGTAGCGGCGACCAGACCACGCAAACGCCGTTCACGGTACAAAGCACGGTCACCATGCTGGCGCAGATGGGCATCACGCTGCCGCCTGGCACCAGTCTGCAGTTGAAGAACGTGGCGGCGGTGACGGTGACGGCATCGTTGCCGCCGTTCGTGCGGCCCGGGCAGACAATTGATATCACGGTGTCGTCCATCGGTAACGCAAAAAGTCTGCGCGGCGGCACGCTGCTGATGACACCGTTGAAAGGTGCAGACGGCCAGGTGTACGCGATGGCACAGGGCAACATGCTGGTAAGCGGTGCGGGTGCGGCTGCGGGCGGCTCCAAAGCCCAGGTCAATCACTTGAGTGTGGGACGCATTCCCGGTGGCGCGACGGTGGAACGTTCCGTGCCGACGGCATTGGGGCAGGGCGAATACATCTATCTCGAATTGAATAATGGAGACTTCACCACGGCGACGCGCCTGGCGGATGCCATTGACCGTGAGATTTCATCCCCGGTGCGGATTGCTGCCGCACTGGATGCGCGCACCATACAAGTCAAGGCCCCCCAAGGCAGCGCGCGAGTTGTGTTTATTTCGCGTATCGAAAATCTGCTGGTCGATGCGGCAACAGGTAGCGCCAAGGTCATCGTCAATGCGCGCACAGGTTCGGTTGTGATGAATCAAAAGGTTTCACTTGATGACTGTGCAGTGGCGCACGGTAATCTCACTGTTGTAATCAGCGCTGAAAATACAGTGAGCCAGCCTGCGCTGCTCGCGCAAGGACAGACGGTGGGTGTGACCAATGCCACTATCGATATCGAAGCGGACAAGGGAAATCTGTTGCTCATGAAACGTGGCGTGGACCTGGGCGATGTGGTCAAAGCACTGAATTCCATCGGCGCCACACCGCAGGATATGCTGGCGATACTGCAGGCGATGAAGGCCTCGGGCGCATTGCGGGCGGAACTGGAAGTGATTTAGACATCATGACCACCTCCGGCACAAATATCAGCAATTTGGCGATCGACAGCCAGAGTCTGAATAATCTGCGCCTGCAGGCAAAACAGTCTCCCGATCAGGCGCTGAAGGCAGCAGCGCAACAATTCGAGACGGTGTTCCTGAACATGATGCTGAAAAGCATGCGCGAAGCGACACCGCAAGACGGCATGTTCGATAGCGAGCAGACCAAAATGTTTACCGGCATGCTCGATCAACAGCTGGCGCAAAGTATGGCTTCGTCGCGTAGCGTGGGTCTGGCGGAGGTCATGGTGAAACAACTCAGCCGCAACCAGCAAACTCCGGGGCCGAGTGTAGAGTCCCGGGTATCCGGCGCTCAGCGCTCAGCTCTCCGTCCTCAGCCTTCAGTACTCGGTGCCAAGCAATCCTTCGTCGACAAAATGCGGCCGCACGCCGAGCAGGCCAGCCGTATTTCCGGTATTCCTGCCCACCTCATCATGGGTCAGGCCGCGCTGGAAAGCGGCTGGGGCAGGCACGAGATCAGGATGTCCGACGGTAGCAACAGCCATAATCTGTTCGGTATCAAAGCGGGCAAAAACTGGACAGGCAAGGTGGCAGAAGTGGTCACCACCGAATACCACAATGGCGTCGCAAGCAAACAAGTGGCGCGCTTCCGTGCGTATGACTCATACACCGAATCGTTTCAGGATTACGCCAGGCTGCTGAGTGAGAATCCTCGCTATGCGGATGTGATTGGGCAAGGAGATGCCAAAGGATTCGCGCAGGCTTTGCAGCAAGCCGGGTATGCAACTGATCCACATTACGCGGAAAAATTGGTAGGTGTCATCGGCGGCATTCGGGCGCGAGCCTAAAGATTGTGTGTTTGTTGCCGATAACTGGGCTATGTAGCGCTGCATGGCGGCAAAAGGATTGAATCATGAATATATACGGCATCGGAGTAAGTGCACTCAATGCAGCGCAGGCGGGCATTGCGACGACGACTCATAATATTGCCAATGCAGGCACACCGGGCTATTCGCGGGAGGAAATTCTTCAAACTGCGCAGTTGCCGCAGAACACGGGTTCCGGGTATTTCGGGCAGGGCGTCAATGTGACGACCGTGGTGCGTCGTTACGACCAGTTTCTGAGTGCACAAGTGCTGGAAGCGCAGACGCAATCGTCCAACCTGAATACCCAGCTGCAACTGTCACAACAGGTGAGTAATCTGCTGGGCGATTCCAGCGGCGGTCTGACGCCGGTAATGCAGGATTTTTTCAGTGCGGTGAATGCCGTATCCAACGCGCCACAATCCATTCCCGCCCGCCAAACCATGATTTCCAGCGCGCAAACGCTGGTAAACCGTTTCCAGGCCCTGGATCAGAATCTGAACCAGATACGAGATGGCCTCAACGGGCAAATTTCCAGCAGTGTGACTTCGATCAACAGCTACGCGCAACAGATCGCTGCCCTCAACGAAAAGGTTGTGCAGTTGAAGGCTAATACGCCGAACCAGTTGCCCAATGACCTGCTGGATCAGCGCGATCAGTTGATCAGTGAGCTCAGCCAGGAGGTTCGCGTCTCGACGCTCACGCAGTCGGACGGCGCATTGAATGTGTTCATCGGCAGCGGTCAGTCTCTGGTTGTTGGCAATCAGGCGTCAACTTTGCGAGCAGTTACTTCCGCTGCCGACCCGACCGCATTGGAGGTCGCGTATTACAACGTGAATAGCGGTACGCTGAGCGCGATTCCGCAGAGTTCGTTGCAAGGCGGTAATCTGGGGGGGTATCTCAGCGTCCGTCAGGACGTGCTCGATCCGGCGGTGAATGCAATTGGCCGCATTGCGATGGGGATGGCAGATTCGTTCAATCAGCAACAACAACAAGGGATAGACCTGCAAGGGGCGCTGGGTGGCAGCTTGTTTGTCCTGGCCTCGCCGCGAACGACACCTTCGTCCAATAATACGGGAACAGGCGTAATCACAGCGACCGTCACCAGCACTTCGGCATTGACGGCAAGCGACTACAACGTGAACTTTGACGGGACAAACTATAACGTCTATGACGCCGCCACCAATGCAACCATAGGCGGACCTTACTCGGTTGCGGCAATGACAGCAGGGCAGGCTGTTGCCGGAACCGGCATTACTTTGCAGTTGACCGCCGGTGCCGCGGCGGGCGGAGACTCATTTCTCGTCCGCCCCACGGTGGACGGGGCGAGCGTTATTTCGCTGAGTTTTACCGATCCGGGCAAGATCGCGGCAGCGTCTCCCATCCGTTCCAATGCATCGACCGCCAACCTGGGTACGGGCGTTATCGCTGCGGCAGCCGTGGTTCCCGGGTTGCCGCTGGATGCGAATCTGCAGCAGCCGATTACCATCACTTTCGACAATCCACCTACGACCTATACCGCCACCGGAACTGGCGCACCGGTCGGTCCGCAGGCTTACACTTCCGGCGCAACGATCACCATCAACGGCTGGACGACGCAGATCAGCGGTACGCCGGTTGCCGGCGATATCTTCACCGTCACGCAGAATACCAATGCCACCACCGACGGCAGCAACGTTCTGTTGATGACCGCCTTGCAGACAGCCAATACCCTGGTGAACGGCACCACCAGTTTTCAAGGCGCATACGGACAGTTGATCGGACAAGTGGGCAGCCAGACACGTGAGTTGTCTGTCGTCAGTCAGGCACAAACCAGTTTGCTGGATCAGGTAACCGCGTCGCAACAAGCGGTATCCGGTGTGAATCTGGATGAAGAAGCGGCGAACCTGATTCGTTATCAGCAGGCTTACCAGGCTGCAGCCAAGGCGATACAGATTGCCAGTTCCATGTTCGACACATTGCTGTCGCTCGGCCAATAGGAGCAGATCATGCGTATCAGTACCAGCCAGATATATAGCGCGAACATCCGCTCACTGAATACACTTCAGGTGCAGATCGCTCATACGACACTGCAAATGTCGACCGGGCAGCGTATTTTGAGTCCCGCCGATGATCCGGTCGGCGCGGCACGGGCCACGGAACTTACCCAGTCCGCCGCAACGAATACACAGTATGCGACAAATCGTACCGCAGCAATCAACACGCTGTCGTTATCACAAGGCGTGCTCGAAAGCGTAACGTATCTGCTGCAGGATGTGCAGGAAACGGCGCTGACGGCAGGCAACGGCTCAATATCCGACACCAGCCGCCAGGCGCTGGCAACGGATGTGCAAAGCCGTTTGCAGGATCTGCTTGGTTTGGCAAACAGCACCGATGGCATGGGTAATTTCCTGTACTCCGGTGCGCAGGGCAATGTAAAACCCTTTGCCGAGACCGCGGGCGGGGTGGTCTTTCAGGGCGACGACGTGCAGCGTAAAGTGCAAGTGGCTTCTTCGCGACAAATTTCCAGCACCGACTCCGGCGCCGATATTTTTGTGCGCATCCGTAACGGAAATGGAACGTTCCAGACTGCGCCTGCTGCGGGCAACACGGGTAGCGGCATCATCAGCCAGGGTGCGGTGACCAATCCGGCCCTGTACACCGGCGACAACTATCAGGTGGCGTTTACCGTCGCAGGCGCCACAACCTTCACAGTTACCGATGTCACGACCGGGCTGCCTGTAGCCGGCATGAGTAACGTGCCCTATGTCAGCGGGCAGGCTATCAGCTTCGATGGTATCCAGTTTGATATCGAGGGCACCCCGGCCAATGGCGATACCTTCACCGTTGCGCCCAGCAGCAACCAGAGCATATTCGACACACTTACCCAGCTCGTTGCGACATTGAGCATGGCCCTTCCCCCAGGCGATGCCGCTGCCGCTGCTGCGTATTCACAAGGGCTGAATAAAGCCTATGCTGCATTGAATCAGGACTTGAACGCCGTACTGGGTGTGCGTGCCACAACGGGGGCGCGTTTGAACGAACTGGACGCTTTACAGGCCACTGGTGATCAATTTGGCCTGCAATTTCAAAAGACACTGTCTTCGATACAAGACACCGACTACAACAAGGCAATTACTGATCTGACCCAGCAAAAGCTGGTTTTGCAGGCGGCGCAGCAATCATTTGCGCTGGTGTCCAAGCTGACACTGTTCAACTACATTTAAATTCATCGTGTTACCTTGAACGGCGCGCAATGATCTTGCGCGCCGTCTTTTATTTTCTGTGCATGAAGAAACGGCCGGACGTTTTAGAATAGGCATATATCCAATCAGGGGATAATTTGTCGCTGTCATGAGCAACCAGAAACGCGCACAAGCCGAAGCGCTCTTTTATCAGGGAAACCGCTTGATGAAAGCGGGAGACGCGACCGGTGCCGAAGCCTGCTTCGGGCGGGCAGTGAAACTTGCTCCGGATTTTGCAGAGGCGTATGCCAACCTGGGGCTGCTTCTGGAAAAACGGCTGGATACGGAAGCGGCCGAGATGTGCTTCCGGCTTTCCATCCAGCTTGATCCGAGCTATGCCGAAACGCATCTGGACCTGGGGGCGCTGCTGGCGAACCAGAAGCGCTTCGACGAAGCCGAGTCAGCCTACAGACAAGTGATAGCGCTCAGTCCGGATTCTCCCGTCGGCTGGTCGAATCTGGGCGTGCTCTATGCCTGCATGAAGCGCGAAGCTGAAGCCGAGCAGTGCTATCGTACGGCAATGTCGCTGGATGCAGATTATGCAATGGCCAGATACAACATGAGTTATCTTTTGTTGCGGCAGGGCAGGTTTGAGGAAGGCTGGCACTGTCTGGAGGCGCGTAACTGGTACGAGGCATGGGCAGCCCATCTGGGTTGTCCGCGCTGGCAGGGCGAATCGCTTGCCGGCAAATCCGTGCTGATCGGTTATGAACCCGGCCATGGCGACATGATTCAATATTGTCGCTACGCTGCAGTGTTAAAGGAACAAGGTGCTGTCGCGATCACGCTGGTCTGCCATCCGGCTTTGAAGACTTTATTGGCGACGCTGGAGGACGTGGATAGCGTTCTGTCATTCGACGACCCGATACCGTCATCCGGTCTGGATTTCTGGACACCCCCGCTAAGCATTCCCTACTACTGCAAAACGCGCCTCGATTCGATTCCGGCAGCAATCCCCTATTTGCGGGCACCGGAGAGCCGTATCGAAAAATGGGCTGCCCTATTGCCCAAGGGAGGATTTCAAGTCGGTTTGGTGTGGAAGGGAAACCCGTTGTTCGAAAATGATGCCGACCGCTCTCTCGCGTCACTCGATGTCTTGCTTCCGTTGGGTGGGGTAGACGGTGTGAATTTCATCAGTCTGCAAAAAGGCGCGGGTGAAGATGAAGCAAAGCGACCGCCTGATGGATTGCATCTCACTCACTTGGGTTCGCAACTGACGGATTTTGCAGATACTGCTGCCGTAATCGCAAATCTTGACCTGGTGATATGCGTTGATACAGCTGTCGCCCACCTCGCAGGCGCACTGGGCAAATCGTGCTGGGTCTTGTTGCCGGACTACAAGACGGACTGGCGCTGGATGACAGAACGTACCGATTCACCGTGGTATCCCGGCACCATGCGCCTGTTCCGCCAGCACGCAATGGGAGACTGGAATGCCGTTATGGGCGAAGTGGCTGCCGCACTGGCACAGCGCGTGCAGAATCGGTCGTAGGGATTGGGTATACTGACGGGGTGGTGGGCTCCGGCTGGTGGCCCAGTCGATTTATGGGGAACGGATGTCAGTCAAAAACAAATTCATGCTGGAACCCGCAAAGGCCGTGCTGGTGGTTATCGACGTGCAGGAAAGACTCTGCGCAGCTATGGATGCGAATGCGCTGGCGCAGCTTGCAAAAAATACCGGCATCCTGCTGGAAAGCGCACATGAACTCGCAATCCCGGTGGTCTTCACCGAGCAATACGTGAAAGGACTGGGGCCGACATTGGCCGAACTCAAGGAGCGCGCGCCCGACGCACTTTGTTACGAAAAACTGACTTTCAGTTGCTGCGGAAACGAAGCTTTCATCAAACAACTGAAAGACAGTGGCAGAGCGCAGATCATCGTCACCGGCATGGAGACTCACGTCTGTGTGTTGCAGACCGCTATTGATTTGCTGAACGAAGGATTTAATGTGCACGTGGTCAAGGATGCCGTGATAAGCCGCAGCATCCATAATTGGCAGACAGCCCTGGAAGCCATGATGCTGGCGGGCGCAGTGCCCACCAGCACCGAGTCGGCGGTGTTTCAGCTGTTGAAAATTGCCGGGACGGAGTCGTTCAGGAAACTGTCGAAGCTGGTTAAATAAAAATTGGCGATTCCGAGCGTTTTGTTGGAAGTATTGGCTACATCTCATAGTGTCTTCCGTCGGTAGTTGCTTGATACGCTGCTAGCCGCATTTTCCGGTCTGTCCCTGTCCATTCGCTCTGCGATTCCAGCATTTCGTCGCAATGCGCTATCCATTCCAGCTCGGCTTCTTTAGAGTGCATGCCGTCATTAAAGCAGGAGGAAACATGAAATACGTATTGTTCCTTTTTGTGGTGTTTTCGGTTTCTGCTGTCCATGCCGGGGAACTGAAGCTGGAACTTGATGGGAAAGGTATGGCGGGCAACCAGATACGCGTGGCCGTCTACTCTGCCAATGCGCCTGAGCAGTTTCCGTCCGATCAAAAGTATTATCGGGGCGTCGTATACGAGGCGACGAGCGACCAGTTGATCGTACGTATTCCCGATTTGCATTCCGGAAAATATGCCGTGGCGGCCTATGTCGATAGCAACAGGAACGGCAAGCAGGACAAGAACTTCCTGGGCGTGCCGAAAGAGATATACGGCATTTCCAACGATGCACGCGGTATGTTCGGGCCGCCTGATTTTGCCGAAGCTGCCTTTGATATCGGCGACAATACTGTTTTGAAATCCATTCACTTACATTGAGGTTGAATATGAGCGATACCACCAGTCCCCCGCCTATCCTGAAGCTGCGCAGCATCAAGCGCCGCTTCCTGCTGGGCGAAACCACCATCGACGCGCTGAACAGCATCTCGCTGGACATCCATGCGGGCGAATTCCTTGCCGTTTGGGGGCCGTCTGGCAGCGGCAAATCCACCTTGATGAACATCATCGGACTGATCGATGCGCCGACCGAGGGCGAGGTACATTTCGACGAGCAGGATACGCGCGTGCTGGACGACGACGCGCTTACCGAATTTCGCAGCCAGAAATTGGGTTTCGTGTTCCAGAACTTCAACCTGGTGCCCGTGCTTTCCGCAATGGAGAATGTGATGCTGCCTCTGCAGATTCAGGGCGTGGTGGAAGGCGAAGCGCGCGAGCGTGCCGCTGCGGCGTTGGTGGACGTAGGGCTGGAGCGGTTCAAGGATTCACTGCCGGACAAGCTCTCTGGTGGTCAGCGCCAGCGTGTGGCGATTGCCCGCGCGCTGGTGGTGAATCCCAAATTGGTTATTGCGGACGAGCCGACCGCGAACCTGGATTCAGAGAACAGCCGTATGGTGGTGGAGCTGATGCGCGAAATGAACCGTGCGCGCAAAGTGACTTTCGTGTTTACCACCCACGACCAGCGCCTGCTCGATCATGTGGACAGGAAGATTTTGTTGCGCGACGGCAACATTGTGAATGATGAGGTGACAGCATGAAAAACATGACCAAACTGGCCTTGCGTGGTCTGTTACGCAACCGCCGCCGTTCCATGGTGACGTTACTCGCTATTGCCTTCGGATTTTCCGCCATTGCGCTGTTCGCAGGATACACACATAACGTCTACGACGGTTTGGGTCGACAGTCCATCCATGGCGAGATGCTCGGGCACCTGACGCTGTACAAGAAGGGCATGCGCACCGAAGGCAAGCTCGATCCGGAGCGCTACCTGCTTACCGCACAGGAAGTTGCCGCCATCAGCAAGCTGGTGAAAGAGGAAAATCACGTCAAACTGGTCGCGCCACGCCTGGGCATGAGCGGGCTGGTGAGCAACGGTCGTGCCAGCACCATTTTTATTGCCGAAGGTATTGAGCCGGAAGCGGTGGTAAAGCTGCGTGAAGGTTCGCTGACCGATGAGGAGCGCAAGAGCGGCATGTTCGACAACATGCGCATGCGACTGGACAAGGATCGTCCGGAAGTGGTCAGCTTGAGCGATGGATTGGTGGAGATGCTGCACCTGAAAGAGGGCGATCAGGCGCAAGTGCTGGTGAATACACTGAGCGGGCAGGCCAATGCCGCTGACATTACACTGGGCAAATCCTTCAACACCGGCAATGCGGGCAGCAACGACAAGTTCGCCTTCGTCTCCCTGACGCTGGCGCGTACCCTGCTGGATGCGGAAGGACGGGCACAGCGGCTGACCATCCTGCTTGACAGTACGTCAAGGACAGAAGCGATGCGAGACCAGTTGCAGGCAAAACTGACCTCGGCGGGTTTCGATGTCGAGATACTGACCTGGCAGGAATTGTCGGACTTCTATAACCAGGTGCATGGGATGTTCGACATGATCTTCGGGTTCATTTTTTCCATCGTGCTGACCGTGGTCGTGATGAGTGTGGCCAATTCCATGGGCATGACCGTGATTGAGCGCACGCGCGAGATCGGTACCTTGCGCGCCATCGGCCTCAAACGCAGCGGTGTAATACGGTTGTTCACCACGGAGTCGATGCTGTTGTCGCTGATCGGCTGTGTCACCGGACTCATGATTTCGTTCCTGGTGCGCTGGGGTGTCAATGTGGCGGATATTTCCTATATCCCGCCCAACAGCGCGAGTCCGGTGCCGTTATTGGTCGACCTGGATGTCGGACGTACTGTTTTTACCTTTATCCTGATGGGTGTGGTGGGGACGCTGGCGGCCTATATGCCGGCACGCCGCGCGGCGAAAAAGGACATCATCGATGCGCTTGGGCATGTTTGACGGGACCGCCGAGTGTCAATTCCACGTCAAGCTCGCTTGACAGTGGATTGCCTGCCTTTGGTACATCACGTCAGCCTGGGAAGAGTTAGCAGGTGAGACGCCCGCGCTCACGGAAATCTGTGTGGAGGAAACCAATATGAAATTTGCAACAAACCTTCTTCGGGTCACTGCTGCGCTGTTTGTTGTGTTTGGTATCTGTTTTATCGTTGCGCCGGAATTTTTTGCGTATACGCTGACGCAGTCGGAGCCTTGGACACCTAATGCTTTGATTGACATGCGTGCGACCTATGGCGGCATGGGACTGGGGATTGGGCTGCTGTTCTGGTTTCTGGCGCGCCAGCGCGAAACGATCATTGCCGGACTGGCGGGCAGTTTACTGGTGCTTGGTTCGATCGCACTGGCCAGGCTGGTGGGATTCGTGGCAGACGGCATGCCGAATGCGATCATGCTGGTAATGTTCGGTGCGGAAATGTTGTTTGTGGCATTGTCGGTATCGGCTTTGAAACGGGTCACTGATTAAGGAAGTGAAATGAACATCAAAGATAAATTGGCGCTATTGTTTTCTTTTCTGCTTTGCAGCAGTGTGGTGTTTGCAGCCCCGGACGCACTCACCATCCTGAAAGCATCCGACACCGCACGCGGTGGTGGTCTGCCCGGTATTGAGTGGGAGATTAAACTGCTGTCGCGCGACGGCGATCGCACTGACGAACCGCAGCGCATCCTGGTCAAGGCAGTAGACGATTCCAGCGTGGCCGAGACGCAGGAGCCTGTGCGCTTCAAGGGTTCCAAGATATTGCAGGTGGGGCGCAACATGTGGCTCACGCGTCCCGGCTTGTCCAAACCCATACCCATTTCGCCGCGTCAGCGCATGAGCGGGCAGGCATCGAATGGCGATATTGCGGCGACCAATTACGCGGGAGACTACAGCGCGCAGATGGCTAGGACCGAAAAGGTTGAGGGAGAGCCCTGTTATGTACTCGACCTGACTGCGAAGCACAAACGCACCACTTACGACAAAATTCGTTATTGGGTCTCGGTCGAACGCGGGGTTGGTGTCAAGGCCGAATTTTATTCGGTGAGTGGCAAGCTGCTGAAAACGGCGAGCTTTACCTATAAGAACACAATCGAATACCAAGGTAAACGTATTCCGTTCGTGAGCAAAATGGTCATCCGTGATGCGTTGATCGATGCCGAGACGACGATGAACTTCGGAACGGTGAAAGTGAAGAAGATCAGGCCATCGGAGTTTGATCTCGGGCAGATGCAATGAGGTTGTTGTTTTTTGCATTTTGCGCATTTGCTGCAACAGCATCGGCGGATGAATCCGACTGGAATGCATCGTGGGACGGTACGCTCTATGGCTATGCCAGCAGCATGAAGCTGCGTGAAAATAGTGTGTTGAACCCCTACAACCAGATCGCGCGGCTGCCACAGCGCAGTGACAGCGCGGAGCTGCGACTTAACTTCAAGGCACAGAATGATACTGTGCGCATAACGGCACGTCCCATTGCATTGATGCGCGAGTCACGCAATGTCTTCGGCACACAATCGGGCAACGAAAGCTATTTCAGCCTGTGGCAGGTGCGGGTACACCTCGTCGAGGGCTGGAATGCCGCTGCCGGACGCGATGTGCTGAACTGGGGGGCTGCGCAATTTCGTTCGCCTTCCAGTCCATTCTATTTCGATAATGGTCGCAGCGACCCGATGCGCGAACTGGTCGGGATGGATGTGGCGAAAATCACGTGGACACCAGATATGCAGAACAGCGCCACGCTGGCGCGTGTTGTGCGTTCCGGTTACGGCGCGACGCAGCCGGACGCCTGGCGCAACAGCTGGCTGATGAAATACGACACGCGAGGAGATGAGATTGCCTGGGGCGTGGTTGCAGCCAAGGCGCCGCATCTTGGCACGTTCTATGGTGCACATGGGCAATATACCGTGAGCGACGGCTTGATGCTGTATGGCGAATTTGGCTCATCAGTGTTGCCGGTGGTACTGGATTCTCCTGCGGATATTGCTCAGCCTTATCTTGTCCAGTCTCCCTCGTCACGCCGCAATGCCACCCTGGTCGGGTCTTCCTATACCTTCGAGAACGGCCAATCACTGGTACTCGAATACCTGCATGACGGTCACGGCTATACGAAAGCGGAAGAGGCTGCCTATTTTCAGCGCGCCACCACGCAGTATGGTTTGCCGCTGGGCTTGATGCCACGCCTGTTGGGGCGCGACTATTTTCACGCCGTATGGCAGGCCAACATGATGAGCGACACCGGCTATTGGCGGCTGATGTACACGCGCAATATCACCGATAGCGGCAGCGAATTCGCTGCCTATGGCGAAACAACCTTGACGCCGCGCTTCAGCATTTATGGAATGGTGTTGTTTCCGGTTGGTAGCGCACGCCAGGAATTCTCGGCACTGTTTACGCGCAGTATTACTGCCGGGGTGAAAATTTCCCTGCCATGATCAATATGTGGATGATCCGCACATGAAACGAATACTGATTTACCTGATCGCCACTCTGATCTTTAATACGGCTATTGCGGGCTTGTTGAGCGTGCTTGCACAGGCCGACGATTCCTGGGCAAATTTCTGGATAAATTTTATCTATTCGCAGTGTATCGGCCTGTCCGTGATGACGATAAATGCGACGATCGTTCACGCCATGCCGAGTTCGATCGTGCGTTGGGCAATCTTGAGCATGACCCTGCCGGGCAGCGTGGCGATCGGTCTGACGCTGGCGTTTGCCTTCAGCGGGGTGGGAAGCTGGGGAGACCGCTATGTCTGGTCAAACATGTCGCTGGGAATGTTCTTTGGCCTCATTGGCAGTATCACAGTATTGTTGTCCAAACGGGTCGAATCCGAAGTGGAGAAACGCAAACTTTTACAGAGCGAAAGCGAAAAGCGAGAAATTGAAGCTAATCTCAAGTTGTTGCAAGCACAGATCGAGCCGCATTTTCTGTTTAACACGTTGGCGAATGTTGGCAGCCTGATTGATAGTGATCCTGCATTGGCAAAAAAACTGCTGGAGCGATTGAACGACTGGTTGCGCGTGGCGCTGGTGCGTGCGCGCAGCGACAAGGCCACGCTGGACGACGAACTGGACATGCTGGAAAATTATCTGCAAATATTAAAGATACGTTTTGGTGAACGCCTGCGCTGGCAAATCGATGTGCCTGAAGAAGCCAGAGAATTTCCCTTTCCTCCGATGTTATTGCAACCGCTGGTGGAGAATGCCATACGTCACGGCATTGAGCCCAAAATTGGTGGAGGCGAAATCGTTATTCATGCGATGGTCGGCGATAACGCATTGCGCATCGAGGTCAGCGATACCGGTGTCGGGCTGGTTGGAGACGAGGGTAGCGGTACCGGCCTGGCGAATATACGGATGCGGCTGGCGACCTTGTTCGGGACTAAAGGCAGGCTGGAACTGGAAGACAACGCCCGTGGTGGCGTGAGCGCCAGACTGGAGTTGCCAAGATGAAAGCCCTTATCGCCGATGACGAACAGCATCTGGCAGACGACCTGCGTCGTCGTCTCGCCCAATCGTGGCCGGAGCTGGAGATCGCAGCCGTGGTGCACGATGGCATCGCCGCGATGAATGCACTGCAGGAACTGAAACCCGATATCGCCTTCCTTGATATCCGCATGCCGGGACAAAGTGGTCTGGACGCGGCAAGCACGGCTGCGGCTGATTGCCGTGTGGTGTTTGTGACCGCGTTCGACGATTATGCGGTGCAGGCGTTCGATCAGGCGGCGGTAGACTATTTGTTGAAGCCGGTGTCCGACGAGCGCCTGGCGCGCTGCGTGGAGCGGCTGAAACAGCGCAGTGCGGCGGCACCCGATGCGCTGCTCGCGCGCCTGCAGCAGTTGCTGGCGACGCGCAACAAACCAGGGCCGCTGCGCTGGTTGCGAATTCAGGTCGGGCAGTCCGTGCGCATGGTGGCGGTGGAGGAAGTGTGTTATTTCCAGTCTGCCGACAAATACACCATGGTGCTTACGCGTGATGCCGAACTGTTGTTGCGCACTCCTCTCAAGGATCTGGTCGCGCAGCTTGATCCGGAACAATTCTGGCAGGTGCATCGCGGTACGATAGTCAATGCAAAACAAATCGTTTCCGCGCATCATGACCTGTTGGGCAAGGTGTCCCTGAGCCTGCGTGACAGACCGGAGAAGGTTGTCGTGAGCCGCAGCTATGCACATTTGTTCAGGCAAATGTGATCAATATAAATTCAGTAAGAATAAAAAAACTGGCGGACAATATTCTTCTTTCCGGTCCGTCATCAAACAATAGGATTGACTCGGGAGCGATGGTGGGAAACGAATTGCATGTGATTTTCGGCGCGGGTCAGGTTGGTATGCCGCTGGCTCAAGCTTTGCTGGCAGCCGGCAAACGGGTGCGTGTGGTCAAGCGCAGTGCGGGTGGTGTTCCGGCAGCGGTGGAACTGATGCAGGGTGATGCGGGCGATGCGTCCTTTAGCTACGCTGCCTGCGCAGGTGCAGCTGTGGTCTATCATTGTATGAATCCAGCCTATTCCGCCAGCCAGTGGACGGAACTGCTGCCGCGCTACATGGGCAATCTGGTTTCGGCGGCGGGCAGTGTCGGTGCCCGGCTGGTGGTGCTGGATAATCTCTATATGCTCGGACGCACGGGCGGCAAGCCGATGAATGAAGATACGCCGAGCAATCCATGCAGCAAGAAAGGCGAGATACGTGCGCTCGTTGCCGAGCACCTGTTCGAGATGCACCGTCAGGGCAAGGTGCGTGCGGTGTGCGGGCGTGCTGCCGATTTTTACGGGCCTGGCGGCACGCTGACCTTTTTCGGCGACTATTTCTGGAAACCGGTGCTGGCGGGCAAAGCGGGCGTGTCGCCGGTGAATGCCGGGATGCCGCATACCTATCACTACATACCCGATGTCGCTCTCGGGCTGGCGACGCTGGGCTGCGCGGACGAAAGCAGACTGGCGGACGATCCGCTGTGGATGCTGCCCTGCCAGCCTGCCGTTTCCACACGCGATATGGTTCGCCGCTTCGGGGCGGCGCTGGGGCGCGACATTCCGTTGAACGAAATGCCGAGATGGTTGCTCAACGCGCTGGGTATGGTCGTCCCCATGGTGCGCGAGATCAAGGAGATGGCTTACCAGTGGGATGAACCGTTCATCGTGGACGACAGCCGTTTCCGTGCGGCGTTCGATATGAGTCCTGTTGCAGTGGAAGAGGCAGCACGGGCGACGGTGTCGTGGGCGAAGGATACCTACGCACCACAAAAATAAAGTGATGGAGGTGACACCATGGACAGAAAAGTAGCAGTAATTACCGGTGCGTCCAGCGGTATCGGTATGGAGTTGGCGCGATTGATTGCAGCTGACGGATACGATCTGATCGTGGTTGCGCGCCGTGTGGAAGTGCTGCACAAGCTGGCGGAAGATATGGCTCATACCCATGGTGTTGCTGTCCACATCGTGCAAATGGACATCGCGCAACCATTCGCGGGCGAGGCATTGTGGAAGACGATCAGTGCCATCGCGCCGGAAATCGACGTGCTGGTGAACAATGCAGGCTTCGGGGATTCAGGCGATTTTACCGACGAAGCGCCCGAGGTCATTGAGCGCATGATCCATCTCAATATTTCCACACTGACCATCCTTACCCGTTTCGTGCTTCCCGGCATGGTAGAAAGAAAGCGCGGCAAGATTCTTAATGTAGCTTCGCTGGCTGGTTTCCAGCCCGGCGGTCCTGGCATGTCGGTGTATTACGCAACCAAGAACTATGTGTTGTCGTTCTCGCGCGGTATTCGCCGCGAATTACATGGGACAGGTGTGAGCGTTACTGTATTGTGTCCAGGGCCGACACGTACAGAATTCGAGGAAACGGCAAACGCGCAAAAGATTCGGCTGTTCCGTTGGGCGAAACCGATGGGGGCGAGCGATGTAGCATGGGCCGGATATCTGGGGATGTTGCATGGGCGGGCCGTGGTCGTGCCGGGACTGTGGAATAAACTGCTTGCGATCAGTCCTGCGTTCGGGCCTGCGGCGATTGCCATTGAGGTCAATCGCTTCCTGCTGGCAGAACGGCGCTGAGTTTACTCGATGAGGTCGCTGACGAGGCTGTGCCAAGGTATGCTGTATGACTGGGATAACGAGTTCTGCGTCTCCAGCCGTTTCAGCATGTCGTAATACAAACGCACTGTTTCTACCAGGATCACTGCCTCGCCACCGCGCGCCTTGCCACGTTTGGTCTTCTTGTAGACGGAGGGACGGGAGAGTAGCGGCATCATGCGTTTGACGTCCGACCACAAATCAGGATTCAGGCCGGATTGCCGTGCCAGGATGCGTGCATCTTTCAAGTGTCCCATGCCCTGGTTGTAGGCCGCCAGTGCCATCCATAGCCGGTCGTCCTCGTTCATGCGTAGCGGCAATTGCTCCTTGAGCAATTGCAGATAACGCGCCCCGGCAAGAATACTGCTGTGCGCATCGAGACGGTTCTTCACTTTCATGCGGTCGGCAGTTTTTTCTGTCAGCATCATTATCCCTCGCACCTTGGTGTAAGACGTTGCATTTGGATTCCAGTGCGATTCCTGATAGGCCAGCGCGGCGAGCAACTGCCAGTCGATACCGGTGAGATCGGCGGCTTCCTTGAACCAGCGGCGATAACGCGGCAATACTGTACGCGTCTTTGTGATGAAAGCTTCAGCATTAATTGCATTCAGTCGCTCGTTGTAACCGTAGAAACGGTCTGTCAAATGGCGCAGGGTGCCATCCTGTTTGATGCGGGTGAAGAACAGTTGCGCTTCATCGAATAATTGCGCATCACCATCGTTTGCAAAAGCCCACGACATATCAGAAGGGGAGTTAATGTCCAGTGCCGCGCCCAGTTCAGGATAGAAATTGCGGGCGGTAGCAAGCTGTTCCTCGTTCGCCACCGTACAGTCAAGGTTGCCGTCGGCAACTTTCTCCAGCAATTCGACGGCAGAAGTATCGCGCCGTGATTTCCATCGCAGCTTGCCATGTTCGTGTCGTACAGCACGCAGGGCGACCTCCTGTGGCGAGCCGGCGGCGACGACCAGATCGTGGTGCGCCAGGTTGTCGATATCTTTCGGTGTGGCGCCGTGGCAAATCACGAGCTCATCCAGTGATTGGTATGCCTTGCTGAAGTGTAGCGCGTAGTCTTTCGTGCTGCGGGCAGAAGTTGCAATATGCGCTTTGTGCGCAATCAGCGCGGGCAAGGCCTGATCGACCGGCAGCGGAACGAGTTTTACCCTGACCTGTAACTGTTGTGCGAACAGTTCGACCAGTCGCGTTTCAAAGGCGTTTTCGGTTTCCATATCCTCGGGAGGAACGATGACGACCAACTCGTTCAAATGCCAGTCAGGCAAGGGATCGACGGCTGTGGTCTTGATCCAGAGCCAGGCACTCAGTGCGAGGACGACCGCGAGTTGTAGTGGTAACAGACTTCGCATAACGAACATTCTGCCCGAAATTTGAATGTTGCTGGTAAAATGCGCGCCCTCGTGACATTGAACAATATCTGAAAAAGTGTTACGGGGTAGTATTCGGAGAGGTGGCAGAGTGGTCGAATGTACCTGACTCGAAATCAGGCGTACGGTAACCCCGTACCGAGGGTTCGAATCCCTCCCTCTCCGCCAAGATAAATAGGCATGTGTAACGTGCCTATTTATCTTGGCAGAAGAAAGCATGAGAACCCGGGGGTTCGAGAGCACGCCGCCAGGCGGTCCCGAACGCAGTGAGGGATGAGGTTTTCGCTGAAGCAACGCGAAAACCCTGCAATTCCTCCCGCTTATATAATCAAACGCCTTCCTTTTGAGGGGTTCTCTTTAAGTGAACATTGATCTTTGTTCAACGGGCGTATTGACGTAACAAGGGAGGGTGGTTAGGGTATCTCCCTGGATACTATGAAGGCGTCGCAATGACTGAGTCGAACGGTAAAGATGCAGCAGCAGGGAAAGGAAGAGTTGAGCGTCGCACCCGGCCATATTTGCGAGATATCTTTGAGCGTGCTTATTCGGTCGCCTATCCTCTGCTTGATCCGGAACAGAATCTCCATACCACAGGCTCAGTGCATTTTCTGCGTGTCGTGTTGCGCGACAATTTTCCGGAATTACACCCGCAAGATGTCGCTATTCTGTCTGTCGCGATAGAACGCGTGTTTATTGAGCGAAACAAAAAATAAACCCGGTCGTAATTTGCACGGGGATCAGGGGCTTTGCCGATTTGGCCATGTAGCAATAAAAAATACCCTGCGGCCGGTGTGTTGAAGATGTATCGGCATGAAAACCAGCAAATACGCCAATCCTGACTAAATCAATGGTTTACCGGCGGGGGTGATTTCTTCCGGGGCCAGTCAACTGCAAGTGGTAAAATTCTGCTGAGTATTTCATCACGAGCACCATGCAGCCCTCCTTCGTTCATCTTCGTTTGCATAGCGAGTATTCCATCGCCGACGGTATCGTGCGCCTCGGTGAGGCAGTGGAGATGGCGAATGCAGACAATATGCCTGCGTTAGCACTGACCGATTTGTCCAATGTGTTCGGGTTGGTGAAATTTTACAAGGGGGCGCGTGGCGCAGGCGTCAAGCCCATCATCGGTTGCGACGTGTATGTCAGTAACGATGAAGCGCGCGATCAACCGTTCAGGTTGTTGATGCTGTGCCAATCGCATGCGGGATACCTGCGCTTGTGCGATTTGCTTACCCGCGCTTATCTGGAAAACCAATACCGTGGACGCCCCGAGATTCGCAAGCATTGGTTGCGCGACGGGACGGATGGGCTGATTGCTTTATCCGGTGCGCATCTCGGTGAAACAGGCGTCGCCCTGTTGAATGGCAATGCAGACAGCGCGAAGTTTGCTGCGATGGAATACGCCAGGTTGTTTCCTGACCGTTTCTATCTGGAAGTGCAGCGCTGTGGCGCAAGCCGTGAGGAATTGCACCTGCGCGACACGGTGAAGCTGGCGGCAGAACTGGCGCTGCCGGTGGTTGCAACGCATCCGGTGCAGTTTCTGACAATTGACGACTTCAAGGCGCACGAGGCGCGGGTATGCATTGCCGAAGGCTATGTGCTGAACGACAAGCGCAGACAACGCCGATTTACTGCGCAGCAATATTTCAAGACACAGGAAGAGATGGCGAAGCTGTTCGCTGATCTGCCGGAAGCCATGCAAAACAGCGTAGAGATCGCCAAGCGATGCAATCTGACGCTGAAACTGGGTAAAGCCCATCTGCCCGATTTCGCCACGCCCGATGGCGCTTCACTGGAAAATTTCTTGCGCAGCGAATCGCAACGCGGCCTGCAGGAACGCATGCTGCAGCTCTATCCCGACGAGGCCATACGCGCCGCCAGGATGCCGGAATACGCCGCGCGCCTCGAGTTCGAGATCGAAACCATTATCAATATGGGTTTCCCCGGCTACTTTCTCATCGTGGCCGACTTCATTCGCTGGGCAAAATCTTACCGCGACGAAAACTTTCCCAACGGTGTGCCGGTGGGGCCGGGCCGTGGTTCCGGCGCGGGTTCACTGGTAGCGTACTCACTGGGCATCACCGACCTTGATCCCTTGCGTTATGAACTGCTGTTCGAACGCTTTCTGAATCCCGAACGCGTATCCATGCCCGACTTCGATGTGGACTTTTGTCAGGATGGGCGCGAGCTGGTGATCCAGTATGTACGTCACAAATATGGCGAGCACTGCGTATCGCAGATCGCCACCTTCGGCACCATGGCTTCCAAGGGCGTAATACGCGACGTGGGGCGTGTGCTCGATTTTCCCTATGGCTTGTGCGACAAGCTCTCCAAACTGGTGCCGGTGGAAGGCGTGAAGCCGGTGTCGCTGAAGAAAGCGCGCGAGATGGAGCCGGAATTCAATGCCATCATTGCCAGCGAAGAGGGCGTGGACGAGTTGATGGAACTGGGCGAACGGCTGGAAGACCTGACGCGCAATGTCGGCATGCATGCGGGCGGCGTGCTGATCGCGCCGGGCAAGCTCAGCGATTTCTGCCCGCTGTATTGTGCCGAGGGTAGCGAGAGTACGGTCAGCCAGTTCGACAAGGACGACGTGGAAGCGGTCGGCCTGGTGAAATTCGACTTCCTTGGTCTGCGCACGCTGACCATCATCGACTGGGCGGTACGCCATGTGCGTATGCTGCCGGAACATGAATCCTTCGACATCAACACTATTCCGTTCGACGACAAGGAAACCTACGACCGTATCTTTAAACCTGCCAACTCTACTGCGGTATTTCAGTTCGAATCGCGCGGCATGAAAGACACGCTGGTGAAGGCGCAGCCGGACTGCATAGACGACCTGATCGCGTTGAATGCGCTCTACCGTCCCGGCCCGATGGACTTCATTCCGGATTACATCAATCGCAAACACAAACGTGAGCAGGTGATCATCCCGCATCCGCTGCTGGAAAAAGTGGTCGGCAGTACTTACGGCATCATGGTGTACCAGGAGCAGGTAATGCAGGCGGCACAGGTGGTGGCCGGCTATACGCTGGGTGGCGCCGACATGCTGCGCCGTGCGATGGGCAAGAAAAAGCCCGAAGAGATGGCGAAACAACGCGAGATCTTCGTGGCCGGCGCGGCAAAGAACAACATCGATGAAAAGAAGGCGAACGAGATCTTCGACACCATGGAGAAGTTCGCCGGTTACGGCTTCAACAAGTCGCATGCGGCGGCATATTCCGTGGTCGCCTACCAGACCGCTTACCTGAAATGCCATTACCCGGCCGCGTTCATGGCTTCCACACTGACGTCGGAAATGGTTAATACCGACAAGGTGTATTTCTTTCATCAGGATGCGCAGGCACAGGGTGTTTCCATCCTGCCGCCTGACATCAACAGTTCACTGTTCCGCTTCACGCCCGTGGACCAGAAGACCATCGCCTATGGTCTGGGTGCGATCAAGGGTACGGGCGAGGGCGCAGTCGAGAACATCGTGGCGGCACGCCAGAACGGCGGGCCTTTCCGGGATCTGTTCGATTTCTGCCATCGCGTGGATAACCGTATCGTCAACCGGCGCGCCATAGAGGCATTGATCAAGGCGGGCGCGTTCGACGGCATCAACGACCATCGCTACCAGTTGCTGGCCTCGCTGGATGCGGCACTGGGCAGCGCCGAGCAAAAAGCGCGTGCAGCAGGTCAGAACAGCCTGTTCGGCGACGACGAAAGCGCCGAGTTGCCGATACAGATGGCGGATGTGCCGCGCTGGAAGGTGAATGAGCAACTGGCGCAGGAAAAGACTGCATTGGGTTTCTACCTGAGCGGCCATCCGTATCAGGAATATGCGGCGGAGTTGTCACATTTCGTCAAAGCCAAGCTGGCCGACATTACGCCTGCCACGGTGCAGCCTGGGGCGAGCGGCAATGGCGGAAACGGCAAGGGACGTCGCGCCGAGATGAAGCTGGTGCTGGCCGGCATGGTCAACGGCGTACGCATTCTGCAGACACGACGCGGGAAAATGGCCGTGGTGACGCTGGACGATGGCAGCGCACAAATGGAGATGACCGTGTTCAGCGACCTGTTTGAAGCCAACCGTACCTGGATACGCGACGATGAATTACTGGTGGTGCAGGGGCGTGCCAGTCTGGATGATTACTCCGGCAACATGCGCATCACCGCCGACGAATTGTTCGACTTTGCCTCAGCCCGTGCGGCATTTGCGAAACGGCTGGATATCCATTGTTCGATGGATGACAGGATACGCGTACCGCAACTGGCGGAATTGCTCAAACCTTATTGCGGCGGGAAATGTCCGGTGCAGATTAATTACTGCAACCTGATAGGCAGCGCACCACTGCTGCTGGGCGAGGATTGGCAAGTCACCTTGCCGGATGAATTGCTCGAAAATCTTCGTATCCTGTGTGGTATTGAGAACGTGCAAATCGTCTATGGATGACCGGATTTCCTCTTCTTTGCTTTTTTAAACTGGTATCTGGTTGGGGATGTCTGGCGCATAACAACGATTCGATTCTTGAACAGTGGCTGATCGCGGGAGTAGAATCTCCAGTCTGTTTGTTGAAAGCTCATTCAACCAAGAGGTGCAAGTAATCCCAGATGGACTTTGCGAGTGTATTGCCGCTGGAAGTAGTTGGCTGGCTAGTCCAGTTCTGGATCGTGCTCGGGGTGGCAGGGTTGGCGTTGCAACGTGCCCCGCATCTGGTCAATAACTTCATTTTCCCGCTCAGCGCTCTGACCTCCCTGTTGTTGGCAGCAACGGGTTTGTGGGCACTTGCCACAGTGCCGGGCATAATGGTGTTGCCGCTCGGTTTGCCCGATCTGCCTTTCCATCTGCGTCTTGATCCGCTTTCCGGATTCTTTCTGATTCTGCTGGGCGGGGCATCTTTGGGTGTTTCGTTGTTCAGCGCTGGATATTTCAAATCCATGGCAGGCGGAACGCTTGGTTTGTTGTGTCTCGAATATCACCTGTTCCTTGCCGGTATGACATTGGTGTTGCTGGCAGACGACGCATACATGTTCATGGTGGCATGGGAAACCATGGCACTGTCTTCCTACTTTCTGGTTACCACCGATCACAGCATTCCCGAAATTCGCAAGGCGGGTTTTCTTTATTTGCTGATCGCGCATGTCGGCGCCATTGCCATCCTGCTTTGCTTCGGCGTGATGCAAGGCGGCAAAGATATTGCTGGTTATACCTTTGATGCCATGCGTCACGCGCATCTATCTGCCTTCTGGTCGTCGTCGGTATTCCTGCTGGCCCTGTTTGGCTTTGGTGCGAAAGCCGGGGTGTTGCCGCTGCACGTGTGGTTGCCCGAAGCGCATCCCGCCGCACCATCGCCGGTGTCGGCGTTGATGAGTGGTGTAATGCTCAAGACCGCGATCTACGGCATCCTGCGCGTGACCTTCGATCTGTTGGGCACACCACTCTGGTGGTGGGGTGTGCTGGCACTGGGTCTGGGATTGCTTACTGCGGTGTTTGGAGTGATGTTCGCTGCGGTGCAGGGCGATATGAAACGGCTGCTGGCCTATTCTTCGATCGAGAACATTGGCCTGTTGCTGGTGGGTATCGGATTGACCATCATCTTTCACGCCTTTGGCAAGCATGCACTGGCAGCGCTGGCACTTACCGCGACGCTGTATCACAGCCTGAACCATGCGATGTTCAAGAGCCTGTTGTTCGTTGGCACCGGCGCCATTTTGCATGCGACCGGAGAGCGCAACATGGGACGCTTGGGCGGTTTGATCCGCCGCATGCCATGGGCAGCGGTATTGATGCTGATCGGTGTGCTGGCCATCGCCGGGCTGCCACCGCTCAACGGCTTCGTATCAGAATGGCTGCTACTGCAGGCATTCCTGCTGTCACCGGGTTTGCCGAATACCTATATCAACATGCTGGTGCCGGTGGCTGCCGCGGTGATCGCACTTGCGGCGGCGCTGGCGGCTTACGTCATGGTGAAGTTCTACGGTGTGATCTTTCTCGGTCAGCCGCGCGAAAAAGTGCTGGAACAGGCGCATGATGCGGGCATGTGGAAACGCATCGGCATGGGCTGGCTGGCGCTCGGGTGTATCGTGCTGGGACTGGCGCCCGTATTTGTGGTGCACCAGATCGATCTCGTATCGAAGTCGCTGATCGGTTCCGGTCTGGGCAATGCTGCCGCCAACTGGGTGTTTCTTGCGCCGGTGGACATCGAGCGCGCCAGCTACAGCCCGTTGTATTTCCTGCTGGCGGTACTGGCGGTGATGCTGCTGACCTCGATGCTGGTGCGGCGCCTGTACCATGGTCGCCTGCGCCGCGGCGCGCCCTGGGATTGTGGTTTCCCGGCACAGAATGCGCGCATGCAGGATACTGCCGAAGGTTTCGGGCAGCCGATCCGGCGCATTTTCGAACCGTTCTTCAAGATCGAACGCGAAGTGCCGAGTCCGTTCGATACCCAGCCGCGCTATCACGGCCAGAGCGACGACCGTCTGTGGTACATCCTGTACCAACCGATCCGGCGCCTTGCCGAAAAACTGTCGTCCATGTCGTCGTTACTGCAGCATGGGCGCATCCATCTGTACCTGACCTATACGTTCGTCACGCTTGTCGTGCTACTGGTGTTTGTGTGATGGAAAAATACGAATTGATTTTTGCCATCCTGTTCCAGCTTGCGCAATTGTTCCTGGTGGTGGTGTTTGCGCCGCTGCTGACGGGCTGGGTCAACCAGTGCCAGGCCTGGTTGCAGAACCGTTCCGGTGCGGGTGTGCTGCAACCGTATCGTGAATTGCGCAAACTGTTCAGCAAGGATGCGGTGATTGCGCACAATGCTTCGCCGCTGTTTCGCGTTACACCCTACATCGTGTTCGGCTGCATGTGGCTGGCGACGGCCATCATTCCGATCATCGCGGTGGACCTGCCGTTCTCGCAGGCAGCCGACGTGATCGCATTGGTCGGTGTATTCGCCGTGGCGCGCGTGTTCATTTCACTGGCTGCGATGGACGTCGGTACCGCGTTCGGTTCGCTCGGGGCGCGACGCGAAATGCTGGTATCGTTCCTGGCCGAACCGGCATTGCTCATGGTGTTCTTCACCGCCTCCATGATCAGCCATTCCACCCACTTGCCGAGTATTGTCGACACGCTCGCGCATCGCCAGTTTTTGCTCTACCCAAGTCTGGCCTTTGCCGCGCTGGCGTTCGTGATCGTATTGCTGGCTGAGAATGCGCGCATTCCGGTGGACAATCCCAGCACCCATCTCGAGTTGACCATGATCCACGAGGCAATGATCCTGGAATATTCGGCGCGCCACCTGGCACTGATTGAATGGGCCAGCAGCCTGAAATTGTTTGCCTACATCACCATCGGCATTGCGCTGTTCCTGCCGCACGGCATTGCCGAGGTCGGTAATTGGGCAGGACTGCCGCTGGCTATAGCAGCATTGCTGTTCAAGTTGATACTGGCGGGCGCGGCGCTGGCTGTGTTCGAGATCGTGTCGGCCAAGGTGCGCATCTTCCGTGCGCCCGAATTCCTGGGAACTGCGTTCCTGCTGGCGGTGCTGGGCCTGCTGATCCATTTTCTGCTCGGGACGTGAACCGTGCATATTCCGTTCTCCCTCCAACTTATCAACCTGCTGGCCGCATTGCTGCTGCTGATCGCATTTGCCATGCTGGCGCAGCGCCGTATCCTGTCGCTGATCAACCTGTTCGCATGGCAGGGCGCATTGCTGGCGCTCAGCACATCCATCGTTGCCTGGACCACCGGGCAACATCATCTTTATTACTCGGCCGGGATGACGCTGCTGCTCAAGGTGCTGCTGCTGCCCTGGCTGTTGCATCGCCTGATCCGTAAATTGAACGTGCGCTGGGATGTGGAGACGCTGCTCAACATTCCAACCACCATGCTGTTTGGTATTTCGCTGGTGATTTTTTCCTTCAACCTGGCTGCACCCATATCGCAACTGGCGGAAGGTGTTACGCGCAGCCTGATCGGCATTGCACTGGCCAGCGTGCTACTGTCGCTGCTGATGATGCTCACCCGGCGCAAGGCCGTCACGCAGGTGGTCGCTTTCCTGTCGCTGGAAAACGGCTTGTTCTTCGCCGCGACGAGCGCCACGCAGGGCATGCCGCTGGTGGTGGAACTGGGCATCGCGCTGGACGTGCTGGTGGCCACCTTCATTTTCGGTATCTTCTTCTTCCAGATTCGAGAAACCTTCGACAGTCTGGATATTGCCCACATGGAGAAACTCAAGGATGATTGACCTGCAACTCCTGGCGCTGTTGCTTATTCCCCTGTTGGGGGGCGGCCTGCTGGCCGTATTCGGGGCGCGCAAGTGGGCGGCGGAACTCAACTCGCTGATGAGTTTCCTCACTTTTGTCGCCTCGGTGGTGCTGACCGTGTGCGTGATCGAATCGGGCCCGCAGGTCGCATTCAACGAAGAATTCTTCATCGATTCGTTCAACGTGTTCCTGGTTGCCCTCACTGCTTTCGTCGCATTCACCACTTCACTATTTTCGCGTCCCTACATGCGAGTCGAACAGCATCACGGCAAACTCACTACCGGCATGCTGCATCTTTATTACAGCATGTACCAGATGTTCACTTTCGCCATGCTGATCGCACTCACCACCAACAACATGGGCATCGTATGGGTGGCGATGGAAGCGGCCACGCTGACTACCGTACTGCTGGTGTCGTTGTACCGCACGCCGGCCAGCCTGGAAGCGGCATGGAAATACTTCATCCTGTGCGGCGTCGGCATTGCGCTAGCGCTGTTCGGCACCATCCTGCTTTACTTTGCCGCCGAGCGCGTGCTGGGCGAGGGGGGTACGGCGTTGCTGTGGACGCATCTCAACGAGGTCAAGGGCGATCTAGAGCCGACCGTACTCAAACTTGCTTTCATCTTTCTGCTGGTCGGTTACGGCACCAAGGTCGGTCTTGTGCCGCTGCATAGCTGGCTGCCGGATGCGCATGCGGAAGGCCCGACACCGGTGTCCGCCGTGCTGTCCGGACTGCTACTCAATGTCGCACTGTGCGCCGTGGTGCGCAGCAAGGTGCTGGTGGATGGTTCGCTCGGCAACCACTTCGCAGGATCCCTGATGATGGGTTTCGGCCTGCTGTCGGTGGTGGTGGCTGCGTTCTCGCTGTTCCGGCAGAAAGACATCAAGCGCA
>JBNKBO010000012.1:0-60246 GCA_050287265.1 Sideroxydans sp. | reverse complement strand
ACGCTGGCGGGCAGGCGGTCGGCGGCGTAGTTCAAATACTCCAGCACACGCGTGCGCGCCCAGTACATGTCGGTGCCATCCTCGAAGATCACATACACCATGGAGAAACCGAAGAAGGAATAGCCGCGCACCACCTTGGTCTTCGGCACCGACAGCATTGCCGTGGTGAGCGGATAGGTCACCTGGTCTTCCACCACCTGCGGCGCCTGGCCGGGAAAGCCGGTGAACACGATCACCTGCACGTCGGACAGGTCGGGGATCGCGTCCAGCGGTGTGGACTTCATCGCCTGGAAACCGGCGAAGGAGATGAGCAGCGTGGCGATCAGGACCAGGAAGCGGTTCCGGATCGACGCATCGATGAGCGCCTGTATCATGGCTTGTCACCTGTGTTCATGTTGCTCATGTCCTGCGGCTTGTCTTGTGCGGGCGGCGCATCGGTTTTTTGCTGGCTTGCCGCCACCATCTTGGCAGTCGCTTCCTTCAGCTTGGATTCCGAGTCGATCAGGAACTGGCTGGAGGACACCACGGTTTCTCCGGCCTGTACGCCGCTCACGATCTGCGTTTGCCCGTTGGCGGAGACGCCCAGGGTGACTTCGCGCGGTTCGAATTCACCGGGCGAGCGCTGGATGAATACCTGCTCCTGCGTACCGGTGCGCACGATGGCTTCGGACGGGACAACGACAGCATTCACTTTCTTGCTGGAATGGATGCCGACGTTGGCAAACATCTCGGGCTTGAGCAGCAGCCCGCTGTTTGCAAATTCCAGACGGATCTTGACCGTGCGCGTCTTCGCTTCGAGGTAGGGGTAGATATAGGCCACCTTGCCGTTGAAGCTGCGCCCCGGAATCCCGGCGACTTCCATCTGTGCCGTGTCGCCGATTCGCACCCAGGGGATGTCGTCTTCGTACAGGTCGACGATCACCCACACGCGCGTCAGGTCGGCGATCATGTACAGCTCGGTCTGCGGCGTGATGCGTTCGCCTTCGCGCGCGCCGATGTTCATCACGATGCCGTCGAAGGGCGAATGGATATGCATGCCCTTCATCACCTTGCGCTCGGCGGTGAGTTGTTCGATCTGGTGTTCGGGCACATCCAGCAGTTGCAAGCGTTCCTTCGAGGAGCACAGCAGGCTGGCCGCGCCGTTACGCACGTCGGCGAACGGGCTGTCCTTCAGCGCTTCCGCGTTGTTCAGCGCCAGCAGGTATTCTTCCTGCGAGGCGACCAGTTGCGGCGAGTAGATGGACAGCAGCATGCTGCCTTTCCTGATGCGGTCGCCGGTCTTGTCGATGAAGAGCTTCTCCACCCAGCCCTCGTATTTCGGGTGCAGGCGCGCGACGCGCTGTTCGTCGTAGGTGATGCGTCCGATGCTGCGGATGTTGTGCGACAGCGTGCTGCGTTGCGCGACCGTGGTACGCACGCCGATGTTTTGCACGATGGTGGGGTCTATCCTGACCGTTCCGGCGGACGTGCCCGTTGCAGCGTTACCCTCCGGATAGACAGGAATATAGTCCATGCCCATTTCATCCTGCGCCGGTACCGGCGAAGTGATCTCTGGATTCATCGGATTGCGGTAGAACAGAGGCTTGGGTTTCTCGGCCTGCTGGTCTTCGGCATACACTGGGATGTAATCCATGCCCATCTCGTCCTGCGCCGGAATGGGCGAGGTGATGGCCGGGTTCATCGGGTTGCGGTAAAAGATCGGCTTGTGTTCTGCCGCTGCCGCATTGGTTTCGGGAACGGGAGGCGATTTGCTCGACGATATCCAGTAGCCGACGCCGCTGCCGATGAGCAGAGCGACGATTGCAGTGGTGATAAGTTGTTTATTGCCGCTGTTCATTGTTGTTCTCCTTGTTGTTGCCTGTGTTTTCCGTTGCCAGCGGCGTGCCGACCGCGCTTTCCAGACGTGCCCAGGCTTGCCAGCCTGCGCTGAGGTTCTTCCAGTACTGGTTTTCGTCGTTGTAGAGATTGATTTGCGCCCGCACCAGATTCAGGAAGTCCACTTTGTTCACCTGGTAGGAGGCCAGCATGGCGGCCGCGGTCTGGCTGGCCTGCGGAATGATTCCGCTCTTGTATAGCGATGCCTGCTCGCGCGCTGCGAGATAGGCGGCCGTTGCCTGTTCGATCTCGTTTTCCACCTGCAACGTGGCGTCTTGCAGGTTGTATTCTTCCTTCTGTGCCTCGGCGCGGCGTTGCGAGACCGCCTTGCCCTGGCGGCTACCTGCGAACAGCGGCAGGTTCAGGTTAAGCGTGAGGCTGGCGAGGTTGGCGCGCGAGACGCCGTTAGGCGCATCGCGGCGCGCACCGTAGGAAGCGCCGACGCGCAGGTCGGGGAAGTAATCCTTTTCCGCCAGTTGTGTGCGGCCGTTGGCCGCCGCGAGGCTGTTGCGGCGCGAGACGATGAGCGGCCTGCTGTCCTGTGCGAGCCGGATCAGGCGCGCGCTGTCGGGCGCCGGCGGCAGCGCTTCGCTGGCCTGTTGCGGCAGCATGATTTCGAT
The DNA here is from genome assembly GCA_050287265.1 of Sideroxydans sp. GTDB lineage: Bacteria > Pseudomonadota > Gammaproteobacteria > Burkholderiales > Gallionellaceae > Sideroxyarcus. The sequence goes on along the minus strand of JBNKBO010000012.1, from coordinate 57,751 downwards.
GTTCGCACTGCGGCCGAGCAACGCATTCAACGCCGACGCCTGGCTGCGCCGGTTTGCCTGCAACGCGATTTCCACATCCAGTAGTTTGGACAGTTCCACCTGGGCCAGCAGCACGTCGGATTGCATGCCGAGTCCGGTCTTGTATTTGGATTCGGCGATGGTTGCGAACTTGCGCAGCAGGCTGCGGTTGCGCTGCACGATGGCCAGCGCATGGTCGAGATAGAACAGGTTCCACCACACCGAGCGCACGCTGCGCACGAGCACGAGGCGTTTTTCTTCAACGTCGTTGTTCGCGGTTTCCGCTTCCAGTTCGGCAACCTGTTCGCGCAGGCTGAGCTTGCCGGGGAAGGGCAGCGTGAAGCCGATGCCGATCTGGGATTGTGTCATCGCTTCCTGCGACAGTGACCAGGTATCGGTCGGTACGCTGAGCAAACCGAACGACAGGGTTGGGTCGGGCAGGGTGCCGACCTGCGACGGCACTTCGGCGAGTGCGCGCGCGCGTGCTTGCATGGCAGCCAGGCCGGGATTGCCGGACAGGGCAAGTGCCACTGCTTTATCCAGGGCCAGCGTTGCCGCTGGCAATTTGCCGGCGACGTCAGGTTGCAATATTTCCTGTTCCGCCCATGCGGCATGGGCAAGCAGCAATGCTGCCAGACTCACGCCGACAGAATATTGTCTGATACGTTTCATCATTCGTTGTACCTTTGGTTGCGGTGACAGCCTTGCGGCTGCCACCGCTACGGTTGGACTACTTGCTCGGCTTCACGTCGGTGACGACGAATTTCTTCGGCGCCTCCTTCACGATGCTGAAATCCACTTTCTGTCCGGGCTTGAGATCTTTCAGCATGGCCGGATCCTTGACGGTGAAGTTCATGGTCATGCCGGGCCAGCCCAGTGACGAGATGGGGCCGTGGGTCGCATTGAATTTGCCGTGCGGCATGTCGATGCTGTTCACAGTGCCGTGTGCCATGTGCGTCTGCATCTGCATTGCATCGCCTTGCATCTGCATGCCCGAATGATCCATGCCATGTTCCGCTGCCTGGGCAATACCAGGTTGGGCGAGAACGACGAATAGCAGGCTGGTTGTGAGTGTGTAACGCATAGCGAGTCTCCTTTTAGTGAGGTTGGTGGTGAGTAAAAACTTTTGCCGAGCCGAAGGCCGATACCAGCAAGGTGTCATAGGGGATGCCGCGATTGCTTTCCATGCCGGGTGAACCCGGTGGCATGGAAGGAACCGCCAGACCGATGGCTTGAGGTTGGTTTTTGAGCAGGCGTTTGATATCCGCCGCAGGCACGTGGCCTTCGACCAGATAGTTGCCGGCTTTTGCGATGTGACATGCGCCGAAACGCTCGGGCATGCCGAGCCTGCTGCGCGCAGCGGGGACATCATTTACGTTGTGCAGCACGACCTTGAAGCCGTTTTTGCGCAGGTGTTCAGCCCAGTCTGTGCAGCATCCGCACTGCGGACTTTTGTATACGTCCACGGTCGGTAAAGTTTGCGCCCTGGCAGATGCGGCAAAAATGAATAAGCCAATGCACACTGCCAGCGTGTGCAGTATGACCAGCATCAATCGATGCCGGAGGGAAATACATAGATTGTTCGTTTTCATGTCTCGAGTCCTCGAAGGTGAGAGAAACGGCAGACGCAGTGCGGCTGCCGAACCTTGCAGGACGAGGAGACTTACAGATTATGAAATGTGTAGACGCACCTGTCCCGCGCTAGACGCGGGCGAGAGGCGGGGGGAGCAGAGGGGTGAAAGTGACTGAGTTGAATGTAATCAGTAAAGGGGTGAATTCAAGCATGGGTACCTGGATCGCGGATAATTCGACGCTTGGCACTGACAGGTAACCCGTGCAAGCCAGCTGGCAGACACCGCATGAATCGTGTTCGCCTGCAGGGGCAGGCATGTCGCTGTGATGCATTTGATGTTCACCCGTCTCCATGCTCATGCCTTCGTGCGACATGGCCGTTCCGGAGCAGCAGCTCTGTGGCAGCAACATCGATACGGATGCCGCCAGTGCGCTTCCGGTGAAAACCGGCAGCCACAGCAGCATCAGCACAGCAATGAATTTTCTGGATGAACGAATCATGGAAGCAGTTTGGCTAATCGCAGTTCAATAGTCAACCATTTTAAAATCGAGTCCATGCTGCCTATGCGGAAATATATCCATTGTCAGTACCATGCGCTGAGGGTAAAGTTTCATATAATTCCCGGACAACTACAAAAGCGAGCATGGCGATGACGATCCTGATCATATTGATGTTGTTAGTGTTCCTGCTTCTGGCTTTTTTCCGTTCATCTGTCTGGGGCTGGTCGATCTACTTTGCAGTGTTCGTTCCCCTGATTGCCTACGAGAGCCGCATTACCGACGATGCCTTGAAGGCGGTGTGTATCGTTCTGGCAATATTCCTCGCCGTTTTCGGTGTTCCTTTTTTGCGCCGTTTGCTGGTCAGCGGCCTCATCCTCAATATTTTCCGCAAGATCATGCCTCAGGTTTCGCAGACCGAGCAGGAAGCGCTCGATGCGGGTACGGTGGGATGGGAAGGCGAACTGTTCAGCGGCAATCCGCACTGGAAACAAATGCTGGCCTTGCCCAAGGCCGGGCTCAGCGATCGCGAACAGGCATTCCTGGACAACGAGGTCGAGCAGCTTTGCGCGATGATAGACGACTGGGACATTACCCATATTCGGCAGGATCTTTCGCCTGAAGCATGGCAGTTCATCAAGGACAAGGTTTTTTTCGGCATGATCATCCCGCAGGAATACGGCGGGCTGGAATTTTCTGCGCAGGCGCAGTCGGCGGTGATCACCAAGATCGCTTCGCGCAGCGGTACGGCGGCGGTGACGGTGATGGTGCCGAATTCGCTAGGGCCGGCCGAGTTGCTGTTGCATTACGGCACGCAGGAACAGAAGGACAAGTATTTGCGCAAGCTTGCCAACGGCCAGGAGATTCCCTGTTTTGCGCTGACCGGGCCGTTCGCAGGTTCGGATGCGGGGGCGATTCCCGATCGCGGCATCGTCTGTTACGGCGAATTCAACGGGCACAAGAATGTACTCGGCGTAAGCCTTACCTGGGAGAAACGTTACATCACGCTGGCCCCTGTGGCGACACTGCTCGGCCTGGCTTTCAAGCTTTATGATCCGGATAAATTGCTGGGGGCAGAAGCTGCTCATGGTATTACGCTGGCGCTGATTCCAACCGATATACCCGGCGTGAAGACCGGGCGCCGCCACTTCCCGCTCAATTCCGCATTTCTCAATGGCCCGACCACGGGCGAGAACGTGTTCATCCCGATGGATTACATTATCGGCGGCTCCATGCGCATCGGCCATGGCTGGCGCATGCTGATGGAATGCCTGGCGGCGGGCCGTTCCATCTCGCTGCCGGCAAGTGCGACGGGTGGATCAAAAATGGCCGCACGTACCAGCGGTGCCTATGGACGCGTGCGCAAACAGTTCCATGTGCCGGTGGGCAAGTTCGAAGGTGTGGAAGAAGCGCTGACACGCATCGGCGGCAACCTGTATGTGATGGATGCTGCACGTACCCTGACTGCGCAGGCAGTAGATATGGGCGGCAAGCCTTCGGTGATTTCCGCCATCGTTAAATACCATTGCACCGAGCGCGGCCGCATGATCATCAACGATGCGATGGACGTGCATGGCGGCAAGGGTATCTGTCTGGGGCCGGATAATTATCTGGGCCGCGCATACGAGCAGACCCCCATCGGCATTACGGTGGAAGGCGCCAATATCCTCACGCGCAGTTTGATCATTTTTGGCCAGGGTGCGGTGCGTTCGCATCCTTATGTTCTGAAAGAAATCCATGCGGCACAAAATCCGAACACCAAACGTGCGGTGGCCGATTTCGATAGAGCCCTGTTTGGCCACATCAGTTTTACCATGAGCAACGCCGTGCGCAGTCTGGTGTATGGTCTGACCAACGAACATGTCATTCAAGTGCCGACCGGGCAACCGACCAAACACTACTACCAGTCGTTGACGCGTTATTCGGCCGCTTTTGCTTTTGCCGCGGATGTTTCCATGCTGGTACTGGGTGGCAGTCTGAAGCGTCGCGAAAAACTTTCCGCGCGTCTGGGCGATGTTTTGAGCCAGATGTATCTGTGCTCGGCCGTGCTTAAACGATTCGAGGACGATGGCCGGCCCGAGGATGATTTGCCGCTGTTGCACTGGGGTATGCAGGACGGGTTGTACCGCATCCAGGTTGCATTCGATGGTGTTTTGCAGAACTTCCCCAGTCGTTTCGCATCGTGGGTGTTGCGCGCCATGATTTTCCCGCTGGGACAACGTCGCAAGCCGCCCAGCGATCATGTGGGCCATCAGGTTGCCTCAATTCTGCTCAAACCCGGCGCCGCACGAGACCGTTTGACGGCGGGTATGTATATTCCCAAGTCTCGTGCCCGGCACGAGACTTCCCCTCACCTCAATCCTCTTCCGCAAGCGGGAGAGGAGGCGAACGAATCGCTGCGCGAATCGTTCATCTACGACGAGAATGATGCCATCGGTGCGCTGGAAGCGGCCCTTGCCAGTACGCTGGCATGTGAGCCGTTGCAAGCCGGAATTGAAAAAGCACGCAAGCAAGGCAAGTTCAAGGCATATGATGAATTGCAGCAGATCGCCGAAGCGCGCGAGCTGGGTATCGTCGACGCCGAACAGGCGCTGCAACTGGAGCGTGACTATGCCTTGCGCCGCAAGGTCATTATGGTGGATGACTTCGCTTCGGAAGATTTGCAGTCTGGAAATTAAGGAAGCGCTGATTCATTTGTCATCTCCGCGAAGGCGGGGAGTCAGCGTTTTCTTTTACCCGGGTCCCCGCCTTCGCGGGAACGGCAAAACCGGATAAATCAGCGTATTGCTATATTTAAGTCGCTGAAGAATGATCCCCGGTACGGGTAGCAGGCTGGTTGGATTGAAACACATTTATTTCTGTCATCCTCTTTGTTGGAAGGGTTATTGAGCCATAAATTAAAACGAACGTTTGAAATAATTTCAAAAAATGGATACTATTCCAGATAACGTTCGGGTCATGGCAACAACTTGCGTCCCCTTTGTGTATTGCAGTGGGCGAGGAATGAGTGACGAATAATCGAGAACCGAGGAGTAGAACGGAATGGAGAGCTTGAGCGGGAAGACAGTATTCATAACGGGTTCCAGCCGCGGTATCGGACGTGAGATCGCCTTGCGCTGCGCGCGCGACGGGGCGAATGTGGTGATTACCGGCAAAACGGTCGAGCCGCATCCCAAGCTACCCGGCACCATCCACAGCGTGGCAGAAGAAGCCGTTGCGGCCGGCGGGCAGGCTTTGGCGATCCAACTGGATGTGCGCGACGAACAATCCATTCATGCCGCTGTCGAACAGGCGGCTTCGCATTTTGGCGGTATCGATGTGCTGGTGAATAACGCCAGTGCAATCAGTCTTACCCCCACTTTGCAGACACCCGCCAAGCGTCTCGACCTGATGTGGGATGTGAATATGCGCGCAACTTTCCTGGCTTCGCAGGCCTGTATTCCGCATCTCAAAAAAGCAGCCAATCCACATATTCTCACCCTGTCACCACCGCTGAATCTGGAGGAGAAATGGTTCGCGCCCCATGTCGCCTATACCATTTCCAAATTCGGCATGAGCTTGTGTGCATTGGGTATGGCGGCAGAGTTTGCCGCAGACGGTATTGCCGTGAATTGTCTGTGGCCGCGCACCACGATCGCGACTGCCGCTATTGAATTCAATTTTCCTGAAGCCATTTTGAAAGCTTCACGCAAGCCAGCCATCGTGGCCGATGCGGCACATGCCATCCTGTTGCGCGACAGCAAAACATTCAGCGGCAATTTTTTCATCGACGAGGAAGTATTGCGCGCTTCAGGCGTGAAAAATTTCGATCAGTATGCAGTCAATCCGGGCGAGCCGCTGTATGTTGATTTGTTTGTGTGGCAACCATAACAGGAAATCGGGAGAAGAAAACATGGCTGAAGTGCGAAACGTAGACATAATATCGCCTGAACAGGCAGTAACGCTGCACGGCTTGTTTCTGGAACGGGTACGGCGTACGCCGGACAAGCTTGCGTATCGCCATTTCGATATACAGCAATCGGTCTGGATAGACCTGAGCTGGAAGCAGATGCTGGAGCAGGTGGCACGCTGGCAGGCCGCCCTGGCGAAAGAGGGATTGGCGAAAGGCGACCGCGTGGCGATCATGCTGCGCAACTGCCCGCAATGGGTCATGTTCGACCAGGCGGCGATGTCGCTTGGCCTGATCGTTGTGCCGTTATATACGGTGGATCGGGCGGACAATATCGCCTACATCGTCAACGATGCCGAAGTGAAAGTGGTGCTGTTTGAGACTGCCGTGCAGTGGCAGGAACTTTCCAGCGTGATCGGTGAGATGGGATGTGTACAGCGTTTTATCTCGCTGGACGATTTCGGCAGCGATGAACCGCGATTGGTGTCTGCAAGCCGGTATCTGCCCGAAACGTCGCAGATACAACCGCCGGTTCCGTGCGAAATCGGCGAACTGGCCAGCATCATCTACACCTCCGGCACCACCGGCAGACCCAAAGGGGTGATGCTCAGCCACAACAACATGCTGAGCAATACTTATGATGTGATGGAAACTTTTACAATGCTTGACGACGACCTGTTGTTGTCCTTCCTGCCGTTGTCGCATACCTTCGAGCGTACCTGCGGCTATTACCTGCAAGTGATGACGGGGGCAACCGTCGCCTATGCCCGATCTATTCCGCTTCTGTCGGAAGACCTGCAAAACATCAAGCCAACCATTCTGATCTCGGTGCCACGCATCTACGAGCGCATCAATGCCGCGATCAAGGCCAAACTGGATGAGGGCCCGGCGCTCAAGCGCAAGCTATTCGGTTTGGCGGTAGATGTCGGCTGGGCGCGTTTTCTGCACAAGCAGGGACGCGGGGGCTGGAAGCTTTCATTCCTGCTGTGGCCGTTGCTGAATGCACTGGTTGCGAAAAAATTATTGGCCCGGCTGGGTGGACGGTTACGTACCGCCGTGAGTGGAGGAGCGGCGCTGCCTGCCGACATCTCGCGTCTGTTCGTGGGTCTTGGCCTGCAGGTGCTGCAGGGCTATGGGCTTACCGAGACCAGTCCCATCGTGTCAGGTAACAAGCCGGATAGCAATTTCCCCGACAGCATCGGCCAGCCGATCCGCAACGTGCAGGTCAAACTGGGCCCGCAGAATGCACTGATGGTGAAGGGTCCGAATGTGATGATGGGATACTGGAAGAATCCGGAGGCAACTCGCGCCATCATTGATGAAGATGGCTGGCTCAATACCGGCGATGTTGCACGCATCAGCGAGACGGGCCACATTTACATCACTGGCCGTTTGAAGGAAATCATTGTCCTGTCCAATGGCGAGAAGATTCCCCCGGCCGATATGGAAGCCGCCATTCTCAACGATCCGCTGATCGATCAGGTCATGATCTACGGCGAAGGCAAACCCTATCTGGTGGCGCTGGCTGTGCTCAATCCGGAATTGTGGCCGCTTATCGCCGCGAAACTCGGCGTGCCTCCGGACGAGCCGAAATCGCTGAGCGACAGCAATGTGGAAGCCAAGGTGCTGCGGCGCATTGCGCGCAACATCAGCGAATTTCCCGGCTATGCCAAGGTGCACCGCGTGCTGCTGCTGACTACGCCCTGGAACATCGATAACGGTTTGTTGACGCCCAAGCTGAGCCTGAAGCGCAACAAGGTGGTGGAGATGTTCGGCAAACAGATAGAAGAACTATATGAAGGGCACTGATATGCGCGAAGAACACTCGTCCACTGTCCTTCCGCAACGCGAGCCGACCATACGCGTGGCGGCGATGCCGTCGGATGCCAACTATACGGGCGATATCTTCGGCGGCTGGCTGATGGGGCAGGTGGACATTGCGGGGAGTATTCCCGCCGTGCATCGGGCAAAGGGAAGGGTGGCGACTGTTGCCGTGAATTCCTTTGTGTTCAAGCAGCCAATCTTTGTGGGTGATCTGGTGAGTTTTTACACCCGGATCGTGAAGTCGGGAACGACATCGGTCACGGTCGAGGTCGAGGTCTATGCGCAGCGCGATCCTGTCAATCCAACTTGCGTGAAAGTAACAGAAGCGACACTGACCTATGTCGCAGTGGGTGAAGATCGAAAGCCGCGCACACTGCCGCCGGCGCAATGATGTAGATACGGGCTGTTCGTGGTGAGCGCATCGAACCATGAACAGTCTTCGATTCATATTCGTTCCTTCGACAGGCTCAGGACGAACGCATACAAGTGAGAGAAATCAATGAGTACTTTGCATATCAGAAAAGTCGCCGTGCTCGGCGCAGGTGTCATGGGCGCGCAGATTGCTGCGCACCTGACCAACGCCAATGTTGAAACGCTGCTTTTTGAGTTGCCTGCCAAGGAGGGAGATCCCAACGGCAACGTGAATAAAGCGCTGGCAGGGTTGAAGAAGCTCGATCCTGCACCGATCTCCAGTCCGTCAAGGATCACTTACATTCAGCCCGCCAACTACGAACAGCATCTGGAAAAGCTGGGCGAGTGCGACCTGATCATCGAGGCCATCGCCGAGCGCATGGACTGGAAATCCGACCTGTACCGCAAAGTGGCTCCGTTCGTGAAAGCCAGCGCCATCTTTGCGACCAATACCTCCGGCCTCTCCATCAATACCCTGGCCGAAGCCTTTCCGGAAAAATTGCGCCACCGTTTCTGCGGTATCCATTTCTTCAATCCGCCGCGCTATATGCATCTGGTCGAACTGATCCCGTGCAAAGGCACCGAAGCAGCACTGCTCGACCAACTGGAAGACTTTCTCGTCTCCACGCTGGGCAAAGGCGTGGTGCGAGCGAAGGATACCCCCAACTTTATTGCCAATCGTATTGGTGTATTTTCCCTGCTTGCCACCAAGCACCACGCGCAAGCGTTCAACCTCGGCTTCGACATGGTGGATGCGCTGACCGGCCGTTACCTGGGCCGCCCCAAGAGTGCGACGTTCCGTACGCTGGATGTGGTTGGCCTCGACGTGTTCGCGCATGTGGTCAATACCATGCACGAAAATCTTGCCGAAGATCCCTGGCACAAATACTTCGAACTGCCGGATTGGTTCAAATACCTGCTCGACCAGGGTGCACTGGGCCAGAAGACAAAACGCGGCATTTACCAGAAGATCGGCAAGGAAATACACGTCCTCGACCTGCACACCAAAGAATACAGGCTGGCCGATTCGCGCGCGGACGATGGTGTGAAAGCGAACCTGCGCGAACGCGACTGGGGTGTGAAGCTCTCTTGCCTGCGTGCCAACCCGCATCCGCAGGCACAATTCCTGTGGGCGACGTTCCGCGACGTATTCCATTACTGCGCCTTGCATCTCGAAACCATCGCCAACAACGCGCGCGACCTCGACTTTGCCGTGCGCTGGGGGTTTGGCTGGGATACCGGGCCGTTTGAAATATGGCAGGCGGCGGGCTGGCAGCAAGTAGCAGGCTGGATAGCCGAAGACATTGCCGCAGGCAAGACCATGTCTGCGGCACCGCTGCCCGCCTGGGTTACCGACTCATCTCGTGATGCGGTGCATGGCATCGAGGGCTCCTATGCCCCTGCGGACAACACCTGGCAGCCCCGTTCCACGCTTTCTGTCTACCGGCGCCAGATATATCCCGACAGTCTGCTCGGTGAAGAACGCCAGTATGGCGAGACCGTATTCGAGACCGACAACGTGCGCCTGTGGCACACCGGTGACAACATCGCCATTCTGAGTTTCAAGAGCAAGATGCACACGGTCAGTAACGAAGTGCTGGATGGCATCCTGCGCGCTGTGGACGAAGCCGAACAGCATTTCAGCGCGCTTATCCTGTGGCAGACAGAACCGCCGTTCTCGGCGGGTGCCAATCTGCTGCAACTCATGCAAGGCCAGCAAGAGGCGCCCGATAGCGGCATGTTGGATAAACTCAAAGGTGCGGTGAATCGTGTCAAATACACCGCGGCGGGCGGCGGCGGCGTGGGCGACCTGCTCAACGCGGCTACCGGCAACGTACCCAAAGTGGAAGCCGTGGTCGCCAAATTCCAGCAGGCATCGCAACGCCTTAAATATTCGCAAGTGCCTACTATCGCTGCGGTGGACGGGCTCGCCCTTGGCGGCGGTTGCGAATTCGCGATTCATTGCGCTCGCACTGTCGCAACACTGGAGAGCTACATCGGCCTGGTCGAAGTGGGCGTTGGCCTTTTGCCCGCTGGCGGCGGTTGCAAGGAGATGGCGCAACGTGCTGCGACTGAAGCGCAACGTTATTCAAGTGACGGCCGTGTCGATATTTTTCCATTCGTGCGCCGCTACTTCCAGCACATCGCCATGGGTGAAGTCGCCAAGAGCGCGGAAATGGCGCGCGAGATGGGTTATTTGAGACAGTCCGACCGTATTGTGATGAACAGATTCGAACTGCTGCACATTGCCAAGCAGGAAGCCAGGGCGCTCAATGCCACTGCCTACCGTCCGCCGCTGCATCAGCGCCAGATCGCGGTGGCTGGACATACCGGCATTGCCACCCTCAAGGCCGCGATGATCAATATGCGCGAAGGCGGTTTCATCTCGGAACACGACTACAACATTGGTTGCCATGTTGCCGAGACGCTTTGTGGCGGCAATGTGGAAGTAGGGAGCCTGGTGGATGAAGACTGGCTGCTCGATCTGGAACGGCGCAGCTTCATGGAGTTGCTGTCGACGGAGAAGACGCAGCAGCGCATCGAGTACATGCTGAAGAACGGAAAGCCGTTGAGGAATTAACTGAAGGAAATGACATAAAATCAATGTAAATAGGGGACGTACCACAATTCCTTGAGGACTATGAAGTGAATCGTTCGACAACATTACAACTGCTTACGGAGCACAAGAAAGAACTGACTCGGCGCTTTGGTGTGTCTCGCCTGGCTTTGTTCGGTTCTGTCGCGCGCGATGCAGTACATCAAGGCAGCGATGTGGATGTGCTGGTGGCTTTCAATGGCCCGGCTACTTCCCGGCGCTACTTTGGCGTGCAGTTCTATCTTGAAGATTTGCTGGGTTGCCCGGTCGATCTGGTAACGGAAAAGGCATTGCGTCCGGAGTTGCGTCCATTCATCGAGAAGGAGGCCGTACATGTCTAAGGATAGTACTCGCGAGTGGAGATTCTATCTGGACGATATGATCAGCTTTGCAGAGAAAGTGATCGCCTATACCGATGGGCTTGACCAGGAGAATTTTGTCGCCAGTGAGCTGAATTACGATGCCACGCTACGCAATCTGGAGTTGATCGGAGAGGCGGCAACGAATATTCCTGAAGTGGTGCGCCAGAAATATCCGAAAATTCCCTGGCGGATGGTGATTGCTACGCGTAATAAGCTGATTCACGGTTATCTGGGTATAGATAACGATACATTGTGGAGCATCATTCAGGACGATGTTCCGGCGTTGTTAAGAGAGTTGCAGAAGTTGAAGATGGAACGCTGATACGTTTGTGCGCTTGCAAGATAATAAAGATCAGCATTGAATTTGTTAAACACACCAGAATCTGGTTCAAGAGGGGAAGGTAACAAGCATGAATATCAGGGAATGGATTTTTACGACCGATCACAAGCGGATCGGTATTCTTTATCTGGTCGGTTCGATGGCAGCTTTTATCGTTGCCGGCATTATGGCCTTGCTGATGCGGGCCGAGCTGACTGCCATGGGGCCGACGCTCACCGATAATCCAACCACCTATAACGTATGGCTCTATGCTCACGGCAGTATCATGATTCTGGCCTTCCAGCTTCCGGCGTTGACCGGGTTTTTTACCAACTATTTCGTTCCGCTGATGATAGGCGCCAGGAATGTGGCTTTTCCGCGTTTGAATGCGTTTTCGCTCTGGCTGTATTACATGGGTATTGTTGTAGCGCTGCTGACCTTTGTCGTCCCGGATCCGCCCGATGTGCTCTGGACCGGTTACCCCCCATACTCGGTACTCACTACGGGCAATACGATGCTCTATACCCTGACCGTGGTGCTGATTGGTTTTTCGTCCATTCTCGCCGGTATCAATCTGCTGACCACGATTCTCTATATGCGTGCCCCCGGCATGGGCTGGAACAGACTCAACATCTTTGTCTGGGCCACAGCGGGTGCTTTTGCCATGCAGTTGGTTGATGTGCCGGTGCTGGGTGCGTCTGTGCTGATGCTCAGTTTTGACAAGTACTTCGGCGGCGGATTTTTTGACCCGACCCTTGGTGGCGATGTGCTGACCTTCCAGAATCTGTTCTGGTTTTACGGGCATCCGGCGGTTTATGTGATATTCCTGCCTTTCATCGCCATCATCATGGAGATTATCGCCACTTTTGCCAAGAATCCCATCTTCAACTACACGGTCGCGGTATATGGCGGTGTCTGCGTTCTGGTGCTTCTTTCCGGCGAGGTCTGGATCCACCACCTTTATGTTTCCGGCATGCCGAACTGGATACGAGTCATCGCGATGATAACGACGCTATGGGTTTCCATCCCCGTGGGTTTGCTAATGATCAGTCTGGTGGGTACTTTGTACGGAGGTTCGATCACTTATGAACTGCCCATGGTGTATGCGCTGGGCACGTTTTTTATTTTCCTGATCGGCGGACTCACGGGGATTCCGCTGGCGATGGTGTCGATGGATGTTTTCCTGACCGATACCTATTACGTGGTCGGGCATTTCCATTACGTGATGGCGCTTACCGGTACCATGGCCATTTTCGCCGGAGTTTATTACTGGTTTCCCAAGATGACCGGGCGCATGTTCAACGCGCGCTGGGGTTTCGCTGGTTTCTGGATCACCTTTGTCGGCGCCAATATCACTTTCTGGACCATGATGGATGTGGGTGTGCGCGAGGGTCTTCCGCGTCGCTACTACGACTGGGCGCAGTTTCCGCAAGTGGCAAACGATCAGGTGATCATGACTGTGGGTTCAGTGATCCTCACGTTCGGTTTTGCGATTACCTTGCTGAACTGGATCGATGGTGCAGTCAGGGGTGAAAAGGCGATCGAGAATCCATGGGGTTCGAAGTCGCTTGAGTGGACGACTGTGTCGCCGCCGCCGCCCGATAACTGGCCAGAGCCACAGAGAGTCGCCGAGGACTGGACGCCCTACGACTACGAAAAACGCTGATACGCAGACCAGGGACGTAAACCATATCTGGCAAATCAGGACATTCGCGACCGTATGACTCATTCGAGGAGAAAGCGGGCGCTTAACGTTGAAATGGAGAGGTGAATATCATGACCAAACAAGTTCAGGAAGCCTATATCGTCGCCGCGACGCGCACGCCGGTGGGCAAGGCACCGCGCGGCATGTTCCGCAACACGCGTCCGGATGATCTGCTGGCGCATGTGCTGACGAGTGTGCTGGCGCAGGCCCCGTCGCTTGACGTAGCCAGCATCGGTGATGTGATCGTCGGCTGCGCCATGCCGGAAGCGGAACAGGGCATGAATGTGGCCCGCATCGCGTTGCTGCTGGCAGGCATTCCCGATACCGTCCCCGGCCTTACCGTCAATCGCTTCTGTTCTTCCGGCGTGCAGGCGGTGGCGCTGGCGGCGGATCGCATCCGGCTCGGTGAAGCCGAGGTGATGCTGGCGGCAGGTGTGGAGAGCATGAGCATGGTGCCGATGATGGGCAACAAGATTGCCTTCAATCCAGCCATTTTCGAACAGGACGAACGCTACGGCATTGCTTATGGTATGGGGCTGACGGCGGAGAAGGTGGCGGAGCGCTGGAAAGTCAGCCGCGAAGCCCAGGACCAATTCGCTTTGCAAAGCCATCAGCGTGCCATTGCCGCCATCGAGAACGGCGATTTCGAAGACGAAATCACTCCCTATCGCATTGCCGAATATATACCTGATATGGATAACCGCGACGTGAAAGTAAAGGTGCGCGAAGTGAAGCAGGACGAAGGTCCGCGCGCCGACACCAACCTTGAGGCTCTGGCAAAACTCAGAACCGTATTCGCACAAAAAGGCTCCGTGACCGCAGGCAACAGTTCGCAAATGTCTGACGGCGCCGGCGCTGTACTGCTATGTTCCGAAGCCGCCCTGAAACGCTACAACCTTACTCCCATCGGAAAATTCCTCGGTTTCAGCGTGGCGGGCGTGCCGCCTGAAATCATGGGTATCGGCCCGAAAGAAGCGATCCCGCGTGTGTTGAAGCAGGTGGGATTGAGCTTGAGCGATATGGACTGGATTGAGCTCAACGAGGCTTTTGCCGCGCAGTCGCTGGCGGTGATCGGCGATCTGGGCCTGAATCCCGAGATCGTCAATCCGCTGGGCGGTGCCATTGCGCTGGGCCACCCGCTCGGTGCGACGGGTGCGATACGCACTGCAACGTTGCTGCACGGATTGCGCCGTCGCAAGCAAAAGTACGGCATGGTGACGATGTGCATCGGCACGGGCATGGGTGCGGCAGGGGTGTTTGAATCAATGTAAAAGCGACTGCGCCTCGGCATGACTGCGTTGTTCGATCATGACGTTTTCCGTCGGTCTTCAAAATTGAAAGGGTGAAGATGAAAAATATCGTATTTTCGATTTGTGCGCTGTTGCTGAGCTGGAATGCAAGCGCAATGGAAGTGGCTGGGGTGAAATTGCCGGATACCGTGCAGGCCGGTAACCAGCAACTGGTGTTGAACGGGGCGGGAATCCGCTCCAAGTGGTTCTTCAAGGTCTACGTTGGCGCACTCTACCTGACCCAAAAACAAACCTCTGCAGATACGATCATCTCCGAGGAGCAAGTACATCGAATTGCACTGCATATGCTGCGCGAACTGGGCAGCAAGAAACTGTATGGTGCATTCAGCGAGGCCATCGAGGCAAACCATACGCCAGCCGAACTGGCGGCGATGGATGCTGATCTTAAACAGATGGCACAGATATTTGAGGCTGTGGGAGAAGTGAAGGAGGGTGATGTCATTGTGCTCGACTACCTTCCCGGCAGCGGCACTCGGATCAGCGTGAACGACACCGCTCGCGGTACGATTGCCGGGGCTACATTCAATCGCGCATTGCTCAGGATATGGCTGGGTAGCAAACCGGCACAGGAGAATTTGAAGAAAGCGATGCTGGGTGGCTGATCCGGTTGCATCCGTGGAGGTAAAGGATCACTTCGATGTGGATTATGCGTTCATCGCTCACCTGAACGGGGAATGTCTCGACTGGGCGGGGATGGATGGAGATGCCTTGCAGCATGCACTGCAGTCACAGGGCGAGGCGTGGGACACGCTGGTGAAAACGCATTGCCCGCATTTGTTTGCTGCCGCGCCGGTATTCGTCAGCGAACTGCAGTTACAGCAGATGGGTGCCGTGATCTCGGCAGTAGAGGAGGTGGTCGGTGCGCCTGATCCGCAAGCGGCGCATGGCGTGTTCTACGGTTACGATTTTCACCTCTCCGAGCAGGGTACGCACCTGATCGAAATCAACACCAATGCAGGTGGTGCATTCCTGAATGCACTGCTGGTGGATAGCCAGCGCGAATCGGATTTGTATGGGATGCCAGTGGCGGAAGATCATCTCGAACAGACGTTTGTCGAGATGTTCCGCAACGAATGGCGTCTGGAACGCGGCGACACTCACTTCAGGACTATCGCCATCGTAGACGAACAGCCCGAATCGCAATATCTGTTTCCCGAATTCCTGTTGGCAAAGTCGATGCTGGAGCGTGCCGGTATCGTCGTGCACATTGTCGATCCTGGCGCCTTTGAAGTATGCGAAGACGGCTTGTATTGCAGCGGCGAACATATCGATCTGATCTACAACCGCCTCACTGATTTCGATCTGCAGAAGTTTCCGCAACTGCGTTCCCCCTGGGAAAGACAGCAGGTGGTGGTTACGCCGAATCCTGCGCATTACGCGCGCTACGCAGATAAGCGTAATCTGGTTTTGTTTTCGAATGCCGAATGCCTGCATGACAAGGATATTTCACAGGCCAGTATCGATTCTCTTGTTCAGTGTGTGCCACAAACAGAATCAGTCCGGGCGGACGATGCCGGGCAGTGGTGGGCAGAGCGCAAACAGTGGTTCTTTAAACCGGTGAGCGGCTACGGCAGCAAGGGTGCCTATCGAGGCGAAAAACTCACCAAGCGTGTTTTTGAGGAAATTCTGCAGTCAGAATATGTCGCGCAACGGCTTGCTGCACCGGGTGAGCGTGAGATTTGCGTTAAGGACACTTCGCGGCAATCGCTCAAATACGACGTGCGCTGCTACGTGTATGAAGGCCATATTCAGCTGGCTGCCGCCCGTCTTTATCAGGGTCAGACCACCAATTTCCGTACGCCCGGCGGGGGTTTTTCACAGGTGCGAGTCGTAAAATAACGCTAAAAGTTTTATTTTATTTGCCGAAGTATCTAGGTATGTATCTAGATACTCCGGCATATTGCAATATTATGTACTTCGTCCCAGTATTGTGATTCAGTCGCTAATTTGTCTGGCGTTGACATGAGGGGGAAGGTGATGGACGTTTCGAACTTCAGCCGAAATTCATTCTGGTTGAATTTGAGTGATTTTGCTTTTCACATAGATCAAAAAAATCTGCATGTACGTACGGAGCAACTTCGTACGCGGATGACTGTGTATCCGTCTCTCATTTTGAGTCAGGCCTTTTTGGAGGGGCTGTTTGTTCTGCTGTTCTGGGAGCAAGCGCCTCATTACTATTTGCTATCATGGCTTGCCATGTTTTTCGCGATGCATGCGGTTGAGTTTGTCGAGTGGAATTTGTACCGCTATAGATTGAATACAATTCATGAGTGCAGAAATTGGCATGTCACTTTTACCTTTTTTTCCCTGGCTGCCGGAATTATGTGGGGTGCTGCGGTAGTCGCGTTTTTTCCTGCTGACCTTGCATATCAGAGTTTGTTGATCTGTGTGATGATCGGTCTGGTTGCCGGAGCGGTTACCATCAATCCCGTGCATCCGCCTGCGATGTACTCGTATATGCTGGGCATCATGACGCCGTTGGTTGTGCGGGTGTCGTTTGAAAACGATCTCATCCACTGGATTCTGGCCTTGATGCTGGTCGTGTTTGTGGTGGTGATTGTGTTTGCAGGGCGGGGATTGAACAATACATTCGTGCTTACGCTGGAGCAGGGATTCGAGAATGAAATACTGTTGGAACAATTGAAGGCGCAGAAAGCGAAAACAGAAGAAGCTCACAAGCAACTGGAGCAGACCAATAAATCCCTGGTGTTCAACGAGCGCAAGCTGGAACAAATGGTGCAGGAGCGTACTGCGTTGCTGCAACTGAGAACAGAAGAAAATGTGGCAATCAAGGACTCGACTATTATTGCGTTGTCATCGCTGGCCGAGACGCGCGACAATGAAACCGGTAACCACATCCGCCGTACGCAGCACTATGTGCGCACCCTGGCCATTCAGTTGCGTTCCCATCCGCGTTTCAAAGATTATCTGACTGATGACAATATCGAAATGCTGTTCAAGATCGCGCCATTGCACGACATCGGCAAAGTGGGCATTCCGGACCGCATTCTGCATAAACCGGGGAAACTGACGGATGAAGAATTTGAAATCATGAAAACGCATACACTGCTCGGTGGGGATGC
Organism: Sideroxydans sp.; assembly: GCA_050287265.1. Taxonomy (GTDB): domain Bacteria; phylum Pseudomonadota; class Gammaproteobacteria; order Burkholderiales; family Gallionellaceae; genus Sideroxyarcus. The sequence continues at coordinate 40,164 of JBNKBO010000012.1, read as the reverse complement.
GATTTCCGGTGCGCAGAACATGTCTAGCGTTCGCAATAGTCCTTTCCTGAAGGCAGCCCGTCAAATTGCGATCGGGCATCACGAAAAGTGGGATGGCAGCGGCTATCCTTTCGCACTGAGCGGGGACAGCATTCCAATTCCGGCACGTCTGATGGCATTGGCGGATGTTTATGATGCCATGTCATGTCGGCGTGTCTACAAAGCGCCCATACCCCACGACGAGGTGATGAAAACCATTGTCGAAGGCAAGGGAAAACATTTCGATCCGGATGTCGTCGATGCATTTCTGGCGGCGATCAACGAGTTCAAGTCGATTGCAACAAGGTTCAGCGATGATGACACCAGTGATGTTGCAGGATTGAGAACCGGTGATATTACAGGATTGATAATGCGAAACTAGACTGCATTCCGGCCTGTCAGATCCGGCTGGCTTTATCAGTTGCCAATCACCAGCGGGATGCGATGCCCGCCGAACTGCCCCTCGTATTTTCCGAAACACCCCGATATTTTTGTTCCGCAATGCGGGCATTCGCCGTTTTCGGTCAGATGATATTCACTGATATTGTGCCAGTCGCGAACGATGAGTGCCTGCTGGCATTTTGGGCAGAATGTTGTGCCGCCATCTGTATCATGCACATTGCCGGTATAAACGTATAGCAGCCCGGCAGTCCGGGCGATCCCGCACGCTTCGGTGAGTTTGGACAATGGTGTGGCTGGGATGAGCGTCATTTTGTAATCCGGATGGAAAGCGGTGAAGTGCAGCGGTACATCCGTCCCCAGTTCTTTCGCAATCCATTCGCACATCCGGGTGATCTCCTGGGCGCTGTCGTTGTGTCCCGGAATCAGCAGCGTAGTCAGTTCAACCCATACGCCGGTTTCTTGCCGCAGATACTTTATTGTATCGAGCACAGGTTGCAGGTGTGCTCCGGTCTGTCTGAAATAAAAGTCATCTGTAAAAGCTTTCAAATCCACATTGGCCGCATCCATTTTTGCGAAGAACTCGCTGCGCGGCAGGTCGTGTATGTAACCGGCCGTCACTGCCACGGTCTTGATGTTGAGTTCATGGCAGGCATCGGCTACGTCCATGGCATATTCTGCAAAGATCACCGGGTCGTTGTAAGTAAAAGCAACGCTCTTGCATTTCAATTCATCCGCGGTGCGCGCGATGGCTTGCGGACTGGCCTGGTCGGCTAGCTTGTCGAGACTGCGCGATTTGGAAATGTCCCAGTTCTGGCAAAACTTGCAGGCAAGATTGCAGCCTGCCGTGCCGAACGACAAGATGCTGCTGCCGGGATAGAAGTGGTTAAGCGGTTTCTTTTCAATGGGGTCAACACAAAAGCCGGAACTGCGTCCGTAAGTGGTGAGTACCATCATATTGTCGATGCGGCCTCGTACAAAACAGGCCCCGCGTTGCCCCTCATTTAATTTGCAGTCGCGCGGACACAGGTCACACTGGATGCGGCCGTCCTCGAGTATGTGCCAGTAACGGGCGGGATGGCGTTCAGCAATACCGATGGGTTCATCCATTTTGTTTGCCTTCTTGCCATTTCTGCACGGTATAACGCATTAATCTGATATCTCCCGACCAGAAATCTTCCGGCAAGCCGGCTTTTTGTTTCAGTTGTGCGAGGAAGGCAGGGGGATCGGGAAGCTGGATCCATACTTGCGGTAAATATGTGGCTTTATGCATACCGTATTCGATGATTACGCCATCCCGGCCGGGAGTCAGTTGTGCCAGTGCTTCATCTTCATTGTTGTGCCGAATCGTTTCCGGCTTGCTGAGCAGGGATACTTCGATAAGCACTTCGGCAAACTCTTTCCCGGTGAGCGGCCGAAAACGCGGATCGCGGAAGGCCGAAGCAACCGCATTGCGCTGTACGTCTTCGATCAGGGGACGGGAGGCTTCGAGGCTGCCGATGCAACCGCGCAACTGTCCCTGCAATGTCAGGGTGACAAAAGTCGCGCCATTTTCTTCAAGCCAGTCGGCTTTAGGCAAATTATCCGAAGCAAAACCGAGTTCTTTTGCGATGGCGGACCGCGCCAGGCGTAACAGTGTTTTCCCTTTCTCAGTGTCAAACATGGTTGTTTTCCCCGGTGAAGGCAAAGGCGGCATAGCCGACCACCCGGTCACGTGTGCCGGCAGTGTCGCCGGAATTGCGCAAGTCAAGCAGATGCGGCTGGAGATGATGTTTGCGAGCCGCGATGACCAGGCCGCTGATCGGCGTTCCGCCGCATGCCTGTTCGTGATGGATGGGTTGACGCAGTTCCAGGATGTCCTGAGCGGTTTGAGTGTCGACGGATTGTGCGGCGCCATAGGGCAGATAATGCGACAGATCGGAACTAATGACGATCAGTGTCTCTTCGCCCCCCCATACCGCATCCAGCACATCTGCTACTTCTTCTGCAGTCACCATGCCGACTGCCAACGGCAGCAAGGTGAATTCACCCAGAACACTTTGCAGGAAAGGAAGTTGAACTTCCAGTGAATGTTCCAGTTCATGCGCTTCGTTGCTGACCGTTATTTGCGGCAGCTTTGCGATGGAACTCATCATATCGGTATCCAGTTGTACCCTTCCCAGCGGTGAGTCGAACGCTTCGGCATCGGGCAGGGCCAATCCATGAACCGCGATGCGGTGTGACGGCCCCAGCAATATCACGCGCCGGATTCTGGCTGCAATGTTTTTCAATGCCGCAAATGCACTCGCGGCGATAGCGCCAGAATAGATATACCCTGCGTGGGGCGTAATCAGTGCCTTGGCATCAAGCGGCTGTACTTGTGCGGCAGTCAGCAGCTTGTGCACATCGTGCTCGAGCTGTCTGGGATCGGCGGGGTAGAACATTCCGGCAACGGCGGGTGGGCGGACGGCAGGCATGGCAATCTCCCTCTTTCAATACTTGTAATGTGGCGATCCTGAGGGAAATAATCAAGCCAAAGTTCATATTTAGCGCGGTTAAGGTGTCGTAATCCAGACAATCGCCATTGAACCGTCGAGATTGCGAAGAGGCTTGTAGGCAGTTGGTGTTGTTTGTCTGAAAAAAAGCCTGCAGAATGCAGGCCTTTTTTGTGGGGGCGGGCCTCGGATCCTTTATTTCCGGCTACTTCAATAGCCTCCGTTGTTGCGATAAATGTAATTGTTCAATTCCGAGGATTTTGCATTCATGTTGCGTACGATGCCATGCATATATCGTACTATCCCGCGCATGATTTTATGTGCAGTCATGGGACGAGAGCAGACCAGGGCATCGAATTTGGCACTGGACAGACTTAACACCTGGGTCTCGCCTTGCGAATAGAGCGAAGCGCTATGTTGCGAAGGGGCACCGCCAACGAAGGTGATGATACCTGCCACGTCGCCCGGCTTGAGTGTGTGGATTGCCGCTTCGCCATCGCTGCTGAATATCTTTACCTGGATTTCTCCGCTTGCAAGGATGTACAGGTTATCGGGCTGTTTTTTGTCACCCGGTTGTACGATCAGATCGCCCGATTTATAGCTCATGACATCGAACAATTCCTCGAGAATTTCGATTTCGGCATCGGTCAATTCTTCGGTAATCGTTGAGATGCGAAGCGTATCAATCACTAATGACATTTCATTCTCCTTTTGCGTAGTAATCCTGTTTTTGTTTATTGCTGCTTGATTCTTTCCTGCGATCCATCGATATCATAACCCGGCTGACATGAATAGCGCACGCCGCGATCCCCACTTATTGAAAGAAGCGTTGCCGCGCATCTGTGGGTATTTCCATGCCTGTCGCCTGTGCGCGCTGCAACAGCTCCCAATAGTATCGGTATGAAGCTCGGTCATGCAGCTTGCCCTCGTGTTGAATGGGGCCCCAGGCAGCATCCTGGGCAGCAACCAGTAACGCGGCAGCTTCCCTGACTTCGGCAAAATCGGGGCGCATGGACTCGACGATAGGGTGGATCTGGCCAGGGTGGATACTCCACATGCGCAAAAAGCCGAATTCCTGTCTGGCGCGGCGGGCATCATTTTTTACAACGGCCGTGTCGCGTATCTCGGTAGTGACATTGTGGCTCGGCACGATGCCGTTGCCCAAGGCGGCGGCGGCAATCTCGCTTTTGGCGCGGGTTACAAGGATATGTTCGAACTGCCCCGGCGACTGCATTGCGGAGGCGGGAATGGCGCCATGGTGGGCTGAGACAAAATCCATGAGCCCGAAATCCAGCGTTTCGACATGGGGCAAGCTGGCGATTTTCCACACTTCATGCAGTGCGCCGGGGGTTTCGATCAGTATATGGATGGGAATCTCGCGATCTATGCCGTGGCGGCTTTTCAATTCGTCGAGTGCGGTGATCTGTATTGACACGTCGTCGGCAGTTTCCGGCTTGGGCAATACAACGTAGGCCATGCGTTGTCCGGCACGGCGGATGATGATATCCAATTCATTGCGCCAATCCGGATGCCGGACATCATGGATGCGTACGCCGACACGGTCGAAACGATTTTCTCCGGACAGCAATACATCTGCGATCATCTCGGCATGTTCACGTTCTTTGCCTGCGGGTGCACCGTCTTCGCAGTCGGCGGTGATGTCGAAGACGGGCTGTTGGTTGACCGAAAATTCAGCTTGAATCTGAAGTGCTTTTTTCAGCATTTTTTCGCTGCCGGCAAAGTGTTCACATGCCGCGAGCCTTGGAAAAGGGCGACTGCCTGCGTAAAGTACGTCGGATGGGTGGGAAAGGTCAGTCATATCGTATGTTTTGGATCAAATGCGCTTGCAGCCGATGAAAAACTACCCGATGCTTGTTCGATCCGTTGTCTGCAGCACATGCGAAGACTTGGTTTGTGGGGCATATTTAAGATAGATCTGCGCTGATAATAGTTGTCGTTATATTGGGTATTTCAGCAATAAATCCATATTCAGAGAGCTGGCAATTGCCGACAACGAATGTACCTTGATTTTTTCCAGGACGAAACACTTCCTTATGGCACTAGCGTTGAATTTATGCTTTGTAGTGTATAAAAACAGTCAAGTTTATACCGTCTTTTGAGCTTGTTTTTCATATCATAATTCTCCCCGAGAATAAGTTTGCTGTTACGAAAAATAACATCAGTAAGATAGTAAATCCTGTAAATTGGCAGCAGTTATTAGATTTTGCAGTGTCGGAGAATTGCCCAAAAAACGTGATTTGAGCGCCGGGTAACGGCTGATTATGTAGGGTTTTTCGCTTATATAAATTCTGTTGTCAATCTTAAAAACTTCTCTATAATCGACCTCGTCAAAAATTCATAATCGGTTGTGTGAAAATTTATAATTAAACGCACATGGATTTATAAATGTAGCGCAGCCGGTTGGTCCAAATTACATATTTCTTACATCAACTCCAGTCACGGTGCGGTTTGATAGGGTTGGGTAGGGGGAGAAACGAATATGAAAGACGCACCGGCTGGGGCGAGTAGCGCCCTGTCGTCTTCGCAAAAAGACACGCAGCAAGGCAAGACAGAAGTTAAGCTGATCACGGTTTACATTATGGGCAAGGCCTACGAGGTTCCCGCAGAGGCAACCATCATGGGCGCCATAGAGTATGCCGGACACCAGATCATCCGCGGTGCCGGCTGTCGCGAAGGTTATTGCGGCGCATGTGCCACCATTTACCGTCTGCCTGGCGACTACAAGATCCGTACCGGACTGGCCTGCATGACCATGGTTGAAGAGGGCATGACACTGGCCCAGATTCCATCGGTTCCCGCCGAAAAGGCCATTTATGACATCGAGCAACTCAAGCCCGATGTCACAGCCATCCAGAAAATGTATCCCACAGTATTCCGCTGTGTCGCATGCGGAACCTGCACCAAGTCCTGTCCGCAGGGGCTTCAGGTCATGGATTATGTCCAGGCCGCCAAACGGGGCGATATTGCCTCCATCATGGATCTTTCCTTCGATTGCGTCGTATGCGGTCTGTGCATGTTGCGTTGCCCGGCTGAGATTACCCAACCGCTGATGGGCATCATGGCGAAACGCCTGTATGGACGTTATCTGCGCATGGAAAGCCCGGAATTGGCAGAGCGTGTCAAAGCTGTGGAAGAAGGTGCCTACGACGCTGAATACGCCGAATTGATGGCGATGGATCGCGAGGCTTTATCGAAACGCTACTACGCCCGAGATTCGGAATAGAAGGGGAAATAGATGTATCCAGATTACATGTCAGAATCGTTGCGCAAGGTTGAACAGACCCGTCCCAAGCGCCTGGAATTAGCCAGGAAACCAGACCCGGTTTATCCACCCATGAGCGCAGAAGAGCGCCAGAAGGTGCTGGAAGGTTTCCATCCCGATTACGAGTCGAGCGCCCGTCGCAATGTATGCGTCGGTCCCAACAAGGGCGAATCGTTGACCACCGAAGTGGCAGATTTGCTGGAATCGCATTCCTGGTTGACCAGCGAACAGGTGGATTTGAGCAAGCCCGATATTGAGACCGATGTGCTGATCATTGGCGGAGGCGGCGCCGGTTGTAATGCCGCGCTGGTCGCCATGCGCGAGCATGGCATGCGTTCCGTGATCGCGACCAAGCTGCGCATGGGCGACGCCAATTCGATGATGTCGCAAGGCGGTATGCAATCCGCGGTTTCGCGCACAGATTCGCCGACCCGTCACTACCTGGATGCGATCGGCGGTGGGCACTTCGAAAACAAACCGGAACTGGTCAGGGCGCTTACCGAAGACGGTCCGGGCGTGGTCAAGTGGCTCGAGGATCTCGGCGTGGTGTGGGACAAGCAAGAGGACGGTTCAATCAAGACCATGCACGGCGGTGGTACTTCGCGCAAACGCATGTTGTCCTGCCGCGACTACACCGGCGCGATGATCATGCGTACGCTGATGGACGAGGTGCGCAACCACCCCGACATGATCACGGTCAAGGAATTCATGCCGGCCGTAGAACTGATCATGGACACCGACGGACGTTGCGCAGGTGCTGTTCTATATAATATGGACAGCGAAGAGTTTTTCGTCGTCAAGGCAAAATCAACCATTGTCGCCACCGGCGGCTACGGCCGTCTTCATATCCGCGGTTACGATACCACCAACCACTACGGCGCCACCGGCGACGGGTTAGTGATGGCTTACCGCGCCGGTGCGAAGCTGATGTACATGGATTCCGTGCAGTATCACCCGACGGGCGTTTCTTTCCCCGAGCAGATCGCGGGCTTTCTGGTCACCGAAGCAATTCGCGGGGCCGGCGGTCAGCCGCTGAACAAGGACGGCGAACTGTTCGTGTTCCCGCGTGAGCCGCGCGACATCGAGGCTTCGGCCATCATCCGCGAATGCGTGCAAAACAGCAATGGTATTCCTACTCCTTCGGGCCGCGTCGGTGTCTGGCTGGATTCACCGCTGATCGACATGCTGCACGGCGAGGGTTACACCGACAAGCACTTTCCTGCCATGTATCGCCAGTTCATCCGCTATGGCATCGACATCACCAAGCTGCCGATGCTGATCTACCCGTCGTTGCATTACCAGAATGGCGGCATCGAGATCAACGATCGCTGTGAGACAGATCTTCCGGGGCTGTATGTAGCAGGGGAAGCTTCCGGCGGACTGCATGGACGTAACCGCCTGATGGGTAACTCGGTGCTTGATTACAACGTGTTCGGTCGTCGTGCTGGCAAGTATGCAAGCGAATATGCCAAAGAGGTCAAGCTCGGGAAGCTCAGCCTTGCCCATCTGGATGCGTATGAAAAACAACTGGCGGATGCCAACGTCAAGACCGACCTGGTTACGCCTATCCTGTTGCCTTCATATACTCCCAAGGACGTTAAAAAGCGCCAACTGGTTCGCGGTGGCAACACGCTGCCAGGTTCATCGGTGTTGCAAAACAGACTGCATGACGACGCGTTCAGTGCAGCGGGAGCGAAATAGACTAATGAGCCAAGTAGACGACAAAATAATTGAGCTGGCGCGTGCAGCGCTCAGCTTCGAGTTCAGTAGTGAGCATTTTTTCCGTCATGCAGCCGTGTTGACCCAGAATGCGAGCGGTAAGAAGATGTTTTTGCGCCTGGCGAACAAAGATGACGAGCGCATGGACGATCTGACCCGCCTGTTCGGCAAGATCATCGGCAATGAGCTATGGGTGCGTCTGGTGGCCGAGGCGGTGAAGAATATTGTTCCTTCGGTCGTGGTTTCCGACATGGAAGCCGAAGTGGCCCGTCGCGGGCATGGCGTTGTGGCCGACGACACGCAGGCATTGCGTCTGGCCATGGAATTGCAAAGGCGATTCATTCATGTGTTCAAGGATCTGGCTATGCAAACCAGCGACAAGGACATCATCAAGCTGGCGGACAAGATTCTGGAAGGCGAATTTTACCGGTATGACAATCTGCAGGCACAACTGGACAGCGTGCTCAATACCGGTATGTGGCTGGACATGCCCGAGTTCCGCATGGACGGGAAATACTAAAAGGGCCAGCCATGAACGATACGACCTTGCGTTTCCTTTCCGGCAAGAACAACACCTTCATCGCCAAAGTCGAAAAGATCAGCGGCCAGAAGCTGCTGGCCTGTTACCAGTGCGGCAAATGTTCCGCCGGTTGTCCCATGTCGGCCTACATGGACATCCTGCCCAACCAGATCGTGCGTATGGCACAACTGGGCATGGAGAAACAATTGCTGGCTTCGCGCACCATCTGGACTTGCGTGTCCTGCCTGACCTGCAATTCACGCTGCCCGAAGAATATCAAGATTGCCGAAGTCATCGAGTCGTTGCGCGAAACGGCATTGCGCAACGGACTTCGCGATGACCGTCTCAAAATCTGGGAGATATCTCCTGAAGTTCGCGCCGACTTGCCGCCAATTGCCACGATCAGCGCAATGCGCAAACTGACCTCCTGAATGTGAAGCGAAACAGAATATGAAACTTATTTATTATCCCGGATGCACGCTGAAAAATGCCGCCAGAAACTTTGATGTTTCCACGGTATCGTCCATGGCGGAACTGGATGTGGAGGTCGAGGAACTGGACCGCTGGAATTGCTGTGGCACCGTGCATGCGCTGGGCGCCGAAAATGTCATGAACCGTGTCGCACCGGTGACCAACCTGATTCGTGTCAAGGAAACGCAGGCGAAGACAGAAGACATGGCCAGCGAATTCATGACGTCCTGCGCCATGTGCTACAACACGCTCAAGCGCGCCAACAATGACGTAAAAAAGAATCAGGAGAAGCTGTCCACGATCAACGCATTCCTGAATCTCGAAACCACCAAATACGAAGGCGATGTGGACGTTCTGCATTTGCTCGAATATTTGCGCGACCGTGTCGGCTTCGACAAGGTGGCCGAGAAGGTCAAAAAGCCGCTCACGGGATTGCGTGTCGCATGCTATTACGGTTGCCTGCTGGTGCGTCCGAAAGAAGTAGCCTTCGACGATGTCGAGAACCCGATGATCATGGAGAACCTGGTTGCCGCGCTTGGCGCGACGCCCGTGAATTTCCCGCTGAAGACCGAATGTTGCGGTGCCTACCATGCGGTCGGAGCTCCCGAGATCATCGCCGACCGTACCGACAAGATCATGGGTTCGGCCAACGAGGCGGATGTGGATCTGGTGGTGGTGAGTTGTCCGATGTGCGCTTACAACCTGGATTTCCGCCAGGACGACGCCAAGCGCCTCAACCCGGATCTCAAGCATTTGCCCGTGCTGTATTTCACGCAATTGATGGCGCTGGCGCTCGAATGCGGCGACGACGCACTGCGTTTCGATCTCCACCATATTGATCCGAAGCCGGCACTCGCGGCACGCGAACTGGCCTGAGGGAGGTAAGCATGTATTTCAACGATCTCAAGCCGCTTCACGGGAAGGTTTATGTCAACGAGACCTGGTGCAAGGGGTGCGGCTTCTGCGTACAGTTTTGTCCGACCAATGTGCTGGACACTTCTCCGGAGTTCAACGCCAAGGGCTATCACCCGCCCATCGCCAAGAACCCCGAGAAATGCCGTGATTGCAACTATTGTCAGTTGATTTGCCCCGAGTTCGCCATTTACGTGGAGCGGGACGATGATGGAACAGAGAAAGGAAAAGTATGAAGAACATGATACAGCCCGCCGATCCCAAAGGGGTTGATACCGGCCCCCATTTCATGGACGGCGACCATGCCTTGGCCGAGGGCGCATTGGCTGCGGGTTGCCGTTTCTTTGCTGGTTATCCCATTACGCCGTCGACTGAAACATTCGAGCGTTTTGCGGAACGCGCGCCGGAAGTCGGCGCCATGTTCATCCAGATGGAAGATGAGTTGTCCGCCATTGCCGCCAACATTGGTGCGGCCTGGGGCGGCCAGAAGGTGATGACCGTGACCTGCGGTCCCGGCTTCTCTCTGATGGTGGAAAACATCGGCCTGGCTGCCATGACCGAAACGCCCATGGTCATTTGCAATGTGCAACGAGCAGGCCCTTCGACCGGCGCACCGACGCTGACCGCGCAGCAGGACATGATGCAGGCCAAGTACGGCCCGCACGGCGACAATGCCATGATCGCGCTGTCGCCGGACAGCCCGCAGGAATGTTTCGACCTCGCCATCGAAGCTTTCAACCTGTCCGAATACTATCGCGTTCCTGTCGTCATCCTGACCGATGAAACGGTGGGACACATGCATGAGAAAGTGGTCGTCCCGCCAGCCGACCAGATCAAGGTCGTGCCGCGCAACAATTTCACGGGATCCAGAGAGGACTTTCGTCCCTATAAATTCGACGGCAAGGGCGGCCATCCGATGACACACGCCGGCGCTGGCCACCGTTTCCACATTACCGGGCTTACTCACAATGAAAAAGGCTATCCCGTGGTGACGGCAGACCAGAACAAGATCGTTGTCACGCACCTGATGGAAAAGATCAACGGCAATGCCGACGATATCGTCCGCCTGGATGAAGACCAGATCGATGGTGCCGATGTCGTGGTGGTGTCTTACGGCATCACTTCGCGCATCGCGGTCAAGGCAATCCAGGATGCGCGCAAAGAAGGCATCAAGGTCGGGTCGCTGCGCATGATCACGATCTGGCCGTTCTGCGAAAAACGCATCCGCGAACTGGCCGGCAAGGTCAAAGCTTTTGTCGTGCCCGAGCTGAATTACGGCCAGATGGTCAACGAAGTCGAGCGTTGCGCCGAAGGCAAGAGCAAGGTGATCAGCGTCAATCACTGCGGCGGCGCGGTGCATGATCCTGAAGTCATTCTGGAAGCAATCAGAGAAGGAAACAAATAATCATGGATATCGCTGAATTCAAGAAAGCCAGCCCCATGTCGGGTACCTTGCGCATGGATCGCATGTCGCATATCTGGTGTCCCGGCTGCGGTATTGGTTCCGAAGTGAATGCATTTGCCGAGGCGGTCAAGCGCAGCGGCATTGATCCCGACAAGCTGGCGGTTGTTTCCGGCATCGGCTGTACCGGCCGTGTAGCGGGCTACGTCGATTTCGATTCCATCCATACCACGCATGGACGCGCCATTCCGGTGGCAACCGGACTCAAGCTGGCCAGACCGGATACGAAAGTGGTGGTGTTCAGCGGCGAGGGCGACCTCACCGGCATCGGTGGCAACCATTTCATTCATGCCGCGCGCCGCAACATGGACATTGTGGTGATCTGCAACAACAACTTTACCTATGGCATGACGGGCGGCCAGGTGACACCGACCACGCCGACTACGGCTATCTCTTCAACCACGCCGTTCGGCAACCATGAATATCCGTTCAACCTGCCATTCCTGGCAGACGCAGCGGGTGCAACCTATGTTGCGCGCTGGACGTCCATGCATTCACGCAACCTGGTCCAGGCGGTTGAGGAAGCGCTGTCGCGCAAGGGATTCTCCTTTATCGAGGTCGTCTCGCCGTGCACGACGCTTTATCTGCGCCGCAACCGTCTGGGCGATGGCGTTGATGCATTGCAGTTCTATCAGGAAAACGCACTCCTGAAGCATGGTGCCGATACGCGCGAACTGGATATCAACTTTCAGGACAAGATCATCATCGGTAAATTTGTCGAAAAAGACAAACCGACCTATATCGAGGCGCTGGATAAACGTTGCGTGCAAGTGGTTGGCGACGATTACGAGCTCTACGGCAAGACGGTTCCGGAGCGCGAAGCTGAAGAGAAGGCCGAGAAAGAACGCATCGCAGCACGGCGTGCCGCGGTGCTGGCGGAAGAAGAAAAGGCAAAGAAAAAAGGCAAGAAGCTTGTGGCAAAAGTTTCGGCCAAGATTCCGGTCAAGCCTGCAGTCAAGAAAGCCAAAGCGAAGGTTGCAAAAAAACCTGTTGCCAAGAAAGTTGCCAAGACGGCGACTGCCAAGGCCAAGACGTCCGTCAAAGCAGCAACCAGGAAAGTTGCAGCCAAGCGTACTGTGAAGAAGACTCGTAAGTAGGAAAGCAAAGAATGAGCGATCAGCAAATCAGGTTTTCGGGATTCGGCGGACAAGGCATTATTCGTTGTGCCCTGATCACAGGCAAGGCACTGTCCCTGTATGACGAAAAGTTTGCCACCATGACCCAGAGCTTCGGTCCGGAGGCGCGCGGTAGCGCCTGTGCCGCCCAGCTTGTGGTTTCCGATAACCGCGTGCTTTATCCGTACATCACCCAGCCGGGAATACTCATGGCCCTGTCGCAGGAAGCTTATGATTTGTACTATCCGGAGTTGCCCAAGGACGGCGTGCTGATCGTCGAAGAGGACCTGGTGAAGCTGAAATCCGATCATGCCGACCTTAAGTTGCGGCGTGTGCCGGCGACCCGTTTTGCAGAGGAGCTGGGCAACCGGCTTTTTACCAACCTGGTGGCTCTGGGTTTCCTGACGGCCGTGACCAATGTCGTCACCGCCGATGCGATGAAAAAGGCGCTGCCCGGCCTGGTGCCTGACCGTTTCCTGAAAATAAACCAGAAGGCATTCGAGAAGGGCTTCGACTATGGCGTCGAAGCTGTGAATGCGGTTGGAGCGACATTATGAGTAAAAAACGCACAGGCGTTTTCGTCTGCCACTGCGGCAACAACATTGCTGCCACCGTCGATGTGAAGAAGGTGGCTGAGGCGATGTCCGGCGAAGAGAACGTCGCCTACTCCGAAGATTATGTTTACATGTGTTCCGATCCCGGCCAGAACGCGGTGATCCAGTCCATCAAGGAAAACAACCTGGACAGCGTTGTGATCTCCTGCTGTTCGCCGAACCTGCATGAAAAAACTTTCCGCGATAATGCCAAGCGTGCCGGTCTGAACAGTTTTACCTGCGAAATTGCCAACATCCGCGAGCAGTGCGCCTGGGTGCACAGTGACAAGGAAGTGGCCACCGAGAAAGCGATCAAGATTTCGCGTAGCGTAGTGCGTCGCGTGGGCCGTGACCAGGCGCTGGAGCCCATCGCTGTTCCGGTGACGCGCAAAGTGCTGGTCATCGGCGGCGGGATTGCCGGTATCCAGGCTGCGATCGATATTGCCAATGCCGGTTTGCAAGTGATCCTGGTGGAAAAACTGGCCACTATCGGCGGCCACATGCTGCAGCTTTCCGAAACCTTCCCGACGCTGGATTGTTCGCAGTGCATTCTGTCGCCCAAGATGGTGGAAGTGTCGCGCCATGAAAATATCCAGTTGATGACCTACAGCGAGGTCGAGGAAGTCAGCGGTTCGGTCGGTAACTTCCAGGTCAAGATCAAGCAGAAACCCTCGTATGTCGATCCCGAGTTGTGCAAGATATGTGACGATTGCGCCAACGTCTGCCCGGTGGTGGTGCCGAACGAGCACGATCTCGGCCTGACCGCGCGCCGCGCCATCCATATTCCATTCGCGCAAGCCATTCCCGCCAGCTACACGCTAGACGAGAACGCCTGTCTGGGCCTGAACCCGGTGCGGTGCGGCAAGTGCAAGGACGCCTGCGACGTGGGCGCCATCAATTACGACATGCGTCCCAAGACCATTACCGAAGATGTGGGCGCTATTGTGGTAGCGACCGGCTATGATCTTTACGGCCAGGAACACATGAACGAAATGGGCGGCGGCCAGATCGAGGACGTGCTCGACGGGTTGCAGTTCGAGCGTCTGTGCTCGGCTTCAGGCGCAACCAAAGGCCATGTGCTGCGTCCGTCCGACCGCACTGTGCCCAAGGAAGTGGTTTTCATCCAGTGTGTGGGTTCACGTGATCCCGCAAACCACTGTGCCTACTGCTCCAAGATCTGCTGCATGTATACCGCCAAGCACGCGAGCCTGTACAAGCATCACGTGCCGGACGGCAAAGCCTACGTGTTCTATATCGACATCCGTTCCGGCGGCAAAGGTTACGAAGAATTCGTGCAACGCATCATGGAAGAGGACGAGGCCGTCTATCTGCGTGGTCGCGTGTCCAAGCTTTATCGCAAGGGCGGCAAGGTCAGGGTACTCGGCACCGACACACTGACCGGACAGAATGTCGAAATCGATGCCGACATGGTGGTGCTCGCGCTGGCCATGGAGCCATCGCAAGGTACTGCGGATATTGCCAAGACACTCAAGATCGGCCGCGACAAGGACGGTTTCCTGGCCGAGGCCCACCCCAAACTGAAACCGGTGGAAAGCGTGACCGCAGGCATCTTCCTGGCAGGCTGTGCGCAAGGTCCGAAAGATATTCCGGAGACTGTTTCGCAAGCCAGCGCGGCTGCATCCAAGGTGATCGGCCTGCTGTCTCAGCCCACGCTGAGCCATGCGCCGACGGTGGCCAAAGTGCGCAACTCGCACTGCACCGGCTGCGAAATGTGTGTGACGGCCTGTCCGTATAACGCGATCAGCCTGGAGAACGGAAAAGCGTACGTAAACGAAGTACTGTGCGAGGGCTGCGGCAGTTGCTCGGCCACTTGCGTGCGCGCCGCCATCGAGGTCAAGAATACTACGCCGCTGCAGATCCAGGAGATGATCGAAGCGTGCCTGGCCTGAGAATTTGGAAAATGAGGAAAGAAGCAGATGTCGGAACAATTAGCAGAAGTATCTACTGACTACGAACCCAGGATAGTCGCTTTCCTGTGCAAGTGGTGCTCGTCGGCAGGCAGCGACCTGGCCGGGGTGTCGCGTATCCAGTACCCGCCCAATGCGACGCCCATTACCGTTCCTTGTACGGGTAGCATATCGCCGAATTACATTCTTGCGGCGTTGAAGAAGGGCGCCGACGGCGTGCTGGTATCAGGTTGCCATATTGGCGATTGTCATTACATCGAAGGCAATTTCCTGGCGCGGCGCAAGATCCATCTGGTCAAGGAGTTGCTCGGCTTTGTCGGTATCGAGCAGGATCGGTTTCGCATGTCATGGGTGTCGGCCGCCGAAGGCGCGAAGTATTCTCAGGTCATCAGGGACTTTGTCGAGGATCTCAAGCCGCTCGGACCGCAGACAAAAGTGAAGGCGGATCGCTCATGATCAATCTTCAGGATATTCGTGACAAGGCACGTGACCTGCTCGCCAAGAATGAAGTGCGCGCTGTGATCGGCTACCGCCGCAGTACCAATGGCATGCTGGCGGAACCCGTCGTCATTACGTCGCCCGAGCAGGCAGACGAACTGATCTGGGATCCCACCTGTTTCCATAATCTTTCGCTGTACCTGGTTGAGGACCGCAAGTTTCTCAAGCACCTCAAGGAAAGGCCTGACCTGCCCATCGCCATCGTCGCCAAGGGCTGCGATGCGCGTTCAACTGTGGTGTTGATGCAGGAAAATTATTTCGAACGCAAGGACGTCTACATCATCGGTGTATCCTGCGAAGGAACCGGCGTGCTGGATGAACGCAAGCTTGCCAAAAAAGGAATACAGGCGACCGATTCCAGATTCGACGGCGATGATTTCGTATTTACAACCGCGCAGGGCGAGCAGCGCATCCCCGCACGCGAAGTAATGGCGGATCGCTGCCTGGAATGCCGTGAGCCTTACCCCAAGGAACATAACAACGTACTCGGCGAGGATAAGACCGGACGCGAACTGGAAGCGCCGTTCTCCGCGCTCAAGCGTTTCGAGGAACAGGATCCTGCCGCCCGCTGGCAATTCTGGGAGCGCCAGTTCGATCGTTGCATCCGCTGCTTTGCCTGCCGCTCGGTGTGCCCGATGTGCTACTGCGACGAGTGCGTGGTGGACAGTACCAGCTTCCCGGTTACCGGACAGACTACCGCCGAAGAGAAAGCCAACCGCGTGCGCTGGATCGAACGTTCCGCATCACGCCCGGAAAACATGGTCTATCACATGACGCGCGTGTTGCACCTTGCCGGACGCTGCATCGATTGCAATGAATGTGAGCGTGTGTGCCCGGTCAATATTCCGTTGCGCCTGCTTAACAACAAAATGGAACGTGAAGCACGCGAACAGTTCGGTTACGAGCCGGGAGCAAGCATAGGGGGGCCGTCGCTGACAGCCTCATTCCTCGACACCGACCCCGGCAAATTCATCAGGTAACAGCATGGAAAAGATTTTAGGTAAAGACAAGTTAGACGACTGGATCGCTGCATTAAGCGATTGGCAGGTTTTTGCGCCGGCAATGGAAGACGACATCTGGTCGTATCAGCCCATCAACGGCAAAGTTCAGCTCGAGCACAGCAACACCGTGCAGCCGCCCAAGGGATTTTCCTTTCCGCAGCGTGAAGTGTTTTTCTCATTTGAGCATATCAAGGGACAGCCTCCGCGCCTGACGCCAATCGAGCCCAAGGCGGTGCGGCATGCCGTATTCGGTGTGCGTCCGTGTGACGGTGCCGGTATGGTGCGCATGGATACGGTGTTCAACGACCAATTCCAGGATAACTATTACCAGGCACGGCGCAGCAATGTGGCTTATATCGGGCTTGCCTGTAACAAGCCTCAGGGTATCAACTGCTTCTGCAAGTCAGTGGGCGGATCGCCGGTTGCTTCCGAGGGCATGGATGTGCTGATGACCGATCTGGGCGACCGCTATTATGTGGCGGCCGTTACCGAAACCGGCAAGGCATTGATGGCAGCGGCAGACAAGGTTTTCAGCGAACCGAGTGCCGACGACAAGAAAAAGTTGAAAGAGGTCCATGCAAATGCGGTTGCTCAGCCGCAGCGCGCGATCAAGGATGTCGACGCCGCTCCGGCCGGGCTGAAAGCGAGTTTCGATTCGCCGCTGTGGGAAGAACTGGCGCGCGCCTGTATCGGTTGCGGAGCCTGCACCTTTCTGTGTCCGACCTGTCACTGTTTCGACATTAACGACGAGAATACCAGTTCATCGCCGTTGCGCGGCAATCGTGTGCGTACCTGGGACAATTGCCAGTTCCCGGATTTCACCATGCACACTTCCGGACACAACCCGCGCGAGAACCAGGGGTCACGATTGCGTCAGCGCGTGAGCCACAAATTCCAGTATTTCCCCGAAAACTTCGGCATGCCGCAATGTACCGGTTGCGGGCGTTGCATTACCGAATGCTCGGTCGGAATCGATATCGTCAATGTAGTCAATAAGGTCACCGAACATGTCGGATAACATTTACCTGCCAGAACTGGCACGCATTAGCCACATCAAGGAGGAGATTGGCGGCGAACGCGCCATCAGGACCTTCCGTATCGAGCCGGTCGAGGGCGAGATTTTCGAACATACCTGCGGCCAGTGCGCCATGTTGTCGCTGTTCGGCCGCGGTGAAATGATGATTTCCATCGCTTCCTCGCCGCTGATCAAGGAATATAAACAGTTCAGCATCATGCGCGTGGGACGCGTGAGTTCCGCATTCCACGAACTGGAAGTCGGTGATATCGTCGGTATCCGCGGTCCCTACGGCAACAGCTTCCCGGTCGACGACTGGCGCGGCAAGAATCTGGTGTTCATCGGCGGTGGTGTCGGCCTGGCGCCGATCTGGCCGGTGATTACCACGGCGCTGTCACAGCGCGACGATTTCAAGAATATCAGCGTGTTCTACGGGGCGCGCTCGCCGAGCGATCTTATGTACAAGGCGGAATTGGACCATATGCGCGGCAATGCCGATATCCAGCTTTCCGTCGACAGGGCAGAGCCGGGCTGGAAGGAATATTGCGGGTTCGTGCCTGCCAATGTGCTGGACAAGAAACCTTCACCCAACAATACGATTGCCATCACCTGCGGTCCGCCGATCATGATCAAGTTTGTGATTCAGAACCTGCAGCAACTTGGTTTTACGGATGAGCAGATTTACACGACAATCGAGAACAAGATGAAGTGCGGTTTGGGGAAATGCGGCCGCTGCAACGTTGGTAAGGATTACGTTTGTACAAAAGGCCCGGTCTATTCCTGGGCAGAGCTTAAAAAACTGCCAGAAGAATACTAATAAGCCAGTGTGAAAACCCGCCTGCGCGCAAGTTTCGAGTTCGAAACCTGACGCATGGGTTCTATATGCACGCGCTTTTTACCTTAGTAAAAGCAGGGGTTTTTAGGCGGTGGCGAATGACATCGCAAATGTTTTTGGGTGTGGCTGAGTGGCTTGATGCGTCCGATAGCGGAAAGTTCTGGCGCGGCTGAAACGAACAGTATGTGATTAAAAAGGGGAAAGTTGATTATGAATATCAGTGGAATGTTGCACGGTGCGCCGTTGCTCAAGATTGTTAATTTTCCGGTTTCCGAGGTGCTCGGGCCGGAAGCAAGCGATCATGAGATACACAGCCTGATCGAGAAATGCGGTTCGGTTTTCATCAAACCCATTTTTAAAGGAGGCGTCGGCAAGAAGGGCAAGTCGGGTTTGCTCGGTCGCGCCAAGGATCTGAAAGCAGCACTGGCCGAAAAAGAGCGCCTGTATTTTGCCGAACACAAGTCCGGCAATGCGGTTTACAAATCGCGCGGTGTGACGTTCGAGGGTGCTGTTCCCGCCGAATATGAAATCTATTTTTCGCTGACCGACTCGACGCGCTACCGTGCGCCGGTCATGACACTCACACATCACGGCGGTGTGGATATCGAGGAACTGGACAAGTCCCAGATCATCGAAGTGCCGTTTGATCCGTTGACCGGTCTCAAGTCCTTTGTTATTTCCAACGCACTGACCGATCTGGGGGCACCCAGGGAAATCATTTCCCCGCTGGTGCAGCACCTGCCCAAACTTTGGGATCTGTTCCACCACTATGGCATGTCCACGCTGGAACTCAACCCGATCCGCATGATGGAAGGCCGCAACGGCGCGCTGACCCCGGTAGCCTGCGATTTCAAGTGCGGTTTCGATCGCGACGATCCGCGCGTGAACCGTCTCAAGCTGCCTGCCGACCTGTTTACCACTGAGTCCAACGACTTCGAACAGGAGATCAACGAACTGCGCACCTACCAGGGGCAGAGTGATGTTTACGTGATCAACGAAAACGGCACCATTCTGGCCCCGACCTTCGGCGGTGGTGCGAACTCGCTGGTGAGTGAAGTGCTGGGCAACGATGCCATCATTTCTTCCGACTTCGGCGGCAATCCGCCTTACGAGAAAATGTACGACGTGATGCGCATATGCCTGAAGTATTACCTCAAGCAGTCGAACGTGCTGTTTATCATCGGCGGCAAGGCCAACAACACCGACATCTTTGTGACGTTCCGCGCGATGGCTGACGCACTGCGTGATTACTTCAGCGAACATGGTCCGACCCCATTGTATGTGGTGATCGGTCGTGGTGGCCCGCAAGTGATTCGCGGCATGGGTGTGTTCAAGGATGTACTTGATTCACTGCGCCTGCCTTACCGCATTTTCGGCTTCGATTCCGCCATGACCGATGTGGTGAACTATGCACAGGAAGCGAATCGCTGGATGAAGGAAGGCGGCCGTGCAGAAGTGGCGAAAGTGCTGGGTTTGCCTGCCGACGCATAAAGGCGCATGAGCACAAACGATCACAACCAGTAAACTGACAAATTTAAAGAAATGAATTGCAAAGGTGACAAGCTATGAGAAAGCCTGGTATCGAAAAGTTTAAATATTACGTGGGCAGCAAGTCCTTGGCCGATCTCGCAACCAAGGATGACCGCATCTGCGTGTTGAACATTACCGGTAATGAGTCGCGTGCCGTAACCCCGGTCAGCCACGCCTATTCCGGTGGCAACGTCGTGTTCGGTACTTCCCCCGGACGCGGCGGGCAATTTGTCGATACGCCTGCGGGCAAGATCCCGGTGTACAACAACGTGCGCGAAGGCCTGGAAGCCGGCCATAAATTCAACGTCGGTGTTGTTTATTTGCCGCCATCCGCCGTGCGCGATGGTGTGGCTGAACTGATCCGTATCAATCCCGATGTCGAAAAAGTCGTCATTCTCACCGAAAAGATTTCAGTGCACGACGCGCGCGAAATCCGCGCGCTCGGCCAGCAGCGCGGTGTGGATCTCTTCGGCGCCAACTGTCTTGGGGTGGCGGATTCGTGGAACCATATCCGCATCGGCGGTGCACTGGGCGGAGACAAGCCGGAAGAAACATTGAAAAAAGGCACGGTTGCCATCTTTTCCAATTCCGGCAACTTCACCACCACCATCGCCAACTACCTGGCCATCGGCGGCTGGGGCACGACCACACTGATTTCCAGCGGCAAGGATGTGTACATCAATTATGCCGTACCGGAATTCGCCTACGCCATGTCCAACGATGCGCGTACCAAGTCGGCTGTGCTGTATTCCGAGCCGGGCGGCTATTATGAAGAAGCGGTCGAATTCGATAAGCCCGTGGTGGCCTGTGTGGTCGGCCGCTGGAAGGCGAACCTGACGCGCGCCGTAGGCCACGCCGGCGCGATCGCCGGATCAGGCGACGATGCGCGCGCCAAGGAAAAATGGTTCATGGACAAGTTCGGCGTGAAGGATATATTCACACCGGAAAATCCCGTGTGTTCGAAGAAGGGCGCGGTGGTTACCAACATCGCGCACATTCCGCTGGCACTGACAGCGGTGATGAAACTGAACGGTGTCGAGAAGGACTTCGAGCCGGAAGGCAATCTGGAACTGAAGCCGTGGTTCGGCGATTCCCAAGGCATCAAGCTGCCGCCTTCACTCGATATTCCGGTGGTCAAGGCCTTGCCGCCTTACGACGATCAGATCGCCGAACTGCTCAAGCATGTCGGTGCCATCTTCCCGCGCCAGTCCATGAAGGACTGTTCCGGCAGTTCGGTGATGGATCCGAAGACGCAGGTCACCAAGGTCAACGGCATCTCCATCCTCGATACCGCCAAGCAGCCGCTGGAATCCAACCTGTGTCTGGCGCTTGTGCGCGAAGTCAATGATGCCAATGACAATGCCTTGTTCAACCTTGCTGTTGCAGCGCACGTCAATATGCATGGTGAAACCATGCTGGGTGCTGCTGACGCAGCGCGCGAAGCCGGCAACGCGCCTAACACGGCGATCAGCGCCGCTGTTGCGCTGCTCGGTCCGAAACGCGTTGATGGCGCGCGTGCGGCAGCGGACACGCTGGTCGAACTTTTCGCCCACTCCGGTCTGGCCAAGGGCGACGATGTGAAGGCCAAGGTCACTCCTGCCACGGCGACCCCGGAACAACTGGCGACCTTGCAGAGCAAGGATAAGGATGCGCAGGCAGAAGCCATGCTCAAGGCTTTCGACAAGCGCGGCGGCAAATCGGTGTTCGTGAGTTATCTGCGTTCGCTGAAAGGCAACCCGACTGCAGATGCGGTAGTGGCGGCATTGACCACGACTGTTGCCTGGGAGCCGCTGATGCGCAAGCGCATCTCGCGTCTCACGGTACGCAATCTGCCATGGTATGCACATTTGTTTGCCGTCATCATCGGCGCGTCGACCGACAGCAAGAACCACCAGCCTGGCAAGTTCTGCGGCATCGACAACCAGGAAATCCTGGAATCATGGACCATCACTCAATTGGCCTATCTGGCGCTGCTGGGCGAGAAGCCGACTGAGGCGACGCTGTTCCCGTTCCAGGTCATGCTGGGCCTGATCATCTCCAACGGTGTCGGTACCATTTCGGCGCAGGGCTGCAAGGGCGCGGTATCCGCCGACGGTCCGGAATCACCGGAGCGCGTGCAGATCAACAAGGGCATGATCGGTTTCCTGACCCACACCGGTTTCGCACATGGCGGCAACGGTTTCGAAGGTATCCAGTTCCTGATCGAGGCATTCAGCAAAACCAATCTGGCGGATGCTGGCGTTGCCAAGCACGGGCTCGACCTCAAGGCCATGGCGACCGAATTTGCCAAGGCATTCCATGCCGAGAAGAAAGCCGGCAAGGCGCTGGGATTGCCGGTGCGCAATATTCCGGGCGTCAACCATCCGGTGTTCAAGGGGCATCAGGTTAACCATGATCCGCGCGAAGTATATATTGCGGATCTGTTCGCGGAGCGCGGCGAGAAGAACGTGTTCCACGACTATTACCGTACGCTGGTACAGGCTTTGTACGACAACGGGGTCACAGCAAACGTGTTCTGTGTCAACATTGATGCCATTATCGCCGCGATGCTGTTGAAACTGTTGTGGTCGCGCTATCGCAAGGGTGAATTCAGCGAAAGTTCACTGGAAATGGCTGCCTTCACCGCATTCCTGTTCGGCCGTATGGCGGGATGTGCGGGCGAGATAGACGACCATATCAACCGTGGCCGCAACATGGATACGCGAACGCCTGCATCGCAGTGCAACCACGTTTCCTGACATAAGGAATTCTTTGCAAATACGTGAGAACCGCATCCGGCAAGCCAGAGGCACGAACGGAAAGCAGGTAAATTCATGGGATAGCAAATAACAAGGAAGACAGGTACGGATTTAACGGCGAAAGCCAATCTGTACCTGGCTTCCTTAAACTTGCGTCGATTTCGTAATACAGTCTTGAGATACGCGAGACTGGCGAATTCGATGATTAACTTGTTGAAATATTCATTTGAAAATTTAAAGAGGATCCCATGACAGCTTATAACGTCGCCCAAAAAATCCTGCTGGCCAATGCAGCCGGAGGTTTGAAGCAACTCCCCGAACCGGGGAAACCGCTGGAAATCCAGTTTACCCATACGCTTTATCAAGACGCAACCGGCACCGCTGCGGCGTTGGCCTTCGAAAAAATGGGCGTGGATCGCGTGAAGACCACTTCCGTTATTGTGGTGGATCACAAGACGTTGCAGGTCGGTTACATTGACAGCGACGACCACCATTACCTCGAAAGCTTCAGCAAGAAATATGGCTGTTATTTCTCGCGTTGCGGCAACGGCATCTGCCACAGCGTGTTCCTGCAGGATTTCGCGGCACCGGGCAAATCGGTCATCGGTTCCGACTCGCACACCACCAACGCCGGCGGCATGGGCATGCTGGCCATGGGGGCGGGCGGCACCGACGTGAGCTTCGCCATGGCGGGTACGTCGTACAAGATCGAGATGCCGCAAGTGGTGCAAGTGAACCTCACCGGTGCGCTGCATCCTGGCGTGCTGGCCAAGGATGTGATCCTGAACGTGCTCAAGGTCATCGGCATCAAGGGCAACAAGGGCATCTGTCTGGAATACACCGGCCCCGGCCTCAAGAGCCTGAATGTTTCCGACCGTGCCACCATCTGCAATATGGGCACCGAGGGCGGCGTCGCGTTTTCCATCTTCCCGTCGGACGACATCACCAAGGCCTATCTCGAAGGCCGCCAGCGCGCCAAAGACTGGCAGTCGCTGGAAGCCGATGCGGGTGCGACCTACTCGCGCACGGTCGAGATCAACCTGTCCGACCTGCAACCGACCATTGCACTGTATCCGCGCCTGAAATCCATGGAACCGGTCAAGGCCCATGCGGGCGAGCCTATCGATGCCGTGTTCATCGGCAGTTGCACTAACGCCAACTACGAGAACCTGGCGCGTGTGGGCGAAATATTGCGCGGCAAAAAAGTCAAAGTCGACACCGCCATTGCTCCGGGCTCGCAGGCGATCGCGCGCCAATTGGCAGCGGCCGGTTACCTGGAAATCTTCTATGCGGCAGGTGTGCGCATCATGGAAAATGCCTGCTCCGCGTGTATCGGACAGGGCTTCAGCCCGGCCAGCAAAGGAGTGATGCTGTCCACGGCCAACCGCAACTTTGAAGGCCGTTCGGGTACCGAAACCGCCTCCGTGCATCTGGTCAGCCCGGCGACTGCCGCCGCCAGCGCCGTGATGGGTTGTATTACCGACCCGCGCGACCTGCTCGGCAGTAATGCAGAACTTGCTTTCAAGCTGATCCCACCCGTCGTCGACATGGATTCCTACATCGCACCGCTGCCGCCTGCAGAGGCTGCCAAGGTGGAGACACGTTACGGTCCGGGCATTGCCCCATTGCCGACGCTGGATCCGCTGCCGGCCAAACTGTCAGGCGAAGTCCTGCTCAAGCTGGGCAACGAGATCACCACTGACCACATCCAGCCGGCCGGCAAGTACCTGTCGCTGCGTTCCAACGCGGACGAGTACGCGAAGCAGGCAACTTTCGTACAAGTGGACAAGACTTTCAGCAGCCGTGCTGCCGCAGTGCGCGATGCCGGCAAGCACGGCTTCATCGTGGCCGGTGACGGTTACGGCATGGGCAGTTCGCGCGAGCACGCCGGTCTGTGCCCGCGCATCCTGGGTATCCGCGCCATCGTGGCCAAGGGCTTCGAGCGCATTCACCTCGCCAACCTCGCCAACTTTGGTATCGTCGGGCTGACGTTCGAGAATCCGGCTGATCTGGAGCGTATCCAGCAGGGCGCAGAGGTATCGCTCGACATGGGCAGCCTGGACAGCGGAAACCTCAAGCTGGTGGTTAAAGGAGATGGAGAGATTCCGCTCAAGCTCGCACAAGGGAAAGAAGACATTCCCATGATTCGTGCCGGTGGTGCGCTTTCCCTGTTTGCCAGCCAGCAGGCGGCCTGAACTAATTCAATATTTTCAAGAGAACATCATGACCAAACCAATCATTTACTGGACCAAGGTTGACGAAGCGCCAGCGCTGGCAACCTATTCTTTGTTGCCCATCGTGCAGGCCTTCACCAAGGCTGCCGGCGTTGATGTGCAAACCAGGGATATTTCCCTGGCCGGTCGCGTTATCGCCAATTTTCCGGACAACCTCACCGAGAGCCAGAAGCTCAATGACGACCTGACCTGGCTGGGAGAACTGACACAAAAACCGGAAGCCAACATCATCAAGCTGCCCAACGTCAGCGCTTCGGTGCCGCAGCTCAAGGCCGCCATCAAGGAATTGCAGTCGCTGGGCTACAAGATTCCGGATTACCCCGAGAACCCGCAGAACGATGCCGAGAAGGAACTCAAGGCGCGTTTCGGCAAGGTACTCGGCAGTGCCGTAAATCCGGTGTTGCGTGAAGGCAACTCGGACCGTCGCGCCGCCGCCTCGGTCAAACAGTACGCGCGCAAGCATCCGCATCGCATGGGCAAATGGATTCCGGAATCCAAAACCCATGTGGTGCATATGAGTGGCGGCGATTTCTACGGCAGCGAAAAGTCCGTCACGGTGCCGGAGGCGACCACAGTGCGCATCGAGTTTGTCGGCGACGACGGCAAGACGACGGTGCTGAAGGAAAAGACCGCGCTCAAGGCGGGCGAAGTGATCGATGCCGCGGCCATGAGCCGCAATGCATTGCGCAAGTTCTTTGCCGAGCAGATCGAGGAAGCGAAAAAAGAACCGGACGTGCTGCTGTCATTGCACCTGAAGGCCACCATGATGAAAATTTCCGACCCCATCATGTTCGGCCATGCCGTGTCGGTGTATTTCAAGGACGTGTTCGACAAACATGGTGCGACGCTGAAGGAGCTCAACGTCAACGTGAATAACGGTTTCGGCGACGTGCTGGCAAAAGTTGCTACCTTGCCGGATGCCAAACGTGCCGAGATCGAAGCCGACATCCAGGCCTGCTTCAAGAAACAGCCGCAACTGGCAATGGTGAATTCGGACAAGGGTATTACCAACCTGCACGTGCCTTCGGACGTGATCATCGATGCTTCCATGCCACCCATGATCCGCGACGGCGGCAAGATGTGGGGTGCCGACGGCAAGCCGTATGACACCAAGGCCATGATCCCGGACCGCAACTATGCGGGCGTGTTCCAGGCAGTCATAGAAGATTGCAAAAAACACGGTGCACTCGATCCGGTGACCATGGGTTCCGTGCCCAACGTCGGCCTGATGGCGCAGAAGGCTGAAGAATACGGTTCGCACGACAAGACTTTCGAAGCGCCCGGTGACGGCACGATCCGCGTGGTGGATGCTGCGGGCAAGACGTTGCTGGAGCAGAAAGTGGAGCAGGGCGATATTTTCCGCGCCTGTCAGGCCAAGGACGCGCCTATCCAGGACTGGGTCAAGCTCGCCGTTACGCGTGCGCGCCTGTCCGATACACCGGCTATTTTCTGGCTGGACAAGAACCGTGCTCATGATGCGCAGATCATTACCAAGGTTGAAAAGTATCTTAAGGACCACGATACTAGCAGTCTGGACATCAAGATCATGGCACCTCCGGACGCATGCCGCGTCTCGCTGGAGCGCATCCGCAAAGGGCTGAATACCATTTCCGTTACGGGCAATGTGCTGCGAGACTACCTCACCGACCTGTTCCCCATCCTGGAGCTGAACACCAGTGCCAAGATGCTGTCCATCGTGCCGTTGATGAAGGGTGGCGGACTGTTTGAGACCGGTGCCGGCGGTTCTGCTCCCAAGCATGTGCAGCAGTTCCAGCAGGAAGGCTATCTGCGCTGGGATTCGCTGGGTGAATTCCTTGCGCTCGGCGTATCGCTGGAACACCTCGCACAGGTGTTCAAGAACGAAAAGGCGCAGGTGCTGGCCGATGCGCTGGACGAAGCCAACGGCAAAATTCTCGACAACAATCGTTCGCCCGCGCGCAAGGTCGGCGAGATTGACAACCGCGGCAGTCATTTTTATCTGGCCATGTACTGGGCACAGGCATTGGCGGCACAGGACAAGGATCCAGAGTTGAAGGCCAGGTTCGCTCCACTGGCGAAAACGCTGACCGAGAACGAGGCCAGGATCATGGCCGAGTTGATCGGAGCACAGGGTAAGCCCGTGGATATGGGTGGCTACTATCGTCCGGACTTTGACAAGACATCCAGCGCGATGCGCCCCAGCGCAACCCTTAACGCTGCCCTGGCGTCCATTGCATAAGGCTGTGATGTTTTACCTTCGGCATCCGGGCGCGCAAGTTGCGTCCGGATTGTCGCCAGCCAAAAATATGAAGGAGAAAGCATGAAAGCCCCGATTCGCGTCGCTATCACCGGAGCAGCCGGACAGATCTGTTACAGCCTGTTATTCCGTATCGCCAACGGCGATATGCTTGGGAGTGACCAGCCTGTCATTCTGCAATTGCTCGATATCACGCCTGCCCAGCAGGCCTTGCATGGTGTGGCGATGGAACTGGAAGACTGTGCGTTCCCCAATCTGCATCAAGTTGTTACAACCGATGATGCGCGTATTGCTTTCCGCGATGTTGATGTCGCCATACTGGTTGGTGCGCGTCCACGCGGCAAGGGTATGGAACGCAAGGACTTGCTGGAGGCAAATGGCGCGATCTTTTCGGAGCAAGGCCGCATTCTCAACGAAGTCGCATCGCGCAATGTGAAGGTGCTGGTTGTCGGTAATCCGGCCAACACCAACGCGCTCATCGCCATGAAAAATGCGCCTGACCTGAATCCACGCAATTTCACGGCCATGATGCGGCTCGATCACAACCGTGCCATCGCACAGGTTGCAGCCAAACTTTCCCAGCCGATACGCGACGTCAAAAAGATGGTCGTCTGGGGCAATCACTCGGTTACGCAATATCCGGATCTTTCGCATTCGGAGATCGGCGGGCGCAAAGTGCTGGACATGCTGAAGGATCGCGACTGGATCGAAAACGATTTCGTTCCCACCGTGCAAAAACGCGGTGCGGCGGTGATTGAGGCGCGCGGACTGAGCAGCGCCGCGAGCGCAGCCAATTCCGCCATTGCCCACATTCGCGACTGGATGCTGCAATCGCCAGCTGGCGACTGGGTTACCATGAGCGTTCCGTCGGATGGCAGCTATGGGATTCCCGAGGGCGTTATTTACGGATTCCCGGTGACATGCGGCAACGGGGAATACCAGATCATAAAAGACCTGCCTGTCAGTGACCTCGGCCGTCAACACATGATGACAAGTTACAATGAACTGCTCGAAGAGCGCGAGCATGTGAAGCACTTGCTTGGCTAGCGTGTGTTTATGGCATCAATCTCGCGATAGAAAGTGGCTGTTGCAGGATTTTCGTGTAAATTGCATTCAAGGGGCATGTCACCTGCCATTGGCAGCCCCTCAAATCAACATTTTCCGATCAGAGAACTATTTTATACAAGGAATGGTCAAAATCCGGTCAATACCCCGCTTTGAGAATTTTCTAAAACACTCACTCTGAAATTTTAAACAGACTTAAGCATTTGAACCCCATAATAACAATACTAAAAGCGGGAAAATCGCGATGAAAATGCGGCCAAGCCAGCTGAGTCATATTGTCTCCCAAGCCTCCACAGGAATAATCGGGCAATCCCTGGTTGCGCTTCTGATGACATTCCTGCTGCAGAAATCAGGCTTCTCCATGAAAATGCTGGCCATCTGGGATACATGTGTTATCGCACTTCTGTTTCATCGCTATTGGAATTTCAGTCCCCTTAAACAGGATGCAAGCAGCAAAACAGAGCAGTATGTCGAGCAAAGACTGCACAGATATAACGCCAACATTTTTTTTATGGGGCTGCTATGGGCATTCCTGTTTGCGCAGATTGTTCTGCATGCCCATAGCGAGTTGATCTACTTTTCCATTGCGGTCGCTTTTGGATTTTCCGGAGCGTCGATTGCCACGCTGGGGACAATTTTCAGGGTCTATTTTTCGTTTGTGTTTCCCATGCTCGGGACATTGATTGCAGTGTTCTATTTCCGGAGCACTTCTGCCGACATTGTCTTTACTTTGATGATGTTGCTGGGTTTGGGGTATATGCTATACACCGCCTATAAGTACAGCAGCTATTTTTATTTGATACATGAAACAACAGAGAGGCTTCGGGAATCGGAAATGGAAGCACTTGTGTGTCTCGGCAAAGCGGGCGAATACCGCGACGCCGATAGTGGCGATCATGTTCTCAGGGTGGGCTATGCATCCTATTTGTTAGCCAAGTCGGCCGGATTTTCGGAGCAGGATGCCGAGACCCTCATGTATGCCAGTCCGCTACACGATCTGGGTAAAATTGGCATCCCGGACAGCATCCTGCGCAAACCGGGAAAACTGACGGAAGAAGAACATCAGGCAATGCATGAACATACCAGAATAGGTGCCGAAATCCTCAAGCACTCGCAATCAAACGTGATGAGAATGGCGAGGATTGTGGCCTTAAGCCATCATGAAAAATGGGACGGCTCAGGTTTTCCAGCAGGTCTGTCCGGCGAAGCCATCCCGGTCGAAGGACGTATTGTTGCGATCTGCGATGTGTTTGATGCGCTTGTCTCCAACCGGACTTACAAAAACAGCTGGAGTGAAAAGGAAGCTGTAGATTTCCTTAGGCAGAACGCAGGTAAATATTTCGATCCCGGACTGGTTGAATTGTTCATTTCCAACATTCCAAAGATCAAGGCATTTTCGCATCGTCTGGATGATCAGGAATCTGCCACCGGACTTCATCCCATCATTCAGCTGATGTGAGCCAGGTTTGCAGGTTTTTCCCTGCTATACATACTGAGCGCAAGGTCAATTCTAAATATCTTCTCCCAAGGAAGCGTTAACTCAGCTATTATTCTTTTCATAGTCATTATAGTTTTCACTTACCTTGCGTTAGGTGTAGGATTATCTATTGCAAATATGGTTGCGGAAAATATGAAATGAATAAAGTACGCCCCAAACATCTCGCACTGCACAAGATCAAACTGCCTCTTTCCGGATATGTATCCATCCTGCATCGTGTCAGCGGTGCTGTTTTATTTCTTGCCCTTCCTTTCTTGTTGTTGTTGTTTGACCAGAGTCTGCGCTCCATCGAAACATACACCAACCTGACTGAGTGGCTGTCGAATCCTTTGCTTAAACTGGGCGTGCTTGCGCTGATGTGGGCATTTCTGCACCATTTCTGCGCCGGGCTGCGTTATCTGGCGATTGATTTGCATTTGCTGCGAGACCTTGCCTCGGCGCGTGCTGCCAGCATGTGGGTGATGGTCGTCAGTTTGGCATTGACCGTGGTTCTGGGGGCGAAGTTATGGTGAATCGTATAGTCACGGGGGCGCATTACGGTTTGCGCGATTGGCTCGCGCAGCGCGTCACTGCCGCGGTGATGGCTGTGTATACGCTGTTTGTCGCGATTTTTTTGCTGCGACAGGTGTCGTTTGGATATGACATCTGGATCGAGCTGTTTTCCGGCAACGCCATGCGCACTTTCTCGATGTTGTTCCTGTTGAGTCTGTTCTATCACGCCTGGATCGGCGTGCGCGATATCGTGATGGATTATGTGAAGCCGGCAGGCATACGTTTGCTGGTGCATGTGCTGGTTATTCTTGCGTTGATACTGTACGTCATCTGGTCGGTGCAGATTCTCTGGGGACTTTGAAATGGCATTGGCTAAAAGAACATTCGACGTGATTGTAGTGGGGGCGGGCGGCTCTGGAATGCGCGCGGCGCTGACCTTGTCGCATGCCGGGCTTAAGGTGGCAGTGCTGTCCAAGGTGTTTCCAACGCGTTCGCATACGGTTGCCGCGCAGGGTGGAATTGCTGCTTCACTGGGCAATGTCAACGAAGACAACTGGCACTGGCATATGTACGACACGGTGAAGGGGTCGGACTACCTGGGCGATCAGGATGCGATTGAGTTCATGTGCCGTGCCGCACCGGAAGTTGTGTACGAACTGGAACATTTCGGCATGCCGTTTGACCGGCTCGATAGCGGCAAGATATATCAGCGTCCGTTTGGCGGACACATGCAGGACTATGGCAAGAACCCGGTGCCGCGCGCCTGTGCCGCCGCCGACCGTACCGGTCATGCGTTGCTGCACACTTTGTATCAGCAGAATGTAAAAGCCAACACCAATTTTTTTGTCGAATGGATGGCGCTGGATCTGATCCGTGATGAGGATGGCGACGTGCTGGGCGTGGTGGCGATGGAGATCGAAACTTCCGAGGTGATGATCCTGCAGGCGCGCGCCACACTGTTTGCTACAGGCGGTGCGGGACGTATTTTCTCGGCGAGCACCAATGCCTATATCAACACCGGCGACGGGCTGGGTATGGCGGCGCGCGCCGGCATTCCGCTGGAAGACATGGAGTTTTTCCAGTTCCACCCGACCGGTGTGCATGGCTCGGGTGTACTCATCACCGAAGGTGTGCGCGGCGAAGGGGGGTACCTGGTGAACAAGGACGGCGAACGCTTCATGCCGCGCTATGCACCCAATGCCAAGGACCTGGCCAGCCGCGATGTGGTGTCGCGTGCCATGGCAACGGAAATCAAGGAAGGACGCGGCTGCGGGCCGCATGGTGATTATGTGATGCTCAAACTCGATCATCTGGGCGAAGAAGTGATAAATCACCGTCTGCCGGGTATTCGCGATATCGCGCTCAAGTTCGCGCATGTCGATCCGTCCAAGGCGCCCATCCCGGTAGTGCCGACAGCGCATTACATGATGGGCGGCATACCGACCAATTATCACGGACAGGTTGTCGCACCGCACGGCGCCGCACCGGAAGATGTGGTGCAGGGCTTTTATGCGGTGGGCGAATGTGCCTGCGTGTCGGTGCATGGGGCGAACCGCTTGGGCTGCAACTCGCTGCTTGATCTGATCGTTTTCGGCCGTTCGGCCGCGCGGCAGATCATCGAAGACCTCAGGAACAATCCGAACCCGAAACGACTGCCTAAGGACTCGACTGATCGCCCGCTGGAACGCCTTGCACGGCTTGAGAACCAGAAGAATGGCGAAAGCGTTGCCGAAGTCGGCGATGCGATGCGTAGAACCATGCAGACACATTGCGGGGTGTTCCGTTTTCCTGACCTGATGGCTGAAGGCGTGAGCAGGATCAACGAAGTGGCGGAGCGGGCGCGTAAAACCGGGATCAAGGACAAAAGCAAGGTATTCAATACCGCGCGCGTCGAGGCGCTGGAACTGGATAATCTGGTCGAAGTGGCGCAAGCCACGATGACTGCGGCGGCAGCTCGCGAGGAAAGCCGCGGCGCACATGCGCGAGAGGATTTTCCGGAGCGGGACGACAAAAACTGGTTGAAACATTCACTGTATTACAGCGAAGGGCACCGCCTCGATTACAAACCGGTGCGCCTGAAACCCCTGAAAGTTGACACCTTCCCGCTCAAGGCGCGGGTGTATTAATCGTATGCCATCCAAAATGATGCCAAAAAACAAAAACTATTTCTCACGCGGAGTCGCGGAGTCGCGGAGGAAAAGCTGGGAAGATGCAAGGCAATCTCTCCGTGTCTCCGCGCCTCCGTGTGGAATGATTCTTGAATACCGGCTGAACAGCATGGGGACTCTGGCATGAAATTTCGCATCTACCGCTACAATCCGGATACCGATTCAAAGCCTTATATGCAGGATTATGAACTCAGCATGCAGGCTGATGATGCCATGTTGCTGGACGCACTAATGCTATTGAAGGAACAGGACGACAGTATCGGATTCCGCAAATCCTGCCGCGAAGGTGTGTGCGGGTCGGATGCAATGAACATTAACGGGCGCAACGGCCTGGCCTGTATCACGCCATTATCCTCGCTCAAACAGCCGATCGAAATACGCCCGTTGCCGGGCCTGCCGGTTATTCGTGACCTGATCGTGGATATGACGCAGTTCTTCAAACAGTACCACTCGATCAAACCGTATCTGGTCAATAACGATCCGCCGCCGGAGACCGAACGCCTGCAATCGCCGCAAGATAGGGCGGAACTGGATGGGTTGTACGAATGCATACTGTGTGCCTGTTGCACCACAGCATGCCCTTCCTTCTGGTGGAACCCGGATAAATTCGTCGGGCCTTCCGGATTGTTGCAGGCCTATCGTTTTATTGCCGATACGCGCGATCAGGATACGGCAGTTAGACTGGATAATCTGGAAGACCCTTACCGCCTGTTCCGTTGCCATACCATTATGAATTGCGTGGATGTCTGCCCCAAAGAACTGAATCCGACGGAAGCCATCGGCAAGATCAAGGATATGATGGTGAAGAGGGTAGTATGAAGAAGCAGGATACGGGATACAGGATGCAGGATACAAATCCCGGCACCCAGTCCCTAAATCCTGAATCCAGTATCCTGGATACTGTTTCTCTGGAGCGCGTGCGCTGGCGTTGTCGGCGCGGTTTGCTGGAACTGGATATTGTATTAGGGCGTTTTGTCCGGCAAAGATATCAGGCGATGAATGACGAACAGCGATTGGTTTTCGATGAGTTGCTGGCCATGCCGGACACGGAACTCTGGGATGTGATCACGGGCAAAAAAGAAGCAGTGTATGCGCATCAGCACGAAGTGCTGGGATGGCTGAGAGAAGCCTGACAAGAACAAGACAAAACAGGAAATGTGAGGTGAATCATGGAAACGCAACGTGTTGCAAAACTGATCCTGGACAACGGCGAAAGCCTTGACCTGCCTATTCTGTCCGGTACGCTAGGTACCGATGTGATCGACATCCGCGGATTGAGCAAATTGGGGATATTTACCTATGATCCGGCGTTTTTCTCCACATCGAGTTGTACTTCCAGGATTACCTTTATCGACGGTGACGCCGGCTTGTTGTACTACCGCGGCTATCCTATCGAACAACTGGCCCAGCGTTCCGATTTTCTGGAAGTCAGTTTTTTACTGCTGCACGGTGAATTACCGAATGCGGACCAGTACGAGGCATTCGCCGGGCGCATGACGCGCCATACCATGGTGCATGAACAACTGGCGCGCTTTTTCAACGGATTCCGCCGCGATGCGCATCCGATGGCGGTAATGGTCGGTGTGGTGGGGGCGCTGTCGGCTTTCTATCATGATTCGCTGGACATCAATAACCCCGAGCATCGTGAATTGTCGGCCATGCGCATGCTGGCCAAGGTGCCGACCATTGCGGCTATGGCTCATAAGTATTATCGCGGCGCCCCGTTCATGTATCCGCAAAACAGATTCAATTATGCGGAGAACCTCATGTACATGATGTTTGGCGTGCCCACCGAGGAATATGTTCCGAATCCGGTGCTGGTGCGCGCGCTGGATCGCATCCTCATCCTGCATGCCGATCACGAACAGAACGCATCGACCTCGACGGTGCGTCTGGCCGGATCGAGCGGGGCCAACCCATTCGCCTGCATTGCGTCCGGCATTGCTGCGCTGTGGGGACCAGCTCATGGCGGTGCGAACGAAGCTGCACTGAAAATGCTGGAAGAGGTAGGCGATATCTCGCGAGTGAAAGAATACGTACAGGGCGTGAAGGACAGAAAATATCGCCTGATGGGTTTTGGTCACCGCGTTTACAAGAATATGGATCCGCGTGCTGCGGTGATGCGAGAGACCTGTTACGAAGTGCTCAAGGAACTCAAGCTGGAAAACCACAAGCTGTTCGAGCTGGCGATGGAGCTTGAGCGTGTTGCCCTGAGCGACCAGTATTTCATCGATCACAAGTTGTATCCGAATGTGGACTTCTATTCCGGCATCGTGCTGCGCGCGCTGGGTATTCCCGTCAACATGTTTACTGTGATCTTTGCTGTCGCACGCACCGTGGGCTGGATATCGCAATGGAACGAAATGATGGAGGATGCTGACCACAAGATCGGCCGTCCACGCCAGTTGTATCGCGGCGAGACACGGCGCGATTATGTGCCGTTGGCTAAACGCTGAACAGCGGGAGGTGGGTCATGAATGCACCCGGAAACAACTATTTGCAAACCATGAAGAACACCTCGTTGTTGTCCGGGGGCAACAACGCTTTTGTCGAGGGTTTGTATGAGGACTATCTGCAGGATGCGACCTCGGTTCCTGCAGAATGGCGCGCCTACTTCGACAAACTGCAGGCCGTAAACTTTCAGCATGATGTGCCGCATGGTCCGATTCAGCGAGGTTTTCTGGAATTGGGCAAACGCCTGGCGGAAACACCGGTGCATCCTGATGAAGCACGCAAACAGGCCTCGGTATTGCAACTCATCAATGCCTATCGTTTCCTGGGTACACGCGTCGCCGATCTCGATCCCTTGCAACGGCATCCCGGGCCGGAAATGGCCGAGCTGAATCCATCCTATTACGGGCTGGATGAGGCTGATATGGATACCACTTTTTTCACCGGCTCACTGGTAAGCGGGAAGCGTTTGACCTTGCGCGAGATTATCCAGCGTCTGCGCCGCATCTATTGCAGTACCGTCGGTGCCGAATACATGTACATCAACAGCGTTCCGGTCAAACGCTGGATACAGGCCAGGCTGGAGGGACCTGCAGGCGAGCAACCATATTCCAGCGAGATCAAGAAACGCATCCTGGAACGGCTGACCGCTGCCGAAGGACTGGAACGTTACCTGCACACCAAATATGTCGGGCAAAAGCGTTTCTCACTGGAAGGCGGTGATACGCTGATCCCTTTGCTTTATCATCTGCTGCAGCGCGCAGGCGAACAGGGGGTAAAAGAGTCCGTGATCGGCATGGCGCACCGTGGACGCCTGAATGTGCTGATCAATACGCTGGGAAAATTACCCGGGGAATTATTCGCCGAATTCGAAGGCGTTCATGTCAAACATCTGACCTCAGGTGATGTGAAATACCATCAGGGTTTTTCTTCCGATATCGCCACGCCTGGTGGCCCTATCCACCTCACGCTGGCCTTCAACCCGTCGCATCTCGAGATCGTCAATCCGGTGGTTGAGGGCTCGGTACGTGCCCGGCAGCATCGCCGTGGCGACTTGAATGGCAGACATGTGATGCCTGTCCTGATTCATGGCGATGCGGCTTTCGCCGGGCAGGGCGTCAATCAGGAAACCTTCAACCTGTCGCAAACACGCGGCTACGGTACGGGTGGCACAGTGCATATTGTGGTGAACAACCAGATCGGATTTACAACTTCCGACCCGCGCGATGCGCGCTCGTCGTTGTATTGCACCGATATTGCGAAGATGATCGAGGCGCCGATCTTCCATGTGAATGCCGACGATCCGGAGGCCGTGTTGAAGGTGGCCGAAATTGCGCTTGACTATCGCATGCAATTCGCCAGCGATGTGGTGGTGGATCTGGTGTGTTTTCGCAAGCTTGGACACAACGAGCAGGATGAACCATTGGTTACGCAGCCGCTGATGTATCGCAAGGTGAACCAGCATCCTGGAACGCGTGCGTTATATGCCAGGCGGCTGGTCGAGGAGGGCGTGCTCACGGCGGGTGAACCCGATGAAATGGTCACCGCTTACCGCCGTGCAATGGACGAAGGGCGCAACCCCGTGCAACCGGTGCTGACCGGGTTCAAACTGGAATACGCGGTGAACTGGTCGATGTACCACAATGTCTCGTGGAAGAAGCCGGTCGAGACCGGTTTGCCACGTGAGCATTTGCAACAACTGGCCGAGCGCCTGGTCGCGATTCCCGCGAATTTCAAAGTACATCCGCGTGTGGAAAAAATCATCGCCGACCGCGCTGCGATGGGCAAGGGCGAGCAGCCGCTGGATTGGGGAATGGCCGAGAACCTTGCCTATGCCAGCCTGCTGACAGAAGGTTATCCGATCCGCATCTCCGGCGAAGATAGCGCCCGCGGTACCTTTTTCCACCGGCATGCGGTGTTGCATGATCTGAACCGCGAACAATGGGATGTGGGCATGCATGTGCCGTTACAGCACATCGCACCCGACCAGGCTGACTTTACCGTGATCGATTCCATCCTGTCGGAAGAGGCGGTGCTGGGCTACGAATACGGTTATGCCACGGCTGAACCGAATACATTGACCATCTGGGAAGCCCAGTTCGGCGATTTTGCCAACGGGGCGCAAGTAGTCATCGACCAGTTCATCGCTTCCGGAGAAGCGAAGTGGGGCAGGTTGTGCGGCCTGACTTTGTTTTTGCCGCACGGATACGAGGGGCAGGGGCCGGAACACTCTTCTGGCCGCATTGAGCGTTATTTGCAACTTTGCGCCGACTACAACATCCAGGTGTGCATTCCATCTACCGCGGCACAGATTTTTCATTTGCTGCGCCGGCAGATGATCCGCCCTTACCGCAAACCGCTCGTGGTGTTTACCCCCAAGAGTTTGCTGCGCAGCAAGGATGCGGCTTCGCCGCTGGAGTCATTTACAGAGGGTACTTTTCAGACGGTGATACCCGAAACCGATGCTGTGGATGCAAAGAAGGTAAAACGCATCATCATGTGCAGCGGCAAGGTGTATTTTGAGCTTGCCAAATACAGGCGCGAAAAAGGCATCGCAAACGTGGCCATCGTGAGGCTGGAACAACTCTATCCGTTTCCGCACGACGAATTTTCTGCATTGATCGTGTCATACCACAATGCGAAAGAAGTGGTGTGGTGCCAGGAAGAACCAGGCAACCAGGGGGCTTGGCATCGCATCCAGCACTACCTGCTGCGCCATATGCGCCGTGGCATGCGGCTGGATTATGCTTTGCGGCCTTCCGCAGCCTCACCGGCGGCCGGATACCTTGCAGTGCACAATGAACAGCAGAAAGATGTGATTGCAGCGGCCTTCCGTCCAAATCTAGATGTCAAAATCACGCCAGGAGCACATCATGAGCATCATTGAAGTCAAAGTCCCGCAACTTTCGGAATCGGTCTCTGAAGCGTCATTATTGACCTGGCATAAAAAAGCCGGGGAAGCAGTGAATGAAGGTGAGAACCTGATCGACATAGAAACTGATAAGGTTGTGCTGGAGTTGCCCGCGATCAAAAGCGGCGTGCTGGTGAAGATCATCAAGTCAGATGGCGCCAAGGTGAGCAGCGGTGAGGTCGTCGCCCAGATCGATACGGAAGGTACGGCAACGGTTGCAGCACCCGCTGCTTCGGCCGCTGCGTCCGACGTGCCTGCTGCCAGCACCGCCAGGCCTTCTGCACAGCAGGCTGCGACTTCCCCATCGGCGCGCAAACTGGCGCATGCACATGATGTTGATGCGGCCAGCCTGCAAGGCAGCGGAAAAAAAGGCCTCGTCACCAAACAGGACGTGATGGATGTGGTACAGCAAGCCACCTCGCTGGGGTCCATTGCGCCAGTTGTTGTCCCGACAGGCGATCGTCCTGAACAACGCGTGCCGATGACACGCATCCGTCAGCGTATCGCCGAACGGCTGTTGCAGTCGCAGGCCAACGCCGCCATCCTGACCACCTTCAACGAAGTAAACATGCAGCCGGTGATCGAACTGCGTACCAAATACAAGGATGCGTTCGAGAAAAAGCACGGCGTCAAACTCGGTTTTTCTTCCTTCTTTGTCAAGGCAGTGGTGACGGCATTGCAGAAATTCCCCATCGTCAACGCTTCGGTGGACGGCACCGACATCATCTACCATGGCTACTTCGATATTGGCATGGCCATCGGCAGCGAGCGCGGTCTGGTCGTCCCCATCCTGCGTGACGCCGACCAGCTTTCAATGGCCGATATCGAAAAACGCATTGCCGATTTCGCCACGCGCGCCAGGGAAGGCAAGCTCACGATGGAAGAACTCACTGGTGGTACTTTCTCGATCACCAATGGCGGCGTGTTCGGCTCCATGCTTTCCACGCCCATCATCAATCCGCCGCAAAGCGCCATTCTCGGTATCCATGCCACCAAAGACAGGCCTGTGGCCGAGAACGGCCAGGTCGTCATCCGTCCCATGAATTACCTCGCGCTGTCCTACGACCATCGCATCATCGACGGACGTGAAGCCGTGCAGTTCCTGGTGGCGATCAAGGAAGCGCTGGAATATCCCGGACGTATCCTGCTGGATCTATGATGGACAAGTTCCAGGCTTACCGCATTTTCGAAGAGGACGGCAAATCGGCCGGACGTTTTGTCGAATTGACGCTTGACGATCTTGATCCCGGCACGGTGGTCATCCGCACACATTATTCCGGCGTCAATTACAAGGATGCGCTCGCGGCGACCGGCGCGGGCAAGGTCGTGCGGAGTTTCCCGTGTGTCGGAGGGGTGGATGCTGCCGGGGTGGTGGAGGCCTCGGAAGATGCGCGTTTCAAGCCCGGTGATGAAGTGCTGGTGACCGGCTACGAAATGGGTGTGGCACATGATGGCGGCTTTGCCGAATATGTGCGCGTACTGGCGGACTGGGTCGTGCCGCTACCGGTGAATCTGTCCCTGTTCGAGGCGATGGTTCTGGGTACGGCCGGATTCACGGCCGCACTGGCCATTCATCGTCTGGAGCAGAATGAACTGGCACCTGACAAAGGAAAAGTGGTGGTCACGGGGGCAACCGGGGGGGTGGGCAGTCTGGCAGTGCGCATGCTGTCGCAACTGGGTTATCACGTCGTCGCCATGACCAGCAAGGCCGGCGAGCAGGAATACCTGCGCTCTCTCGGTGCCAGCGAAATCCTGTTGCGCAGTGATATCGACTGGGCCAGCAAGCGTCCCATGGAAAGGGCGCAATGGGCGGGTGCACTGGATTCGGTGGGTGGCGACACGCTGGCCTGGCTGACCCGATCCATGCAGCAGAACGGCGCCATTGCCAGTTACGGCAATGCGGGCGGGCTGGAACTGCACACGTCGGTTTTTCCCTTTATCCTGCGCGGGGTCAAGTTGCTCGGCGTGGATTCCGCCGCCACCCAGATGCCACTGCGCAAACAGATGTGGCAACGCCTGGCAGGCGATTTGCACATTGCCCAACTTGACCAGATCGCCCATCGTATTACCCTGGCCGAATTGCCGGAAGCCTGTGCAAACATGATTGCCGGTGTGTCGCGTGGACGTTCTGTGGTGGAATTCGCGCCGGACCAGTAACTGCTCGGTTATAATGCGCGCCCCTCACGTGCGGAAGTGGCGGAATTGGTAGACGCACTGGATTTAGGTTCCAGCGCCGCAAGGTGTGAGAGTTCGAGTCTCTCCTTCCGCACCAGTTCAGGATAGTCGGAGTCATCCCGGTAATAATTGTAATTCCTGTTGCGGACTTCATAATCCTCTGATTTTGAATTGCTCCGCTTGTGCGAACAGGCTATATTGCAGTTCAGGAGCCAATTGATGCCAAGCGACACACAGAACAAACGCTCCATTCTGGAAGCGCGTCATCACGACCCTTTTTCATATCTGGGATTACATCAGCACAAATCAGGCTGGGTTCTGCGGGTCTTTCAACCTCATGCGACGGAAATATCGGTGCATGACGGTAATGCGTGGCTTCCTCTGGAGCAGGAGCAAACCCAGGGTTTTTATTGCTGGCAGGGC
>JBNKBO010000011.1:0-62043 GCA_050287265.1 Sideroxydans sp. | reverse complement strand
GAATCTGCGTTTCCACTATGGTCGTGCACTAACGCGGCACACCTCTCGCCTGTTGCATGAAAAAAAGTTCGAAGAAGTTATCCGTATTGCCCAGATCGCACTGGAAAAATTGCCGTGCTCAGAAACAGTATGCATGAATTTGATGCGTTCCTATATCGCTCTGGGAGAATCGCATCTGGCCATTCAGGTTTATGAACGCTGCCACTCAGCACTTGCCGCCAAGTCGGACATAGAGCCCGGCAAGGAGATTCAAAACCTTTACGAGGCCATCACTCATTACTGAAACACCGGGGGCACATGCCGACCGGCGGCGATCGAATATGTATCCGGCGATCTATCAGTCCGGTTCAACAGTTTCAACCCTGTTGAAATCGCCAATCCGTACCTAATCCGTATCCATCACTGTTTTATATTGCCCCCTCGGTTGTGGGGGGCGCACATATGCGGCTGCCCATAGGCCGATTCTGCATTCAAGGAGGAATCAATATGTATCGTACGAACACCATATCCATACGCATGCTGTGTCTGATGTTTGCAGCGCTGCTGCTGGCGTCATGTGGTGGCGGTGGTGACGGCAATAACCAGCCCGCCAATCCCCTGTCGAACAACGCCCGCCTGAGTGGCATGACCCTCAGCGTCGGCAGCTTGGACCAACCCTTTCAATCCAGCCAGACCGGTTACACCGCGACGGAGGCCTACCTGGTGAAATCGGTCACGGTAACCGCCTGGACCGTGAGCGAACAGGCAAGCCTGAGCGTGAACGGCGTGAGTACCGCCTCCGGCAGCGCCAGCGCGGCGATAGCGTTGGGCGAAGGGGCCAACACGATCACGCTGAGCGTGACCGCCGAGGACGGCGTGACCACGCGCGATTACACGCTCACGGTGCTGCGCCAGACCCTGCAGACGTTCGCCCAGACCGCCTATGTCAAGGCATCCAATACTGAAGGGAATGACAACTTCGGTTACAGCGTTTCGCTGTCGGGCGATACGCTGGCGGTGGGGGCAGTGGGCGAGGCCAGCGCCGCGACCGGGGTGAATGGCAACCAGGCGGACAATACCGCTATCAGTGCTGGCACCGTATATGTGTTCACCCGCACCAACGGGGTGTGGAGCCAGCAGGCCTATCTGAAGGCATCCAATGCGGAGGCAGGTGACAACTTCGGTATCAACGTTTCGCTGTCGGGCGATACGCTGGCGGTGGGGGCATACGCTGAGGACAGCGCCGCCACCGGGGTGAACGGCAATCAGGCGGACAATTCCGCTCTCAGTGCTGGCGCCGTGTATGTGTTCACCCGCACCAACGGTGTGTGGAGCCAGCAGGCCTATCTGAAGGCATCCAATACGGAGGCAAATGACTTGTTCGGTTACAGAGTCTCGCTGTCGGGGGATACGCTGTCGGTGGGGGCACACGCTGAGGACAGCGCCGCCACCGGGGTGAACGGCAATCAGGCGGACAATTCCGCTCTCAACGCCGGCGCCGTGTATGTGTTCACCCGTACCAACGGTGTGTGGAGCCAGCAGGCCTATCTGAAGGCATCCAATGCCGAGGCATATGACTCTTTTGGTTACAGTGTCTCGCTGTCGGGCGATACGCTGTCGGTGGGGGCATCCACTGAGGCCAGCGCCGCGACCGGGGTGAACGGCAACCAAGCGGACAATTCCGCTCTCAACGCCGGCGCCGTGTATGTGTTCACCCGCACCAACGGTGTGTGGAGCCAGCAGGCTTATCTGAAGGCATCCAACACCGGGTCAAGTGACTCCTTCGGTCAGAGCGTTTCGCTGTCGGACGATACACTGTCGGTGGGGGCAGTTTATGAGGCCAGTGCCGCGACCGGGGTGAACGGCAACCAGGCGGACAATTCCGCTCTCAGTGCTGGCGCCGTATATGTGTTTACCCGCACCAACGGTATGTGGAGCCAGCAGGCCTATCTGAAGGCATCCAACACTGGGGCAGTTGACTTCTTCGGTCAGAGCGTTTCGCTGTCGGGCGATACGCTGTCGGTGGGGGCATGGGGTGAGTACAGCGCCGCGACCGGGGTGAACGGCAACCAGGCGGACAATTCCGCTCTCAGTGCCGGCGCCGTATATGTGTT
Organism: Sideroxydans sp.; assembly: GCA_050287265.1. Classification (GTDB taxonomy): domain Bacteria; phylum Pseudomonadota; class Gammaproteobacteria; order Burkholderiales; family Gallionellaceae; genus Sideroxyarcus. The sequence goes on along the minus strand of JBNKBO010000011.1, from coordinate 59,950 downwards.
CACCCGCACCAATGGTGTGTGGAGCCAGCAGGCCTATCTGAAGGCATCCAATACCGGGGCAGGAGACTCCTTTGGTTACAGCGTTTCGCTGTCGGGCGATACGCTGGCGGTGGGGGCATGGGGTGAGGACAGCGCCGCGACCGGGGTGAACGGCAACCAGGCGGACAATACCGCCGGCGCTGCCGGTGCCGCGTATGTATTTTTCTGAAAAACGGTGCCCATTGCAGGCGGTATGGTCTTGATGGTGCTGTTTCTGCTGCAGGGCTGGGGCGGTGTGAATAGCGGGGCGGCCGCCGGGTAACTCTCCACGGCGGCGCGTACCTCGCTGTTGCAGGTCAACGACCCGGACTGTACCGGCGGCGGCATCCCGGTGGAAACGAGGATTGTTGAATTCGGGGATGGTTGTGCAAACGGTTTAAGACACTTCTAACGGCAGCTTTGGGTTGTTAATTCAATTGACCTGTTCGCCTGTCAATCTACTATATATTACATCTGTAATAACCAAGGGCTCAGGGAAGCTTGATTTTCTGCGCAATAAGATAACCCAGGTAGATCATGTAAGTATTCATGCCCCGATGTTGTTCGACAAACTGGTGGGCCTGCACGTCAAGTTCGATACCATGATCTGTGATCCACATGGCCGTGGACTACTTCATCTGAATAAGCCCGTCATTTTGCATCGTTAAAGGGCTTTTCTTCCTTTTTCGCCACGAGGTCTTTCGCTCTTCGTAATACGTTTACTTTGTTCGATTTATAAGTACTCATTTTCCCAGATGATTTTTTGTGGCAACGAAGACAGTCGGCAAAGGGAAAGGATACTTTACTGTGGCAATGTCCACAAAATTGTCCCCGGGAAAGATCAAGCATTTTCATTTGATTGGCGCCAAGCTTGTCTATGAAAAGCGCAGGATGACATGATGAGCAGGCTATCCAGTCAGAATGAACCTTGTGGTCGAAAATGACATCGTTTACAAAATCGCTCCTGGATTCGAAAACGATCTGATTGTTGCGGGACTGATCCTTGTAGTCCTTGTCCAGGGAGATTACCGGCGAAAAGGCATTCAATCTTTTTAATTCCAGCCAGTCGATGAACTGGAATTTGTCGAGCGGCAGCTTGCCATCCGGGAGGTTTTCCGGTCGCCACACAGCACCGACGCTCTTCGCAGCCTGCTTCAACTTTTCCTGTTTGACCATGCCGGGATCATGCAGATGCCTTGCTTCAGGCAGCCCGACAATGTGGCAGCGATTGCAGCTCTTGTCATCTTTTGCGCTGAATGCCATGGTGCCGTTGTGGCACACGCCGCATTGTTTTCCTTGTTCGATCTCTTCCTGCGATAGATGGTTTTCCCATCGTTTCATCCTGAAGATGGCCCCGTGGCACACCTTGCATTCGAACATGATGCGGTGCAGCCAATGCGGGTACAGCACCATCGGCAGATTCCGGGCTTCCATTTCGTTTCGGTGCTGCTTCATGACGAAATTGCCTATGAAACGCTCGTTTTTCTTCCATTTCATCAGAATTGCCAGACGGGTCTGTTCCTTCTGCAGTTCATCACGGATGATCGGTTCGACTTTTTTCAGCGACGCCTCGTCTTTGTGCCAGTAATTGCTCATATAAGCGAGCGCACTGGCTATATTCAGGAACCGCATTTTTTCCTCGAATGAAATGCCTTCCTTGTGGGCATCTGCGATGAGTGTGTCTACCGCTGAGGGGACGCTGTCTTTATGGCTTTTTACCAGGGATACCTGGGCTTCGAAGGCTTGGTTGTCGTAGTTGGTAATGAATTCCGTGACAAATGTCATGGATTCCATGGCAGTTGCATTCAGGTAAAAACACAAGCCGACCACTGTCAAGAACGCGCACAGGCCTGTTTTCCTGTGGCAAAAGAGTCTGCGCCGAAGGAATATTCGGCCACAAGAAGAAAACATGCCAAAACCATTTTTGAACGTCAACAATATAAAAATCGGCATAGACCTAGTAATGAAGTACGTTAATATTACGTGCCTTGACGAAAGTTCAAGGCTTGGCGGGAGTGCCAAATTAGAGTTTGAGACAAATCCGGGGGGGGTGCAATGGTATTCAAAAGACATATTCATGTCAGAGGACTAATTTTTGCCGCAATACTGACGGTGCTGGCTTGGGGTAGCCAGTCCGCTTTCGCGCTTGAGTACGGCGACATCGTGATGGATACGACTCGCGCAAGTATGGAAAAGGCCAAAGTGAAAGCTGTGGTGTTTCCACACTGGTTTCACCGGATCCGTTACAAGTGCAAGGTCTGCCATGAAGAGATCTTCACCATGAAAAAAGGTGCGAACAGCGTCTCCATGCGGCGCATCATGAACGGAGAAACCTGTGGTGTTTGCCATAACGGACAAATCGCATGGGAAGCCATGTTTTGTGATCGTTGTCATTTCGTTGATTTCCCGGCGAAAACGGCCCCGCCGAAAACGGCAGCGAAGAAGTAGGGGGCCTGGATATGAACAAAACATTGTTTTCCATTCAGGCATGTTCGTCCGGTTTTCTTTTCCTGCTTTTGCTTGCTTTGGTGAGTTGCAAGGCGACGGATGTGGGCGGTGAACAGCAACCGGTGACCGAAGCGCCCGCACAGACGCCTCCGGCAAAAGAACAAACTGCTGCGGCAGCTGATATTGCTCCAAAATACGTCACTCCGGTCGAAATGCCAAAAAACAGCATCAATCCGAATGATCCAAACAGCATCATCTATCAGGGAAGCGACGGCAAATTGGCGGGTGTCGGCGATCCCGCCAAGGCTGTCAGCGAGGCTTACAGATTAGGGCAGGGCGCAACTGCACCCGCCCTGACGGCTCCAAACATGCCCAAGGACAAGTTCGGCTTGATAGACTGGCAGGCGATGGTGGATAAGGCCTTGATCAAACCCAGTGGTTCGCTCAATCCCGGTGAAGAAGACATGCCGTCTCTGGATATGGATGTGTTGATACAAGCCAAGGGCAATTTCGTCGACGACGTGCTTTTTCGCCATACATCACATACTTTCTGGTTGAGTTGTGAGGTATGCCATACCAATATCTTTGTCATGGCAAAGGGTGAGAACAACATCACAATGCAGGGTATCAGCCAGGGCCAGTGGTGTGGCCAATGTCATGGGCGTGTATCGTTTCCGCTGGCAGATTGCAAGCGATGCCATTCTCAGCCGAAGAAAGCCGCAACTTCGCTGACTGACGCCAAGAAGTAGTTCGGGATATCAAATGATGGAGGCGCGAGTTATACGAGAGAAGATATTGCGGTCAGTTGTTGCCGCTTTCGTTGTTTTGGCAGTTGCGATACCGGGACAGAATTCGTATTCGCAGGATGTTGAATTGCCGAAGAATGTGTGCGAAAAGATACTGATGTCCAACTGTGACTCAACCCAGGAGCAGATGTTGCGTGAGTTTTTGCGAGATCTGAAGATTTACAGTACGGAAATAAAAACAATCAAATACACCGGACAACTCCCGGCGTTGGAAGCGTTGCCGAAGGATCATTTTGGCATGCCGAACTGGATTACGGCTGTTACCGATGGTTTGATCAAGCCACGCGGAACTATCCGTGATACTCAGAAAGAACAGCAATACGAAGGATTTTTCGATAATCTGATTTTGATGCAGGTGAAAGCGCATTTCATGGCAGATGTGGCTTTCCCCCACGGGATGCATACTTACTGGTTAAGCTGCGATAGCTGTCATCCTGAGCCTTTTCAGAAGAAAGTGGGCAGCAGCAAAATAACCATGAAGGAGTTTCTGCAAGGCAAATGGTGCGGCAAGTGCCACGGGAAAGTGTCGTTCCCACCGAGTGAATATGAAAATTGCCGACGCTGTCATACCATATCGAAGGCCTCATTGCACATACAAGGCAACAACAATTAGCCTCGCCATGCCGTGTTCGTACTGGCAGCGCCAGTGCTGACATTGATCAGGCGCCATTCAGCGGTTTGCTGGAAATACTCGCACTTCAGCAATGACCACGCTCTGCAGGGTTCGTTTTATATTGCCCGCAATGCTGCTTGCCGCTACAATGCGCGCCTTCGTATTACCCACCCCGTACGGGATGGACGGAAAAATGGCCTGGTAGCTCAGTCGGTAGAGCAGAGGATTGACAACACGGCCCGCTTGCGGGGCTTGTTGCGGCGCAGACTAACCGCAGGTTATGTCGAAGCCACAACCAAGCAGTGTTGCGGCGCAGACTAACCGCAGGTTATGTCGAAGCCACAACCAAGCAGTGTTGCGGTGCAGGCTAACTTGCAAGGCAAGTTAAGCTTGGCGAAAGCCAGGCGGCCGAAACCAAAATCCTTGTATCGGATTGCGAAGAAGCAACAAATTATGGCCTGGTAGCTCAGTCGGTAGAGCAGAGGATTGAAAATCCTTGTGTCGGTGGTTCGATTCCGCCCCGGGCCACCAAAACCAAAGAGAAGCCCCTGCTGCTACAGCCGGGGCTTCTTTCATTATTGCGATCTAAGTTCTGGTTACCTATGGCATTATTGCAAGACTGCGGCGCAAAGGAGCGTTCTCAGTTCGTCGGCGAGGGAAGTCGGGCATGGTTACAGTATCGTTCTGGAATAGGTTGTTGACACGCGGGAATGCGCATGTTCTTTCCTTCACGCTGGCTGCGCTTAGTGTTTTCAGCGTGTTGTTCCTCTACTACACACAGAATTCTTTCCTTGAAGCCTTTGAGGCCAAGACCTACGACCTCCGGTTCAAAGACCTGCGCGGACCGGTTCAACCCAATCCGGATATCGCCATTATCGCCATTGACGACAAGAGTATTGCCGAGTTGGGGCGATATCCGTGGAGTCGGGATCGTTATGCGCACCTGATTGACAGGTTGGCCGCTGCAAGAGCAAAAGCCATCGTATTCGATGCGTTTTTCCCCGAGCGGGAAAATGTGAAAAACGACCGTCTTTTGGCAGCAGCGATCAAGCGTGCAGGCAATGTGGTGCTGGCGGCGGCTTTCCATTTCGATAAAGAAGGCAGGGCGATATCAGTCACTCGCAGCCTGACGGAAATTGAGAAGGGGACTGCCGGCATCGGACTAATCAATCAGATACCGGACGATGATGGCGTGGTACGCCGCATTCCACTGTTACTGGAGAAGGACGGCAAACAGATGCCTTCGCTTGGTCTGGTGGGGGCAATGCTGGGGCTGGGAGAAACAGAGTTTACCCTGAATGATTTCGATATCGAATTAGGGAATCGCCGCATCCCGGTAGATGGTGATTACAAGATGTGGATAAATTATGTGGGCGGGCCAGGCGTGTATCCGCGCTACTCGTTCACGGATGTAATGAACGGGCGTGTTCCCATTGAAAAGCTGAAAGGCAAGATATTGTTTCTCGGGGCAACAGCGCTGGGTATTTACGATTTGCGCGTCACGCCATTCGACAAGAATGTGCCTGGAGTTGAGCTGCACGCGACAGTCGCGGATAACATCATCAGCGGGCGCTATATTCGCCAGAGTGGTATCGAGGCGCTGATCGACATGTTCTTCATCGTTGTGCTGGGCGCGCTCACGTATTTTCTGACGGCGCATTTACATCAGGTACGTGCGATTCCCGCGACAATTGTATTGTTATCTGGCTATATCTGGTTTGCTTTCTACATGTTCAACCACGGGCATTGGATCAGCATGATCTATCCGGCCATATCCGTCATGATTGCTGTGCTGGTGGGCGGCAGTTTCCGGTATCTGGTGCTGGAGCGCAGTGCGCGCCAGATGCGTTCAATGTTTTCCAGCTATCTGTCGCCCAAACTGGTGGCACGCCTGGAGAAGGATCCAAAGGCAGCCAGGATTGGCGGTGACACCAAAGAGGTGACCGTGTTATTTACCGATATCAAGGGATTTACCTCGTTCAGCGAGGCGCATCCGCCGCAGGAAGTGGTGTCACGTCTCAACCAGTATTTGGGGGCAATGGTGCAGGTGATTGAGCAACATGATGGCACTATCGATAAGTTTATTGGTGATGGCATCATGGCCTATTGGGGTGCGCCGCTGGCGCAACCCGATCATGCCAGGCTTGCAATCGACTGCATCAAAGACATAAATGAACGGATGAAAGTTTTGCGTGCTCAATGGCAGGCGGAAGGTTTGGAAGCTTTCACTATAAGAGGGGGTATCCAGTCGGGCGAGGTGGTGGCGGGTAATGTGGGTCTTGCGGGCAAGAAAATGGAGTATACCGTTATTGGCGATACGGTTAATCAGGCGGCGCGTCTTGAGGGGACGGCAAAATTTTATGGAGTAAATTATCTCGTTGGTGAAGATACCTATCAAAGAACTCGCGAAACCTGCCGATATAGGGAACTGGACAACATACGCGTAGTCGGAAAATATCTGCCGGTCACCATTTACGAGCCACTGGATGGCTTGTCCTTGCTGGATATTGCGACTGCAGAAAACTTTGAAACTGCACTGGCTATGTACCGTGCAAGGGACTGGGAGAAGGCGCGAGATGCCTTTCAAAGAGTGCTGGATGCCGCAGCTGATGACAAACCGAGTAAAATATACGTTGAGCGATGCGAATATTTCATTCAACACCCGCCAGCCGGAGAGTGGGATGGCGTGTTTAACCGCATCGAGAAATAAGCACATCACAACAAAACGGCCAGGGAACAGCCTGGATCGGAAATGTAGTTGACGTTTTGAATAGGTCGGGAATATGCGAAATACAATCATATTAATAACTTCGTCGCTAATATTTGCTACTGCAGTCTGGGCAGAGGAAGCCACAGTCGGTATGACCAATGGCTTTTCCAAAGCCGACTTTCGCAACGAAATTCCCGCTTCTGGTTTGCAGAAATTGCTTGGTGTCCACAATGGCAATCTCTATATTGCCACGCAGGATGGTGTGGTCAAAGTTGTAGGTAAGGAAGGCAAAACAGTAATGACCCTGAAGGCGCAAATGGGCAATAGTGAATTGCTCAAACGTCCTGAAGCCGTGGCTATTGCCAATAAAACCGTCTATGTAGTGGACAGCAAACTGGATCAGGTCGTCATGTACGACTTGCCTACCGGCAAATATCTGGGCCGGTTCGGCAGCAAGTCCGGCGGCAAGCTGGCAAGCCGTTTTGCGCTTGATGAGCCACAGGGCATCGCAGTCCATGAAGGGGTGGTTTATGTCGCGGATACCGATAACGAACGGATACAGATGTTTGGTATCAATGGCGTTTTTCTGGACACCCTGACTTTGAGTGCATCTTCTTCTGTGAAAGAGGAAATTTACAAGCTGGATGAACCGACAGATATCGCACTTGATGCGCAGGGACGCATCTACGTGCGCGATGCGGATAGTAAATCGATCAAGATATATAGCCCGAATGGCGAATATCTGCGTTCCCTGCCCAAGACCGGAAAACCGATCGGAATGAAAGTGGCAGAAGATGGTATCTATGTGGTGGATGAGGCCAGTTTCAGCATCCTTAAATACGATTTCGATGCCAATCAGGTATACAGCTTCGGTTCTGAAGGAGAGGGTAAGGCGCAATTCAGGACTATTTCAGGTTTTGCAGTGGACAAGGCACAACAGGTATATGTTGGAGACGCCAGGAAGTCATTGATCAACGCTTTTGTCGTCGAAGCAGGCAAACTGCTGGATGCCGTGCCCAAATTACCGGGAAGGGTGTCAGTGAAGTGGCTGGAAGACATTCCGGCAGAAGTGAGCTCGCTCGCCTGGGATGGTAAGGAGACTATTTATGCTGTGAACAAGGACAAGAAATCGTTGCTGGCGATACGCAAAGGAACGGTCGCAACCAAGATTACACCGGAGAATATGCGGATATTCGCCGTAACCGTGGATAAGGCAGGAAATATCTGGGTGCTGGACAAAAAGAAATATCGCGGTGCGAAGCTGGACGGAAACGGGAAAGTGCTTCTGAGCTTCGGCAGCGAAGGGAGTGGGGCCGGTCAATTCAATAATCCGGCTGCGATCGCAGTGTCGTCTTCCGGGATGATATTCGTGGCAGATCGTTCGAACCACAATGTTCAGATATTTCGGGGAGATGGCGTGTTTTTGAACGTCCTCAACGGAGAAAATGCAAAAAACATCCGTTCGCCAATTGCAATGGCCTTCGATCAGCACGATAACTTGTACATTCTCGACAGTTCGCGTAAGAGCATATTTGCATATTCTTCAAACGGCAAATATGCGGGAGAAATCGGCAAGACCAAAGAAGGCAGTCTCTTGTCCAAACCCGTTTCACTGATTGCGGCCAATGACGAAGTCATGGTGCTGGATGGCAATCAAGTCAAAGTATTCTCACCCAAGGACAAGTTGACGCGCACGTTCGGTGCAGAAGGATCCGGAGTGGGCGCGTTCAGTGAGCCGACTGCTATTGCCTATGTCGGCGGCTCAGACTTTATCGTCTCTGATTCCGGCAATAAGCGCCTGCAGAAATTAGCGAACCTGTATAAACCGGATGCGCCGCAACAACTCGAAGCAGAGGGCAAAATGCATGCCGTCGAGTTACATTGGGCACAGGCAAGCTCTCCCCATATCAAACAATTCAGAATCTACCGTTCCAGGAGTGAGGACGGCGGCTACAAGTATGTTGGAACGAGCGCGAACAACGCGTTTCTGGATGAAGATCTGGATGCCGAAGTGCGCTATTACTACCGTATTGGTGCTGAAACCCATTTTGAATTCGAAGGCGCTACCAGTGCCGCGGTGAGTGCCGAACCGACCAAATTTGTGCCGCCTGTGCTGACAGATGTGCAAGTGGAAACTACACCCTGGCAGGTAAAAATGAATTGGACGGCGATCGACTCAAAGTATTTCAGCGCGTATCGCATTTACGAGAAGGATGGCGGGACCTTCAACCTGATCGGGGAGGTCACACAGCCGGAATTCGTCAAGGACGCATTGAAGCCGGAGACGAAATACCAGTATTTCATCTCTACATTCAGCAGCGACGGTACCGAATCCGAAAAAACCGCGATTGAGGCAACCACAAAGATATTTAACCGTCCTCCGCTGGAAATCGACATGGTTCAGTTGCATGATGTGTTCGCCAATTCCTACAAGACTTATGAGCGAGAGGGAATTGGACGCATCAAACTGACCAACAACACCAATAAAACAATGGGGCGAATCAAGGTGACCTTCCGGTTGAAGGATTTTATGGACTTCCCGACAGAAACAAAGTTGAGCAAACTTTTGCCGGGAAAGAGTGAAGAAGTTGCACTCAAGGCCGTGTTCAACAACAGTATCCTTACGCTGACCGAAGACAGCGCTGTGCAGGCAAAGATCGAAGCAAGTTATTTTGAAAACGGTAAAAGTGTCTCATTCAGCAAGAATCCGACAATCAATGTCTATGACAAACACCGCCTGACATGGGATGAGCGTGATCGCTTTGCAACCTTTGTTACGCCTAAAGATGCGCCTATTATCAATCTGGTGCGATCGATAGCCACTCAGTTCAAGGAAACCAAAGATGAGGCCCAATTGGCCGCAGCAGTGTTCGATGCGCTGGGCGTATATGGCGTCACCTATATTCAGGATCCGAGCAATCCTTACCAGGTCAGTTCAGGCAAGGTAGATACCGTCGATTACATCCAGTTTCCGCGTGAGACACTGGAACGCAAGTCCGGCGATTGCGACGATCTGGTGGCGTTCTACTCATCCGCCCTGGAAAGCATGGGGATCAACACCCGCGTTCTGGAAGTGCCTGGGCATATGTTAATGATGTTTTCTACCGGCATCGTTGCTGATGAAGATGGATACACCATGGACAATATGTATGCAGTTCACGAGGGACAGTTGTGGATTCCGGTGGAAACCACCCTGGTCGGCAATGCTTTTGTCAAAGCCTGGGAAAAGGGTGCGGCCTCTTACTACAAGTGGAAGGGCAACGGGCTGTCCGTGCTGGATGTGCATGCCGCATGGGGCAAATTCAAGCCGGCAAGCCTGCCGGAATCGAATTTGAAACCAGTTGAGATTACGCGTGCCGGGATCGAGAAAAAATTCCCGGCCGATCATATGTCGGTATTGAAGATCAGCTCGCAAACCAAGACACGGCGTTTCCTGGCCGAGATCAAGAAGAATCCCTCCGATGTCGATGCGCATTTACAGATGGGTATCATCCTGGGCAAGGCCGGAGATTATAAGGAGGCGATGAAGTATTTTGACAAGGTGCTCAGCATGCAGCCCAAGAACGCGGCGGCATTGAACAATCGCGGCAATATCTTCATGATCGAGGATAAATACAAGGAAGCGCAAAAAGCCTATCGCGCCGCGACGAGAATTGCGCCCAAAGACGCCTATTTGTGGGTTAATCTTGCGCGCGCCTACAAGGCGACAAAAAATATCAAGGGGGCAAAAGCCGCTTTTATCAAGGCAAAAAGACTTGATCCAGCCGTCAAGAAACAGCACCGGGCATTGGGGCTGGAACTATTGAATTCACTGTAAGTCGGATGAACTGTCGCACCATGTCGAAAAATTAACCGAGGAGACTCTCATGAAAAAACTGATTGCTTTGTTCGTATTGCTGGGTGTGGTACTTGCAACGCCGGTATATGGTGCCGATAAGCCGGACAGCAGTTCGTGGTGGGAAAGTCTGCGCAGAAAGATCGAGATGCTCACCCCGAAGAAAAAGATTACCACCACAACCGCGGTGGGCGGTGTGCGCGGTTCGCAGGCAGATGCGGACGATGTCTACTGGAAGGGTGAGGCCAAGATTCAGCCTATAGACCCCAAGGAACTGGATGCATTCAAGAAAGCAGTCTCTTTGTTCGATGCGGGGGATATGGCGGGCGCACAGGGTGCGTTTTCGGACTTTGTAAAAAAACATCCTGACAGCAGCCTGCGTAAAGACGCGGAACAGGCGCTTGTGCTGCTGCAGCCCAAGAAGTAAGTAAATCGGCGCAAGCCTGCAGGGTTGCGCCGGCTGGTGTTCAGTCCGTCCAGCCCTTATAATCCGTTTCCTTGCGAAACCGGAACTCGTTAATTCCCATGCAGTTATTCACCTTCGGCATCAACCATCAGACCGCCCCGCTCGCCGTGCGCGAACAGATTGCGTTCAATGTCGATACGCTGGATTCCGCGCTGCGCGACCTGGTGGGCAAAGGTGCCGCCAAGGAAGCCACCATCCTCTCCACCTGCAACCGTACCGAAATCTATTGCAGTACCAATGCCCCGGCTCATGCAGTGGACTGGCTGGCCGATTATCACCATCTCCCTGCTGCCGAATTTGAACCCTATATATATCGTCTGCCGCAAGCGCAGGCAGTAAAGCATGCCTTTCGTGTAGCCAGCGGGCTGGAATCCATGGTGCTGGGCGAGCCGCAGATATTGGGGCAGATGAAGCAGGCTGTACGCCAGGCCGAGCAGGCTGGCACAATGGGTTTTCTGCTGCACAAGCTGTTTCAGCGCACTTTTTCGGTTGCCAAGGACGTGCGTACGCAAACCGAGATCGGGGCGAACCTGGTGTCCATGGCCGCAGCCGCAGTTAAACTCGCTGAACGCATTTTCCCAAGTATTGCCGAGCAGCGTGTCCTGTTCATCGGCGCTGGCGAAATGATCGAACTCAACGCGGTGCACTTTGCCGCCCGCAACCCGCAACACATCACGGTTGCCAACCGTACGCTGGACCGTGCGCAAGTACTGGCGCGCCGCATCAATGCTCATGCCATCACACTAAGCGAGTTGCCGGAGCAACTGGCACAACACGATATTATCGTCACCTGTACCGCCAGCCCACTACCGATTCTGGGCAAGGGCATGGTCGAGCGCGCATTGAAACAACGCAAACACCGTCCTTTGTTCATTGTTGACCTGGCTGTTCCGCGCGATGTGGAAAAAGAAGTTTCGGAGTTGAACGATGTATTTCTGTACAGCGTGGATGACCTGTCAGAAGTGGTGCGTGACGGCCTTGATGCGCGCCAGGGCGCTGTGAAAGAAGCCGAAGTTATTATTGACTCCGGTGTGAACGAATTCATCCACTGGATGGAATCGCGTGAAGTCGTCCCGGTAATTCGCAGCCTGCGCGACCATACCGAGCGTCAACGCCGCCATGAAATGGAAAAAGCCTTGCGTTTGCTGGCCAAGGGAGATGCGCCGGAAAAAGTGCTGGAATCCCTGAGCACGGGGCTGACCAACAAATTCCTGCATGCCCCGACCCAGGCGCTGAATCAGGCGCAAAGCAACGAGCGCGACACAATCCTTGAGGCAGTGCATCGCATTTTCCGTCTGCACGACACCGAATGAAGCCGAGCATCTCGACCAAACTCGCCCAACTCAGTGAACGGTTGGACGAGGTCAACAGCTTGTTGAGTAGCGAGGATGCGACACACGATATGAATGCATTTCGCAAGCTCAATCGCGAGCGTGCCGAGATCGAACCGGTGGTCGAGCTTTACCATGCCTACCAATCCTGCGAATCAGATATTGCAGCCGCACGGGAAATGGAGGACGACCCCGAGATGCGCGAATTTGCCGAGGCCGAGATCAAGTCCGGGCGCGAGCGTCTGGAACAATTCGAAGTTGAATTGCAAAAGATGCTGCTGCCGAAAGACCCCAACGACGAGCGCAACGTCTTTCTTGAGGTGCGCGCCGGCACAGGCGGCGATGAGGCGGCCATATTTGCGGGCGACATCTTTCGCATGTATGTGCGCTTTGCAGAGCGTCGCCGCTGGCAGGTCGAAATCATCTCCGAAAGTCCTGGCGAAATGGGCGGCTACAAGGAAGTGATTGCGCGCATCATTGGCCAAGGCGCCTATTCTGTACTGAAATTTGAATCCGGCGCCCACCGTGTGCAACGCGTCCCTGCCACCGAGACACAAGGCCGCATCCATACTTCCGCCTGCACCGTTGCCATCCTGCCGGAGGCCGACGAAGTGGGCGAAGTCGAACTGAATCCGGCCGATCTGCGCATAGACACCTTCCGTGCCAGCGGCGCGGGCGGTCAGCACATCAACAAGACCGACTCTGCCGTGCGTATCACGCACATTCCCAGCGGCACCGTGGTCGAATGCCAGGACGGACGTTCACAACACCAGAACAAGGCGCAGGCCATGCGCGTGCTGGCAGCACGCATCAAGGATAAACAGGAACAAACCGCAAACAGCAAGGTGGCGGCCGAACGCAAATCCCTGGTGGGCAGCGGCGACCGTTCCGAACGTATCCGCACCTACAATTTTCCCCAAGGCCGCGTCACTGACCACCGCATCAACCTCACGCTGTACAAGATGGACCAGATTATGGACGGTGAAATCAGCGAACTCACCAATGCGTTGATAGCCGAGCATCAGGCTGAACAACTGGCGGCGCTGTCTCAGGAAAGCTGATGCCTTGACGGCATTCCCGGGATTATTCTGCGACCAATAGCATGCAACGCGACATCGCCACACTCTTGATGCAAAGCAAAACAATGCTGGAAACCGGATTGCGCCTGGATTCAGACACTTCGCGCATTGAAGCGCAGATGCTGTTGCAGTCCGTTCTGACAGTCCCGCGTTCCCACTTTATGGCGCACCCCGAGCAGGTTCTGGATGCCGCTGAGCATGCAGCCTATGAAGCCGTATTGCAGCGCCGCTTGCAGGGCGAGCCCATTGCTCACATTCTGGGTGAGCGGGAGTTTTTCGGATTGAGTTTCAGAGTGACGCCTGCCACATTGATCCCGCGACCGGAGACGGAGTTACTGGTGGAGTTGGCGTTAAGTCGAATTCCTCAAACCCTTCTTGGCTTCCCCTTGCACCCGCAGTCAGGGGAGGTAGAGCGCGGTGGACGGCCAACATTTCGTATTCTGGATTTGGGGACAGGTAGCGGTGCGATTGCCTTGTCTATCGCCCATTCCAGACCGGATGTGGCGGTGACGGCAGTCGATGCTTCAGCGGCGGCTCTGGAAGTGGCGCGCGAAAATGCGCAGCGACTGGGCGTTACCAATGTGAGTTTCCTGAAAAGTGACTGGTTTTCCGCTCTGGGCAGGCAACATTTTGACCTGATTGTTTCCAATCCACCCTACGTTGCGGCGGGTGACAGGCATCTCAGCCAGGGTGATGCGCGTTTTGAACCGTTGTCTGCGCTGGCTTCTGGTGCAGATGGATTGGATGATATCCGCAGAATTACCAGTCAGGCGGGGGCTTATCTTGAGGGTGGCGATTGGTTATTACTGGAGCACGGTTATGACCAGGCCACGCAGGTGCATGATCTATTGCAACTGAACGGCTTCAGCGAGATCGTGTTGGCTAAAGATATTGCCGGGTTAGATCGGGTCAGCGGTGGAATAAAGCCGTGATGAGCCGGAAATATCAAGGAAAGACAGATAAACCTGATTTCATGGCAGGGTGAAAGGTATAGGCCGGTATATAGACCGTTTGGCATATATGCAACATTGAAACACCTCTCTAGAATCGCTCTTGAGTTGTTAGAGCCTTGAGTTGTAACCAACTCAATCTTTCATACTCTCCTCCTATTCTGGGCCATCGCAAGGTGGCCCGTTTTTTTTTGCCCGGGAAACTTTTGTCCACGAAAGACACGAAATGAAAGTCGACCAGGTCAGGCTGCTTTGTTCGTGAGTTTAGTGACTTTCGTGGACGAGTGGTTTTCTTGCTGATTCAATTCGCAAGGAGCTTGCGCGCTCGCGCGATAGCGGATTTCACTTGCTGCGGCGCGGTGCCACCGGTGTGGTTACGTGCTGCGAGCGAACCTTCCAGTGTCAGAACGGTGTAGACGTCATCCGCGATGAGGTCTGAGAACTGCTGCAGTTCGTCCAGCTTGAGTTCGGCCAGATCGCAGCCTTTCTGCTCGGCGTGACGCACTGCCAGCGCCACAGCTTCATGCGCATCGCGGAACGGTAAGCCTTTCTTTGCCAGATAATCGGCCAGATCGGTTGCCGTAGCATAACCTTGCAACGCAGCCTCGCGCATGGCTTCCGGTTTGACAGTAATGCCGCCCATCATGTCGGCGTAGATACGCAATGTCTGCGTGAGCGTATCCACGGTATCAAACAACGGTTCCTTGTCTTCCTGATTGTCCTTGTTGTAAGCCAGCGGCTGGCCTTTCATCAGTGTGAGCAATGCCACCAGGTGGCCGTTCACGCGTCCGGTCTTGCCGCGTACCAGTTCCGGCACGTCGGGATTTTTCTTCTGCGGCATGATGGACGAGCCGGTGCAGAAACGGTCGGCGATGTCGATGAAGCCAAAACGCGGACTCGTCCACAGGATCAGCTCTTCCGACAGGCGCGACAGATGGGTCATGGTCAGCGCGGCAGCGGCGGTAAATTCGATGGCGAAGTCACGATCCGACACGGCATCCAGTGAATTCTGACACACCGCCTCGAAACCCAGCAGTTCGGCCACCATTTCGCGCTTGATCGGATAGCTGGTGCCAGCCAGGGCAGCCGCACCCAGCGGCAAGCGGTTCACGCGATGGCGCGCATCGCGAAAACGTTCAACGTCACGCTGGCACATCTCGAAATAAGCCATCAGATGGTGCGCAAAACTGACCGGTTGAGCCACCTGCAAATGGGTAAAGCCGGGCAAGATGGTGTGGGTGTGGTGTTGCGCCAGGTCAAGCAGTGCAGTTTGCAAACCTTTGAGCAGGCCGATAATGTCGTCGATGGCACTACGCAGATACAGCCGGATATCTGTAGCGACTTGGTCATTTCGCGAACGCCCGGTATGCAGGCGTTTGCCGGTATCGCCGATCAGGGCGGTAAGACGCTTTTCGATGTTCAGGTGCACGTCTTCCAGATCAATCTGCCACTCGAAATCGCCGCTGATGATCTCGTTTTCGATCTGGGACAGGCCGCGTTGTATTTCTTTCAGATCCTGTGAATTGATGATGGCGCAGGCGGCAAGCATTTGCGCATGCGCCAAAGAGCCCTGGATGTCGAATAGCGCCAGACGCTTGTCGAAGTCCACCGAAGCGGTATAACGCTTCACCAGCTCTGCCACGGGCTCGCTGAAGCGTCCCGACCATGTTTGATTATCTTGCATCGTTGCCATGTCTTGTCCAGAATGAGGGGCTATTGAAAGGTCAATATGCCGGAGATGAGCAGTATAAATCAAAACAATCCCCCCAAGCTGTTGCCTGACTTCCGAAATATGGGCACGGTGTTGCGTATTGTGTTGCTGGCAAACGGCATTGCGTTACTCGGGGCGATGTCGCAGGCTTCTTCTTTTGCCGGCCTGCAGAACAGTTTGCTGCAGGGTTCAGTGTTGCTACAGCCTGTCTTGCTGACAAGTCTGCTGCTGTTATATGTGTTTGACCCGTTGCTAAAGCGCGTGCCGTACTGGCAAGGGAGTCTGGTCGTAATTGCGATTGTGGTAGCAATCACGGTCGTTCTCGATGAACTTGGCGGTGAGCTGTTCTATTTATTATTGGGGGATGCAGGCGGATTTCGTTATGTACGGCATGCCTTCGTGGGTATCGCCATCTCGCTGATATTGCTGGCATACTTCAGGCTGCGCATGCAGGCGCTTTTTCCTGCGAAACATGAGGCGCGGCTGCAAGCACTGCAAGCACGCATCCGCCCGCATTTTTTGTTCAACACCATTAATGCCGTGCTGAGCATAGTGCGTTCCGACCCGAAACGTGCCGAGACCGCGCTGGAAGACATGGCTGACTTGTTCCGTATGGCAATGTCCGAGCCGCATGAAATGGTAGAGTTATCCAGGGAAGTGGCACTTGCGCGACAATATCTGGGACTCGAAGCATTGCGCCTGGGCGAACGGCTTGAAATTCGGTGGGATACGCAGAATATGCCGGAGGACGTGCTCATTCCGCCGCTGATATTGCAGCCATTGCTCGAGAATGCGGTATATCACGGCATTGAGCCGTTGCCGCAAGGCGGGATTGTAGAAGTTCAACTTTTTCTGGATAAAGACGGGTTGCACCTGAAAGTGAGCAATCCGGCCCCGACACAGGTTGTTTCGCGTACGGACGGCAATAAAATAGCACTGTCCAATATTCGCGAAAGGTTGGCCCTGTTATTTGATGTTGAAGCGCAATATCAGGTGGAGCGTGATGCCAAACGGTACCAGGTACACATTATTATTCCCTATGTAGCAAAAGGGAAAACAACGTGAATGATACAATTATTTTGCCGCTAAACGTATTCATCGTGGATGACGAGCCGCCCGCCCGGAATCGACTCAAGGAGCTGTTGGCAGACTGTGCCCTCCAGTTTCCGTTGCAACTGGTGGGCGAAGCAGCTAACGGACAGGAAGCGCTGGATAAACTTGCCGAGACGCCTGCCGAAGTTGTGCTGATGGACATACGTATGCCGCAAATGGACGGCATTGAGCTGGCGCGCCACCTGAACCGGCTCGATCATCCACCGGTTATCATTTTCACCACGGCATACGACGCGTACGCCATACAGGCATTCGAGCAGCACGCCATTGATTACCTGCTCAAACCGATCCGGTTGGGGCGGCTGTTCGATGCGCTTTCGCGCGCACGCGATGCCGTACCGATACGTACCGAAGTGTTGCAGGAACTGACACCCGAACCGCGCGGCAACCTTTCCACCCACGAACGCGGCAGAGTGTTGCTGATCCCCATTGACGAAGTGCTTTATTTACGAGCTGAATTGAAATATGTCACCGTTCGGACTGCAGAACGAGAATATCTTATCGAAGAGTCACTCATCGCACTGGAAAAAGAATATCCTACGCGTTTTGTGCGCATCCATCGCAATTGCCTCGTTGCAAAGAATGCCATCGCCGGATTTGAAAAAGGTGGAGAAGAAGGAGAAAGCGGCTGGCTGTTGAAACTGAAAGGCCTGGATGAAAGACTGCCGATCAGTCGCAGACAGTTATCTATTGTAAAGGAATATGGAAAATAAACTATGCGCGTACTTATTATTGAAGATAATCGGGATCTTGCTTCCAATATGTTCGATTTTCTGGAAGCAAAGGAACATGTGGTAGATGCAGCAGGGGATGGTATTACCGGCATGCATCTTGCGCTGGTCAACCAGTACGATGCGATTGTTCTCGATCTGACCTTGCCGGGGATGGATGGCATCACGCTGTGCCGCAAGCTGCGCGAAGAGGGGGGTAAGGACACACCGATCCTGATGATCACGGCGCGCGACTCGCTGGATGACAAAATTGCCGGACTGGAAGCGGGTGCGGACGACTATCTGGTCAAGCCGGCCGAATTGCGCGAGATCGAGTTGCGCTTGCGCGTGCTGCTCAGGCGCAGCAGTGAACAGACGCAAAAACAAAGAAAGATGACGATCGAAGACCTTACGCTCGATACCGGTACGTGCTCGGTGCGGCGCGGCGACAAGGCAATCGAACTGCCGCCGATTCCCTACAAGATACTGGAGACGCTCATGTCACGTTCGCCGCAGGTGGTCAGTCGCGACGATATCGAGCATATTGTATGGGGGGAAGGACGTCCGGATAGCGATTCCTTGCGCGCGCATGTGCATTTGCTCAGGGAGCTTATCGACAAACCGTTCACACGCAAATTGCTGCGCACGATGCGTGGTTTCGGATACCAACTGATCAGTCCGGATGCGCCAGACCAGTAGTTTGCGCTATAGCCTGCGCTTTCGCGTCGCATTTTATTATGCGATTTTTGGCGCCGGGCTCAGTATCCTGCTTTCCACTGCTGTCTACCTGTCCATACAGGAGATCGGCCACCGGCTCATGGATCAGATACTGGTGGGGGAAACATTTGAGCACGCCAGCGAAGCCGTATTTGAACCGCCGAATACCACATCGCTGAGGGGCTACATCCTTTCCAAGGAACAAACCAGCAAAAATATTCCGCCCGAGGTCAGAAATCTGCCGCCGGGAAATTACAACGTTCACATCGGAAAAACTGACTACCGCGCCCTGGTTACCGACATGGGGGGCGCGCGTTATTTCATGTTGTTCAATACGGCGAGTCAGCATTACCAGGAATCGAAATTCTTTGACTATATGGTGATTTTCGCCATCTTCATGATTTTAAGTTCCTCCCTTGGCGGGGTGTTGCTGGCAAATCGCGTTACCTCATCCGTTACCCGGTTGGCCCGGCAGGTTGGACAGGCAAAGCCGGGCGATACAGAGTTGTCCCTGGTCGAATTGACCAGCAACGATGAAGTGGGGGAACTGGCGCGGGCCTTTGATCGCTACCTGAGCCGTTTGCGAAAATTCATCGAGCGGGAAAACTACTTCACGGCGGATGTAAGCCACGAATTGCGTACCCCGCTGGCCATCATGCTGGGAACGGTCGAAGTCATGGAGCAGGACGAAACGCTTTCGGAAAAACAAAAGGAACGTCTTGAGCGTATCAAGCGTGCTGCACAGGACATGACCGATTTGACGGGAGCCTTGCTGTTGATGGCGCGCGAACACCAGTTATCCCATGACGAGCCGCCCAGTCACATTGCCGAGGCGACACTTGCCTGTGTCGAAAGACACCGCCACCTGATCGGCGAACGCCCGATACGCCTGGATGTGGAACTGGCTGCTGACCCGAGTCTGGTCGTCGAACGGCCATTGCTGGAGATCGTGATCGGCAACCTGGTCCGCAACGCGCTGTTCAATACCAAATCCGGGGTTGTCCTGGTCCGGCTCGAAGCGGAAAGACTGATCGTCCGGGACACCGGGGTCGGAATGCGCCCGGAGGAATTGGCGCGTGCGCTGGAACGGTATTACAAGGGGGCATTGAGCGCCGGTGCCGGGGTCGGCCTGTCGCTGGTGAAGCGTATTTGTGACCGTTACGGCTGGCGCATCTCCCTCGACAGTCAGGAAGGACAGGGCACAACGGCACAAATTGATTTTTCCGAGCGCCGTCAAGTGAGTCGCGTTACGCTTAATGAGGGTGGCCAGTAAGCCTGTGCTGCAAAAATGAAACGAGGGGTTCGTGATCTTTGAAAGAAATGCAGGAGAAAGTATTCGCTTGCGTGAGGTTGGTGCTGATCGTGCCATCTGAAATGAAATTTACTGCTTGTATTAATATTTTATTGGGAATAGCATCTCGAGCCGGGTGGTATGAGTTGTAAAAAACGCAAATTAACGCAATCTTTACGGGATGTTAACTAGTGCTTGACGTCATGGTTGCTAGCATCACCCCTCGTCTTGGGCAAGTAATATTGTTTTTTTGCACAAGCACGTGAATGTAGCGGAGGAGTGTGCAACTCGTTTTTTTGTACATCACTGAACAAACATTAAGGGGAATTGATAATGAAGAAAATAGTACTGTCACTTGCCAGCGTGCTGGCAGCAACAGCTTTTGCACCTGAAGCATCCGCCGTTCCGGCGTTTGCACGTCAAACCAACCAGGCATGCAGTGCCTGCCATATGCAGCACTTTCCCGTGCTGAATTCAACCGGCCAGGAATTCAAGTCCGGCGGTTATACCCAGATGGGTTCCAAGAGCAAGATCAGGGGCGAGAACATCTCCATCCCTGATCAACTGAACGCTGCAGTGCTGATCAAGGCGCGTTATCAAAAGACCAACGGTTCTGATGTGGCAGGTACGGTTTCCGGTAGAACTACCAATGGCGGTCAATGGCAGATTCCCGATGAACTGAGCCTGTTCTTTGGTGGCCGTGTTGCCGAAGGTGAAAAGGTCAAGATCGGCATGATGATGGAAAACAATCTGGCCAACGCTGGTGGCACCCTCATCGCCGGTATTAAAATCCCGGTCGTGGTTGATCTGGATGCGGTCGGCGTGCAGGTAATCCCCTATGCTACCGACGCTTTGGGTCAGGCCTATGGCTTCGAGCAATCCAGCACCGGCATGACCCGCGGCGTGCGTTGGGCTGAGCACCGCGACGATATTTCCGCAGCACAATTCACTGGTTTGGGTACAGGTGCGGCTTCCGGTATCGCGTTCGTTGTGCAAAACGATCTGGGCTATGTCAACCTGAGCCGTTGGTCGCCGAATTTCACCTTCGGTGGTGGTGCAGCTGTACAAATGAAATCCAACTGGCTGCGCATTGCCGCGACGCCGACCATTGCCGACTGGGCAATGCATATCGGTCTGGGTGTAGCGAGCGGTTCCAACTATATCGCACCGGCGACTGCTGCAACTGCACGCGACACGAAGGGCAAAGTGTTTGACGTGCAAGCCCAGGGTGCTCTCGGCGACATGGAAACCAGCTTGTACTTCCAGTACGCTACGGCTGACAAGTCAACTGCGACTACACGAAACCATTTCAATGCTTCGACGATCAATGACAAAAAGGCAGTGACTCTCGGCATGGATGTCAGCGTGATTCCGCATACCCTGCACGTTGGCGCAGCATTGCTGAGCGGTAACACAGGTAAAGCCGCGGCAACCGATACGGACAAGGTGACTTCTGTGACCTTCACCGCTGTTTACGACCTGTTCCAGAACGTGGCATTGCACGCCAACTACAGCATGCGCAGTGGCTCAGCATATGATGCGACTACGGGTACTCGTGACGGCGCAATTGCAACACCTCCCGGCGCAAGTGCTCCAGGCGGAACAGGCAAGACGTTGCTGACACTGATGCTGGAAGCAGCCTGGTAAAAACGTGTTTACAATAATAAGAGAGCAATAATAATTTGGAAGGCCGCAAGGCCTTCCTTTTTGACTTTGCGTGGCGATACTTGTTACGCAGAATCAGCAGGGGGATCACCATGAGACAAAACAATCATTTCAACGGCTCGCAAATGCGCACATTGCTTGCGCTGGTTTGCGGGCTGTTTATTTCCGCGGTTCACGCCGAGACCATGCCGTCAGACGCGACCGCCGCCAGCGCCGTGGGTGCCGCGTCGTCAGTGGCGGCTATGCCGGCAGCAGGCGAAACCGCCGCCAGCGCCGTGGGTGCCGCGTCGTCAGTAGCGGCAACACCGGCAACAGGCGAAGTCGCCGCCAGCGCCGTGGGGGCTGCCTCGTCAGTGGCGGCCGTACCGGCAGCAGGCGAGGTCGCTGCCAGCGCCGCGGGTGCTGCACCGGCAGTAGCGGCTACACCCGAAGCACCACCACCCGAAACGCCGGCGGTTGCGCTCTCGCCGCTTGAGGAGCAGTTGCAACTATGCGCCGGCTGCCATAATCCGGACGGTAACAGCGTCATTCCGGAAAATCCCAAACTGTCCGGGCTGGATAAAAAATATATTCGCCTGCAGTTGGAGGATTTCAAAAGCGGAGCCCGGAAAAATGAAACCATGGGCGCCATAATTCAGGGGGTCGATGAAGGCATGTTCGATGATCTGGCTGAATTCTTCAGCGACCAGAAACGTTCGGTCAATGTGTCGGATAAGCCCGAACTGGTTGCACAGGGCCAGCAGATATTCGAAGAAGGTGTTTTCGCCACAGCGGCCCCGGCTTGTATGGGATGCCATGGTGAGGATGGCAGCGGCAGCAAAAAATTCCCGCGTCTGAACGGCCAGAATGCGCCCTATGTCGTTAATCAACTGACGAATTTCGCGAACGGCGCGCGTACCAACGACGCCAAAGGCTTGATGCAGGCCGTTTCCAAGCGTTTGAGCGAACAGGATATTGCTGCTGTGGCCGAGTATATGTCAACCTTGAAGGAAATCGAATAATGAAAAACATTCTCCATATCGTGATTGTGTCTCTGCTTTCGTTGCAGGTGACTGTTGCACAAGCGGATGCATATGTTCCCAAGGTTTATGGCAACAAGAATTATGTCTGGGATGAAATGACACCCGAGCGCGTTCAGGTGCTGAAGATGAAGAGAGACCCGGTGAACGGCAAAGAGGCTTTTCGCGGCTGCCAGGGTTGCCACAAGTCCGATGCCGCCGGGGTGCGGGAAGGTGTTTATCCGCGCCTGTGCGGCCAACATGCCAGCGTGCTGATCAAGCAGATGACCGAAATACGCGCGGGGATACGTAATAATCCAAAAATGTTGCCTTTTGTGCAGGATCCGGCCGTTTCCGTGAAGGAGATCGGCGATATCGCGGAGTATTTGTCTACCCTTACAACATACCGGGAAAATGGCAAGGGCCCGGAAAACTGGTCTGAAAAAGGCAAGAAACTGTACCACGATAATAAGTGCTACACCTGCCACGGCAAGAATGGCGAAGGCAATGCCAAAAAAGCCTATCCGGCCGTTGCCGCCCAGCATTATGGCTACCTGATACGCGAAATGAACCTGATCAGGACCGGCGTGCGCGGCAATTCCAATCCTGATATGGTCAGGGCGATCGCCGATTTCACGCAACAGGAAATGAATGAAGTAGCCGATTACCTGTCACGTTTGCCCGATTACCGGACGCTCAAGAAATAATTTGAAGTAATTCAATGCTGGCGAACGGCACCTGATGGTGCCGTTCCTTGATGTTCGTTTGTGGCAGTATTCTTGAGTCAGTTAGTTTGTTATTTCCCCGCGTGCTGGGGAGAACAGGATAGTGAAATAACTATAACCAAAGGTTGCACAACGAACCTTGTACTGATGAAAAACCCTCGGGGAGAACAACATGAAAAAAGAAAATAACAATTACTTCATGCTGGCATGCGCGGCATTGCTCGGCTGGTCTCTGTCGTCAGCGGCGTTTGCCGCCGAAGTGACACCGCTTATTGAATCCTGTTTTTCCTGCCATGGTGAGAACGGGAACAGCGATGATCCTGCAATTCCCAATATCGCCAGTTATTCCGAGGACTATCTCGAAACGACCATGAAGAAATACCAGAAGAAGGAAAGGCCGTGCATCGAAACGGAAATCCGCTCCGGCAGCAAGAAAGGCACTAAAACCGATATGTGCAAGATCGCCGCCGGACTGAGCAAGAAAGATCTTGAATCGATCGGTATGTACTTCGTCGAGCAGGAATTTGTCCGAACACCGCAGGTTGTCGATGCGGCGCTGGCAAAGAAAGGCAAGAAGATACACAACAAGAGATGTTATACCTGCCACGGCGAAGGCGGCAGCCTGCCCAGCGATCATGCCGGTATCCTGGCCGGACAAAAAATGCCTTATCTGAGGGAGCAGATCAAATTCTTCAAGGAAGGCAAACGCCCCATGAAAAAGAAAATGAAACCGAAGCTGGAAGCGCTTGATGATAGCGAAATTGAAGCTGTCATCAATTTCTACGGAAGTCTCAAGTAGATCAGGATGAAAGTTCGGCAAACCCTAAAAAACGGGTGGCATATATTGTGCAGCCCGTCGACACGCTATTCAGTGATTACGCTGATCGGTGGCGGTTTCATTGCCGGCATTATTTTCTGGGGCGGTTTCAATACTGGAATGGAAGCAACGAACAAACTCGAGTTTTGTATCTCCTGCCATGAAATGCGGAATACCGTCTATCAGGAATACAAGGAGACCATTCATTACGCCAACCGCACCGGTGTGCGCGCAATCTGTTCGGACTGTCATGTGCCCAAAGACTGGGTGCACAAAATGAAGCGCAAGATCCAGGCAAGTGCCGAGATATGGGGCAAACTGACCGGTTCCATTAATACCAAAGAAAAATTCGAAGCCAGGCGTCTGGTATTGGCGCAAAGCGAATGGGCGCGCATGAAAGCGTCTGATTCGCGCGAATGCCGCAACTGTCACAGTTACGAAGGCATGAAAGTGCAGATTCAGGACGAAATTGCACAGGAAAAACATGCCCAGGCCGCCAAACCGGATTCAGGCAAGACCTGTATCGATTGCCACAAAGGTATTGCACACGAACTTCCGGAGGACATGGAGGCGCTGTAATCCGGTTTATGCAGCTGTGCGAAAGCCAACCTCGTCATTCCTGTCTGCGAGTGACGGGTTCATGAATTAATTCGCAATTTAACCATTTTTTAACGATTCGATGACGGTCCTTTAACAGAGACCCCGCTATCATCATGTCTATAGTCCTATAGAGATCGTGTTCGGCGTTTTGCCAAACGATGGGGAGATAGGTCTAAGCCGCAATAATAAGCAACACCAAGTTGCAGAAAGCGGCGCATAACAACAATAAATAACAATAAAAACTACCAAGCCATGTGAGCGGGATGTTGCAGTTTCCCGGTTTGTTGCAGTCCCGAGTCTGCAGCGGATCGCATACCAAGAAGAATAAAGAAGAAAAACAGGAATCGGCAAAAAGACTCATTAGCCACGCGAAAAATGGCGAGTAGCGCTGGAAAATTGGGGGGCTTGCGGTACGACAACTTCATGCGTAGCTCATCTGCGTATGTGGTTGCGTATCGCAGGCCCCTCGCCTTGTTTTCCGCGGCTGCTTTGTTCCCGGCAATTCCAGTCATTTCAATCTGACGCCTATCCAGCAGGACAGCCCGGCCTTGATCCCTAACCGCTATTTCGCAAACCGGTAGCAATGCCGTTGATAGAGAGATGAATCGCGCGCTTAACTTTTTCGTCGTTGTCGCCGGTACGGTGCCGATGGAGCAGGGCGACCTGGAGGTGGTTGAGGGGGTCGATGTACGGCGTCCTGGTCAGCAGGCTGCGTGCGAAAGACGGGGCATCCTGCAGCAAGGAAGTGTTCCCGCTGACGGCGAACAGCATGTCGATGGTGGTTTCCCATTCGCCGCTGATTGCACCGAATATGCGATCGCGCATTTCCACGTCCTGCACCAATTCGGCATAACGCGAAGCGATACCCATGTCGGTTTTGGACAAAACCATATCCATGTTCGACATCAGCCCTCGGAAAAATGGCCAGTTTTTGTGCATTGCCTTCAACTGTTTGAGGCCGTCATCTCCTTCGCGCGCAATGAACTGCTTCACCGCATAACCAAAGCCGTACCAGCCGGGCAACATCATGCGATTCTGCCCCCAGCTGAAAACCCAGGGAATGGCGCGCAGGTCTTCAATGCGATCCGAAGGTTTGCGCGAAGACGGACGGCTGCCGATATTGAGTTCGGCAATCTCGCGGATCGGCGTTGCAGCAAAGAAGAATTCGGTGAAACCGGGCGTCTCGTACACCAGCTTGCGGTAGGCGGAGAAAGCGTCGCGGCTCAAGGTTTCCATGATGCGGTGATATTCCGGCATCGTGCTGTCGGCGCCGTGGTGATGCAGTAGCGTGGCCTCCATGGTGGCGGCGAGCAACGTCTCCAGATTGCGGCGGCCGATCTCCGGATTGGAATATTTGCTGGCAATGACTTCGCCCTGTTCGGTGATGCGAATCTGCCCGTTCACGCTGCCCGGCGGCTGCGCCAGGATCGCATCGTAGCTGGGGCCGCCGCCGCGCCCGACAGTACCGCCGCGTCCGTGAAACAGGCGCAATTCGACGCCGTGTTTCTCAAATACCCTCACCAGTTCGACTTCTGCCTTGTACAGTTCCCAGTTGGCGGTGAGGTAGCCGCCGTCCTTGTTGCTGTCCGAGTAGCCCAGCATGACTTCCTGCGTATCGTTGCGGCTTGCCAGCAGCTTGCGGTACCACGGCAGCGAGAACAGCTCATCCATGATGGCGGCACAACCGCGCAAGTCCTCAATCGTTTCGAACAGGGGAATAATATTGACATGCAAAGTGTCGTTGCCTTGCAACAGGCCGGCCTGTTGCAGCATCAGCGCGAGTTCCAGCATGTCGCTCACGGCGCCGGTTTTGGAAATGATGTGGTTGGGCAGTGCGGCGCGTCCGAAGCGTTGATGGATGTCAGCCGCCGTCAGCATGATGCCCAGTTCACTCTGCGGAATGGCCGAGTAACGCCCGATGTCGGTCATCAACGCTTTGCCGGCCTGCAAGGTCTCCAGCAGCACGGAGCGTTTTTCGGCTTCGTCGAGGCTGGCGTAATTCTTGACGCCGCCGCTGAGGGAAAACAGCTCGCTCACCGTCTGCTCAATCACCGCGCTGTGCTGGCGCATGTCCAGCGGCGCAAGGTGGAAGCCGAACACTTCGACAGCGCGGCGCAAGTCGGCCAGCCGTCCTCTGGCCAGATACACGGCGCCGTGTTTGAACATCGAGTCGATCAGGATGTCGAGATCGTCCATGAATGCCTGCGGTGTGGCATAAGGCTGCTCATTGGTGCCCAGCGGCGGCTGATGCGCAATCGAGTGGCCAAACATTATTGACGTGGCGGAAAGGCGCGAATAGATCAGGTTCAACGCACGGCGATAAGGTTCGTCGGCGCGAACGGGATCGGTGTCCGGCGAAGCATCGGCGAACTGGCGCAGCTCGTCGCTGATATCGGCCAGCCTGTCCGTCAGACTCAGGCTCCGGCTCAGTACAAAGGTGGCAGCCAGATAATGCTCGAAAGCCAGCGCGGACTGTTGTTGCAATGCATCCTGCATGACTTCATGGGTGACGAACGGGTTGCCGTCACGGTCCCCGCCGATCCAGCTGCCGATTCGCAATAACGGTGGAATTGTGATGCTTTTGTCGAAACGGGCCTCAAACTGTTTTTCCAGATTGGCGTATATCTTCGGAATTTCGACCAGGAAGGTGTAACGGTAATACTCCAGCCCGTTATTGATTTCGTCGCGCACGGTCAGTTTGGAAGTGCGCAACATGCGCGTCTGCCACAATATCAGCACGGAACGGCGCAGCGACTCCTCGTTTTGGGCAAGCTCATCCGGCGTCATATCCACGCGGTCGCGGTCGGAGAGAAAACCGGCGATGTAGAGTTGGCAATCGAGAATGCTCTTGCGTTGCACTTCGGTTGGATGTGCGGTTAATACCGGCGAAACCAGCGCATTGTCCAGAAACGATTGCAACTCGTCCTTGTTCGGCTTCTTTGTTTCGAGCCTGTTCATGGCAAGCTGCAACGAGCCTTCTGCCGGGGGTCTGCCTGCCTTGAGCTGGGCGCGATGGCGCCGGTTGTGATGCAGATCTTCTGCAATATTGGAAAGTTGCGAGAAATAACTGAAGGCACGCACAACGGCCAGCGATTCGGCGGGTGAAAGCGCATACAACATCTGTTCAAGCGTCTCGCCATCGCGTTCGTCCCGTGTCTTGCGAAAACGTACCGCAGCCTTGCGCACGCTCTCGACCAACTGGAAATATTCCTCGCCTTCCTGTTCGCGCAAAGTGCTGCCGAAAATGCGCCCCAGCAGGCGAATATCCTCGCGCAGCGGCTGATCCTTGCTGGAGATATCGTCAGGTACCGAGATCAGACTCATAGTGTTTCCGGGTTGGTCGTGGGCACAAAAACGCGGCGCACCTGTTAGAATGCGCGCGCATCAACCACAAATTATTTATCGTTAGGAAATCCCGATGAACCAGGCTTTAATTACCCCGCCAGCCCGTCTGGTAATTGCTTCACGCGAAAGCGCCTTGGCCATGTGGCAGGCAGAACATATTCGAGACCGGCTGCAGGCATTATACCCGCAAACATCCGTCAGCATTCTGGGCATGACCACACAGGGCGACCAGATACTGAACGTGACCCTGTCCAAGATAGGCGGCAAAGGCCTGTTCGTAAAAGAACTGGAAACGGCGCTGGAGAACGGCAGTGCCGATATTGCCGTGCACTCGCTGAAGGATGTGCCGATGAATATGCCGGAAGGTTTTGCTTTGCCATGCATTGTCGAGCGGGAAGATCCGTGCGACGCATTCGTATGCAATCAATTCGACAGTCTGGCCGCGTTACCTCCCGGCAGCATCGTGGGTACCTCCAGCCTGCGCCGCGAAAGCCAGATACGCGCCCGTTTCCCGCATTTGAAAATCGAATCCCTGCGCGGCAATGTGCAGACACGTTTGCGCAAGCTGGACGAAGGCCAATATGCCGCCATCATTCTGGCCGCTTCCGGGTTGAAACGACTGGGACTGGGTGATCGCATCCGTATGGTGATTCCCAGTGAAGACAGTCTGCCCGCCGTGGGGCAGGGCGCGCTGGGTATCGAGACGCGTGCCGACCGTGCCGACCTCGGCGCGCTGCTGGCGCCGTTGCATCATGCCGATACGGCGACCTGTGTGCTGGCAGAGCGTGCCATGAGCCGCGCGTTGGCCGGCAGCTGCCAGGTTCCGCTGGGCGGCTTCGCCGAAATACAAAACGGCAAGCTGCGCATGCGCGGTTTTGTGGCCACGCCGGATGGCTCCCGCCTGCTGCGCGCCGAGCATATCGGCGATATCGCTCAACCCGAAGCGCTGGGCGATCTGGTCGCGCAAGACTTGCTCAAGCAAGGTGCAGGCGAAATTCTTGCGGCGTTGGCCCTGTGATCAACAGGGTCGGCTTGAAGTGCCCGCCCTGCGGCATTTAACGGACAAACCGGGTTTATGATCGCCACCCATCCGCTTTCCGGACTCAGCATTGTCATTACGCGTCCGCGAGAGCAAGCGGTGGGCCTGGTTCAGCGCATCGAACTGTTGGGAGGAACCCCCCTGTTGTTTCCTTTGCTGGAAATTGCAGGGGTGCGCGACGAACAAGCCTTGCACGAACAGATATCCCGACTGCCGCAGGCCGGGCTTGCCATTTTCATCAGTCCGAATGCGGTGCGCTATGGCATGGCGGCCATAAATGCTGCAGGGGGCTTGCCGTCAGCGCTCAGCATCGCCGCCGTCGGACAGGGCAGTGCCAGGGCGTTGCATGAACTGGGGGTCGGGCAGGTTATCGTACCGAGCGAGCGCTATGACAGCGAAGGCCTGCTGGCGATGCCGGAATTGCAGAATGTCACCGGGAAACGAGTGATGATCTTTCGCGGCGATGGCGGTCGCGAACTGCTGGGAGATACGCTCAAGGCGCGCGGTGCCCTCGTGGAGTATGTTACCTGCTACTTGCGCAGCAAACCCGATCTGGATGGCGGCAGGCTGCTGGCGATGGCGCCCGATGCGATCATGGTGACCAGCAGCGAGGCGTTGAGCCACTTGCTCGAAGCGTTCGACGAAGCGCAACGCCGGTCTGTTTATGCAGTCAAGCTGTTTGTTCCGCATGAACGTATCGCCGAAGCAGCAAGGCGGCATGGCTGGCCTCAGGCGGTGGTCACTGAATCAGGAGATGACGGAATGCTGTCGGGTTTGATAGCATGGGCCAACACGATACGGAGTTGACGCCATGAGCGATCCAGTAGAACAATCCTCGCCCGCAAAAAAGCCCGCCACACCGGAGGCCGCCCCCCCTGATGCATCGCATGCGGAGCATAAAAATCATTTCGGCGGATTGTTCTCGCGCGTGACACTGACGCATTTGACCCTGCTGGTGCTGGTAGGACTTTTCTTCTGGCAATGGCTGGATTCCAATTCCCAACTCAATCTGACGCAACAGCAAGTGGCGCGCAGACTGTTTGAAGTGGAAACGGCGAGCAAGGCGAGCAAGCTGCTGCTGGAGCAAAACCAGGAACGGGTACGCGAATTCGGCGGGAAACTGAGTCTGCTGGAAACACGTTTTGCGGAAACGCAAAACCAACGCGCTGCGCTGGAGTCGTTGTATCAGGAATTGTCGAGCAGTCGCGAGCAGATCGCGCTGGCCGAAGTTGAGCAGATGTTGCTTATTGCCGGACAGCAGCTGCAACTATCCGGCAATGTCAGAGCGGCGCTGATCGCCATGCAACAAGCCAGGAGTCGCCTGAAACAGCCCGTGTTTGGCAATCTGAGCAAGCGCCTCGACCGGGATATTGACAAACTGCGCGCCTTGCCGATCATTGATGCGCACACCATCAATCAGCGTCTGGATGGATTGATCGAAAAGGTCGATACGCTGGTACTGGCGCAGGATGCACGTGTTGAACCACAGGTGGCAGTTGAAGCAGCAGTCGATCCGGCAGAGGGTGCCTGGAAACGTTTTTTACGCGAGTTGTGGCAGGAAACCAGAAACATTGTGCATGTCGAAAATACAGGACGACAGGAATTGCCGTTGTTGTCGCCAACGCAGACATTTTTCCTGCGGGAAAACCTGAAATTGCGCCTGCTTTCTGCACGTATGGCTTTGCTGGCGCGTGATGAGGTGAGCTTCCGGCGTGACCTGAAGACTTCCCAGGAATGGCTCAAGCGATATTTCGACGTCAAGTCCGAAGCGACGGGACAGGCGCTGGCAACTTTGCAGAAGCTCGCTGCATCCAACATCTCCATCGAAATGCCGGACATCAGCGGCAGTCTGGAAGCAGTGCGTAACTATCGTGTTTCGCACGAACGGAGTGCGCCATGAGATGGCTGCTCTGGCTGCTTGGCCTGTTTGCGTTTGCAGTCGCGGTGATGCTTGCCGTGCGCAATCCGGGCTATGTGCAGTTTGTCTATCCTCCTTACAGGATGGATGTGACGTTGACCATATTCGTGTTGCTGCTGTGCGCGGTTTTTGCAGTGGGATATATGGCGGTGCGTATGGTTATTGTTACCTTGCACCTGCCGGAGTATGTGCGCACTTTTCGCCAGGAACGGGCGTCCAATAAAAGTCGTGCGGCAATGATGGAGTCTCTCACAGCCTATTTTGAAGGCCGATATGCCGCTGCGGAGAAAGCGGCCGTGCGTGCAATGGCATTGGGCGAAAAATCCGGGTTGAATACGATTGTGGCGGCGCGGGCTGCGCATGAATTGCATGAATTCGACAGGCGCGATGCCTACCTTGCCGACGCCGGGGGCAAGAAGGTGGGTGAATCGACCATGCGCCTGATGGCGAAGACAGAGTTTCTGCTGGACCAGAAGCAGCCGCAATCAGCGCTTAGTTCCTTGAAAGAACTGAGTGATACAGGTATGCACAAGCATGTCGGTGCGCTCAGTCTTGAGCTGAAAGCACAACAACAGGCGCGCAACTGGGATGCGGTGCTGGATGTGACAGCGCAACTGGAGAAACGCAAAGCCATCGACAAAGTCGTTGCCGAACAACTTCGACAGCAAGCCTGGCTGGAGAAACTGCGAAGTCCAACAACAGATATTGCCGCCCTGCGTGCATTGTGGAAGTCCATTCCAGCCGAATCCAGACGCCGCAGCAAGATCTCAGCTGCGGCCGCGCAAGCATTCGGCAAGCTTGGCGATTGCCAGAGTGCACAACAGTTGCTGGTTGAAAGCCTGAATGCGCAATGGGATAGCGAACTGGTATCGCTGTACGGCGAATGCCACGGTGAAAGCGACATTCAGCAGATTGAACAGGCTGAACTCTGGCTGAAACAACACACTGGAGATGCGGGGCTGTTACTTGTCCTGGGTAAGCTTTGTATGCATCAGCAACTATGGGGCAAGGCGCAAAGCTATCTGGATGCCAGTATCAGCCTGGATCCCAAGTCTGAAGCTTATACCTTGCTCGGTAAGCTGGCCGAGAATATGGGCAAGCATGAACAGGCGCTCGTATATTTCCAGAAGGCCATGCGAGCTACAAATCCTGAGTAAAACAATCCACTTTCGATTGTCTTGTTTGTGCCGGAAGATATAGGCACAGGTCTATATCTTTTGGCATATATCCGGTTTCTGAGCGTACTGATAAAGTCAAACCTGGGTTGGTTCAGTGAATGCCGCTTGCCAGGATCTGGATTTAAAAAACATGCAGCTTAAATAATGGAGTAGCAAAGTGAGGCATATACCATTGTTGTGCCAAGTCGTTGTTTTGTCTGCTATAACTTCTGCCTGTACTCATTCATCCCCGATAGCAGGTTCGCATGATACGGAACCAGCAATCAACATCACCAAAGACAAGCCGCGTATACCCGACGAATACCTGATAAAGTTGTCTCCTGATGCAGACAGAGGCATCATCGTCGAGCATTTCGGAACATACGGGATCAGGGATATCTTCGAGCTGGGAGGAGAAACATACTTGCTGGTTTTGCAAAACGACCCCGGTCCGGAGAGAATAGTATCGCAGGTGTTCGAAGATGATCGTGTCATGGCTGTTCAGCCCAACATCATTTATTGGGACTATCGATCCGCTGGCAAAAAAGAAAAAACGCGTTAAACCGTATAAACGGCCGCAAACAGCTATCCAGAGAGAGAATATGAGAAATACGCTTTTGCGGCTTACCGTCGCAATCCTTCTCGCATCAAATGCAAGTGCCTGGGCGGGCACTATCTTCAAGTGCAAAAACTCAGCCGGCGTTCTGATCTATCAGGAAAAGCCGTGCGAAAAGGAAGTGCAGGCGATCTCATCCTGGGCAGCCAGTTCAACGACAGCCGTCGAGGTTGACGCCGATTCACCCAAAGGACAGAACGCAGTTCTGGTAATCGGACGGGGCCGTGGTGGGCACTACTATATCGATGGTGCCGTGAACGACAATTATCTGAATTTTGTCATTGATACCGGCGCAACAAGTGTTGCTTTGCCGCTCGCGATAGCGGCAAGCGCAGGTGTGAAATGCGAAAAACGGGCAAGTATGAGCACCGGGAACGGCATTACCCAGGGTTGTACCGCGACAATCAAGAAACTCAAATTCGGACATTTCACGCTACGCTATGTGAATGCAGTGGTGATGCCCAACCTGAGCCAGCCCCTGCTCGGCATGAATGTGCTGAAACAGTTTCGTGTCGAGCAGGATGACGGGCAAATGCGTTTGTCGAGAAAGTATTAGCAGGTCGCTGAAAAACGACTGCGCTCGACATAATTGTGATGCTTAATGACTCAAAATGCTCATCTACTGTCAGCGGACTCCGCTTTTTGCGGGTTGGGCAGCAGCATCAGCCGCTCATCCCTGTTTAACCCGCTTTGCCATTGCGCGCCTTGTTCTGTCATCGCACGCTGGGATTTTCAACAACCTGTCAGAAATTTTCTGATCAGGTTTTCGATACAAAAGTAAATGCGTCCGAGTAGAACGCATCGTTCGGCAGGCCGCGCTGAGTGGTGAACTCGCGGTAGGCTGCTTCCACCACTACTGGTGCCCCACAGGCATATACCGCATAAGCAGACAGGTCGCCGAAATCATCCAGCACAGCCTGATGCACGAACCCAGAACGTCCGTTCCACTGTTCGTCCGACACGACCGGAACAAAGTTGACGCCCTGCGCTTCCCACTCCTTAACTTTGTCCAGCATGTAGAGGTCGGATTGCGCGCGAACACCCCAGTAAAAATGCATTTCGCGCTTCAACCCGATATGCAGTGCATGGTCGATGATCGACTTGACGGGCGCGAAGCCCGTCCCACTGGCGACAAATATAATGGGCTTGGGCGAATCCTCACGCAGGTAGAACGTACCCTGCGGGCCTTTGATGCGCAGGATATCGCGCTCTTTCATCCCATTGAACACATGGGCGGTGAACGTGCCGCCCGGGATGTTGCGTACGTGCAGTTCCAGAAGATCGTCGTTGTGTTCCGCGTTGGCGAGCGAAAAGCTGCGCGGCTTGCCTTCTTTTTGCAAAATGTCGATGTACTGGCCGGACAGGAACTGCAGGCGCTCATTGGTGGGCAGCTTGAGATACAGTGCCATCACATCGCCGGTCAGTTTCACCATTCTTTCCACACGACAGGGTAATGTTTTCACTGTGATTTCCTTTGGACTCGTGACTTCATGGCTTTCGAGTACCAGATCGGAAAGCGGCTTGGCACAACAGAACAAAGCCATGCCCGCGGCTTTTTCTTCCTCGCTCAGGGCGAATGCCTGGGCTTTGCCGTGATTCACCGAACCCTGCAACACTTTGCCTTTGCATGCGCCGCAGGCACCGTCGCGGCAGCTATAGGGCAGCGTAAAGCCATGCTCCAGTGCAGCTTCAAGGATGGTTTCATCCTTGTCTACGGGAAAGACGTGTTCGCTTGGCAGTATGGTGGCCTTGAAGCTCATGGATTGATCCTGAATGCAGACAACGATTTTAACGCATAATCGTGGCATGAAACGATTGCTCATTATCGGCAGCGGCTACATTGCGAACCGCATTATTCCGCTGCTGACCGGACATTTTCGCATATATGCGCTGACAAGAAACGACTCGCACAAGACCGGACTGCGCGCAAAACATGCCATGCCTGTTAGCGGCGACCTGGATGATCGTACAAAGTTATCCAGGATCGCGGGACTGGCCGATGTTGTTTTGCATCTTGCACCGCCGAATGCCGGAGAAGGCGACACACGCACCCGGCATTTGCTTGCCGCGTTGTCGAAAAGGACATTACCCGGACAATTTGTCTACGTCAGCACCAGCGGTGTATATGGCGACTGCAGCGGTGCACAGGTAAGCGAGACGCATCCGCTGCATCCGCAATCGGCACGCGCACGACGCCGTGTGGATGCCGAACTGCAGATACGCGAATGGGCGGCCCGGAACGGTGTAATAGCCAGCATCCTGCGCGTGCCCGGCATCTATGCGGAGGACCGCATGCCGCTGGATCGTTTGCGCATCAGCATGCCCTCCATCGTTGCGGAGGAGGACAGTTTCTCCAATCACATCCATGCCGATGATCTTGTGCACATCATCATTGCGGCGTTGCACCACGGCAAAGCGAACCGCGCGTATCACGCCAGCGATGACAGCAGGATGAAGATGGGCGATTACCTGGATGCGGT
This sequence comes from Sideroxydans sp., assembly GCA_050287265.1. Lineage (GTDB taxonomy): Bacteria > Pseudomonadota > Gammaproteobacteria > Burkholderiales > Gallionellaceae > Sideroxyarcus. Next base: position 24,792 of record JBNKBO010000011.1, on the reverse strand, counting down.
GGCGGATACCTATCATCTGAGACACCCGCCACGTGTGACGCGGGCAAAGGCTCAGCGTATATTGCCGGATTCGCTGCTGTCGTTCATGAACGAATCGCGTCAACTCAGCAACGAACGCATGAAGACGGAATTGAAGGTGAAACTGGCTTATCCGACAGTGGCTGATTTTCTGGAATCGGTCAAAAGCAAGTAACGCTTTCCAGGGAAATCGCCACCCGTGGGTTTTTGCTTCAAACCAATACTTTCAACAGCAGCTTGGCCGCCAGTGCGATCAGCAGCACGGCGAACAGCTTGCGCAACAATTCCACTTTCATGCGATGTGCGGCCTTTGCGCCGAGCGGTGCGGTAATCACGCTGGCCAGCGAGATCCAGAACAAGGCAGGCAGATAGACATAACCCAGATGCATTTCCGGCAACGCGTCGATGTGCAAGCCGACCGCGATATAGCCGAGCGTGCCGCCGACGGCGATGGGAAAGCCGATTGCAGCCGCGGTGCCAATGGCATGGCGAACCGGTACATTGCACCAGATGAGGAAGGGCACAACAATTGCGCCGCCGCCGATGGAGACCAGACTGCTGAGCCAGCCGGTAATGCTGCCGGTAAAGGTCATGCCCGCCATACCGGGCAATTGGCGCGACGGGTGCGGTTCCTTGCCGAGCAGAATCTGTGCGGCGACGAAACAGACGAACAGGGCAAAGAAGATGCCTAATCCGCGCGCGGGGATGAATGATGCGGTCAAGGCACCCAGCGCGGTTCCGAACAGGATGCCGGGTGTGATGCGACGCACGATTTGCCAGTTTACCGCGCCGTGCTGGTGGTGTTTGCGCAGGCTGGAGAGCGAAGTGAACACGATGGTTGACATCGATGTGCCGAGGGCGAGATGCAGACTGAATTGGGCGCTGAAGTGTTGCGCGTCGAACAACATCAGCAATACGGGTACCAGCACCAGTCCGCCACCGACGCCAAACATCCCGGCAAGGATGCCGGTAATCGCACCCAAAGCCAGATAGGCTGCGTACCACTCCATCAGTTTTTTACCAGTCTGGTCGTGATGAACTTCCACTCAATCGGGTCGAGCGGCGTAATGGACAGGCGATTGCCGCGCTGCAGCGTACGCATATTTTCAAGCTCGGGATGACGGCGCAATTCTCCGATGGAGATGAGCGAAATCTTCTTGACCAGCGTCACATCCACATTGAACCAGCGCGGCGTTTCTTGCGTGGCCTTGGGGTCGAAGTATTTGCTCTTTTTGTCGAACTGAGTGGCATCCGGATAAGCGGGGCTGCTTACTTCCGCGATACCTGCGATACCGGGTTCCTTGCAGTTGGAATGATAAAACAGCACGCCGTCGCCGGTCTGCATCTGGTTACGCATGAAATTGCGCGCCTGGTAGTTGCGAACGCCATACCACGCAACGGTCTGCTCTTTCATCGCTGCGAGGTCGTCGATGCTGCAGTCAGAGGGTTCGGATTTCATCAGCCAGTATCGCATGATCCTGTTCCACAAAAGAAAAGTGCGATCCCTGAAGATCGCACTGGAATAAGGCTCCCCGCCTGTGCCGTTGACTCAAATATCTTGAACCGGGGTTCAAGAGGGTCGGCTCCCGGTTACATCAGGTGCATCCGCGGAGGACGCTCGCAACAGTAACTTTGATAGGGCACAACCTAAGCATTAGCTCATTGGTCCAAAGAATTATGAGTCTCACGAACACCGCAGGGAACAAACTTAAAACAACTCATCCTGTTCTGCCAACGCGGCATCGATGGTTGCCTGCATGGAATCCATTCTACGCTTGAATTCAGCAAGGTCAAACCCTCCGCCGAGGCGCGTAGTGAGGAGTTCATGGGCAATGTTGAGGGCGGCCATGATGGCGATGCGTTCTACTGAGGCAATCTTGCCCCCATCGCGAATTTCACGCATTTTTTTGTCAAGATAAGCAACGGCATCCAGCAATTCGGCGCGTTCGTCGTCCGGGCAGGCGACACGCAATTCACGGTCGAGGATGGTCACATCCAGAGAGCTGGTTTTGCTCATTGCGGATCCTTGGGCAATTGCGCGAGGAGCTTCTCCAGCCGTTGAGCAGCCTCATCGACCTTGTCCTGGCTCTTTCGTTGCATAGTGGCCGCAGCGGCGATTTCCTGGCGCAATTGCAGATTTTCGGCGCGCAAACGTTGGGTGAGTTGCACCAAATGGGCCAATTTCTGGTCGAGGATGTCGAGCTCAGTATGCATATACCGAACTATAATTTTAAAAAGCCTGTTAAGTCAATCGGTAACAACGTGTTTTGCAAGTGCTTTGGAATTTTATTAGCCAACCTGCGGTAAAAGCTCTGATAGAATTACGTCTGTTTCAAGGTGCAGAAGGGCGTAAGCCTTTCAGTTAAACGGGAAACAGGTGAGGAAGTATTCACTTCGATGCCTGTGCTGCCCCCGCAACGGTAAGCAAGTGTGGATTTGCCAATCGGCCACTGTGCGCAAGCATGGGAAGGCGGCAAATATATCTTGTAAGCCCGGATACCGGCCTTGGGCGAGGTTCAGGAAATGCGCGTGGGGCGCATGGATGCCTGTCTTCAAGGTTCATCTTTCCCGCCGCTTTCCTGATTTTGTTCATTGTTCCAACGGGGACGCTTGGAACGTAAATTAGGAAATGCTATGAAACGGAAACAAATTCTCGCCGCTTTGCTGTTCGCGGCCACGCCTTTGGCGCAAGCCGCAACCGGCAGTCTGGACGAAGTGGTGGTGACAGCTTCGCGTACCGAGCAAACACTGACTCAAACGCTGGCACATACCACGGTGATTACCCGCAAAGACATCGAAAATTCGCAGGCAACCGATGTGCCCGCATTATTGAGAGGTTTGGCCGGGGTGGAGATTTACCAGAGCGGCGGTATCGGCAAGCAAAGCAGTATATTCATGCGCGGCACGAATTCGAGTCACACACTGGTGCTGCTGGACGGCGTGCGAATCAGTTCCGCCACGTTAGGAACCACAGCGATAGATCAATTGATGCTGGATCAGGTCGAAAGGATCGAAGTGGTGCGTGGCAACGTCAGCAGTCTGTACGGTTCGGATGCGATTGGCGGCGTGATCCAGATATTTACCCGTCGGGGCCGGGGAGAGCCGACTTTCAACGGCAGTGTCGGGGCGGGTTCCTACAGGACGCGGCATATATCAGCAGGTTTTGGTGGTGAGGTGTCGAATAATGCATTTGATGTACAGGTTTCAAAATACACTTCAGACGGGATTTCGGCGGTCAAATCCAGTCTGGTCCCCGCTGTGAACCCGGACAAGGATGGCTACGACAACAAAAGCGTCTCGGCGAATGTGCGCCATACTTTTGGCGATGCGCACAGCCTGTCGGCATCGCTCATGGACAGCAACGGAACCAGCCAGAACGATAATGCGTCAGGTGCCACGACAGATGTAAACAGCAGCAAGTCGCATATCAAGGAGTTATCTGCGGCATTGGACAGCCTTCTCAGCGATGGCTGGCTGAGCAAGCTGCAGTTGTCACGCGGTACTGATGATTCCCGGAATTATTTGAATGGGGTCCCGGACACGGCGTTGGGCGCACATTTCAAGACCACGAACAATATGTTTTCATGGCAGCACACCTTTCGGGTCGGCGGAAGCAACGTGCTTGTCGTTGGCTGGGAGAAACTGAAGCAACAGGTGGACAGCAGTACGTTGTACACACGCACCAGCCGCACCGACGACAGTTTATACGCCGGCTACACCATCAACACCGGCAAGGAGCAATGGCAACTCAATTACCGCAAAGATAAATTCTCCGATTTCGGTACGGCCAGGACCTGGTTGCTGGGGTATGGTGTCGATATCGCTCCCTTCTGGCGTCTTAAGGCAAGCATGTCCACCGCGTTCAAGGCCCCGTCGCTGAACGACCTGTTCTATCCGTTCGTGGATTACGGCTTCGGCTACTCTTATGTTGGCAATCCCGGTCTGAAGCCCGAGCATTCACGCAACAAGGAGCTGGGGTTGCATTACGCCCGGGACAACAAACATCTGGATGTGGTGTATTTCGACAATCGTATCTACGACCTGATTACAATCAACACCTTGCCGGCATCCACCATGATCAACCTGAACGAGGCGCGTAACGATGGTACGGAGTTGTCATACAGTGAAAAGATCGGCGAGGCGACCACAAAACTGTCAATAACCCGGCAGAACCCGCGCGATACCCGCACCGGCGAAGCTTTGTTGCGCCGGGCCAGAAGCTTTGCCAGCCTGACCGTCGCAAAACAATACGGCAGGTTGAGAATCGGCGGCGAATGGCAGTACAGCGGCGCGCGCGATGATGTCGATATCAATACGTTTGCCCGCATCAGGCTGGCACCGTATGAAGTGGTAAACCTTACGGCGAATTACGCGCTGAGTCGGCATCTCGATCTGTCGCTACGCGTTGATAATCTGCTTAATCGGGAATATATGGTTGCGCACGGATATGACACCCTGGACCGCACATTATTTGTCGGATTGAACTACCGTTGACGGGCGGCAGGGGAGGCTGTCGCCTGCCCCTGCCTTTTCTGTTAAAGTTTGCGCCAAATCTGTATTAGCATGAACATATAAGGAGTTCGCATGAAAGTCTTCCAAAATACAACTATATGGATAGCCGCAGCACTCATACTGCTCATGGCCGCGACGCGCTATAACCACTTCGGCTCATCGGTGGCTTTGCCCGATGCGTCCTATGCCGTGTTCTTTCTGGGCGGCTTGTTTCTGGGCCGTCTGCGGGGTGGTATGACTGTATTAGCTGTGTTATTGCTGGAAGCGGCGCTGGTGGATTACTACGCGATCACCTTTCAAGGTGTCAGCGCCTGGTGCGTGACTTCGGCATACGGCTTCCTCATGGTAGCTTATGCGGCCTTGTGGGCAATCGGACGTTGGTATGCGCCACGCCATGATTTGAGCGGCAAAGGGTTGCTGGGCCTGTTCGCAACCGCAGTGGCTGCGGGCAGTCTGGCTTTTGTTATCGCCAATGTCAGTTTCTATTTGCTGGCCGGTTATTTCGACAGCATGAGCGTTGCAGAATACGCTTTACGGGTAACGCAGTATTTTGGCTCTTACGTTGCGGTAACCGCGATTTATATTGGCTGTGCTGTCGTCGTGCAGGTGGTGTTTACAGCCTTGTCAGGTAAGGTAAGACACAACACCGAAGCTGTTTGAAAATTACGGCAGGCGACGCGTATCAGTTAAGGTTCGCACTGTCACCGGACGCTTCATAAGATGGCCTGTTTTTCGGCAAGCAGCTGAAAACAGGCTTTGATCAGCAAATTTACCGTGTTCAGAAGTTGACTCTGTCGGCATATCTGGTAAATTCTATACCCGAGCATTTAACTCAAGAAAAAGCCTTACTTCTTACTCAATTACTTAATCAGGAGATCATCATGGCCGTACTCGTAGGAAAACAAGCACCCGATTTCACCGCCACCGCCGTTCTGGGCAACAACGAAATCAAGGAAATAAAATTTTCGGAATTCACCAAAGGAAAATACGCCGTGGTGTTTTTCTGGCCATTGGACTTCACTTTTGTGTGTCCATCCGAACTGATCGCTTTTGATCACCGTCTGGAAGAATTCAAGAAACGCAATGTGGAAGTGGTCGGCGTATCCATTGATTCCCAGTACACCCACCTGGCCTGGAAGAATACGCCGATCGACAAAGGCGGCATCGGCAAGGTCGGTTACCCCATGGTGGCGGACGTCAAGCATGAGATTGCGCAGGCCTATGATGTGGAAGCGGCCGGTGGCGTCGCTTTCCGTGGATCGTTCCTGATCGACAAGAACGGTGTGGTGCAGCACCAGGTGGTGAATAACCTGCCGCTGGGCCGCAACATCGATGAAATGCTGCGCATGGTCGACGCATTACAATTTACCGAAGAACACGGCGAAGTCTGCCCGGCTGGCTGGAGCAAGGGCAAGGCCGGCATGAACGCCTCGCCGGATGGTGTGGCCAAATACCTGGCTTCGCACGCCAAAGAGCTGTAACCGGATTTTGTTCGCTTCAACAAAAAGGCTCCTGCGGGAGCCTTTTTGTTTTAGTAAGAGGGCCGGATTAATCCTGACTGTTTTTCAGTAACACCCATACTGCCCCGCTACCCCCCGCCTGCGGAGGCGCTTCGCAGAATGCCAATACCTGCGGATGTTGAGCCAGCCAGTGGCGGGTGAGGACTTTCAATATTCCGTCGCGGCCTTCGCTGCGCCAACCCTTGCCGTGTATCACGTTGATGCAGCGCAGCCCGCGCTGAGTGGCGTCGTGCAGAAACGCCATCAGTAATTTTCTGGCCGCATCGCTGTTGAGACCATGCAAATCCAGTTCGTCCTGGATGCGCCATTTACCGTGCCGCAGTTTGCGCAACGTCATGCGATTCAACCCGGGGCTCAGGTATTCGGTAATGGCGGTATCGTTCGCACCGTGATCGGACAGATTATCGGGAACGGCTTCAGTTGCGTTGAGACTCCGTGCGGGTGGTTTGCGCGGCTTCGGGGCGGGTGTGATACGGTTGGGAGGCGCAAGCGGCGTCACACCTTCCAGTGCTTGCCGGAACAAATCATCATCATTGTTGTGACGATCCTTCACGCTACCCTCCGAAAAACCGTTGCGAACGGTCGAAGTGCAAGGCGCACGGAGCGCAGCGACGAAGACATACCTTGCAGGTAGGCGAGGAAGCGAGCACCGCGCAACACAGCAATGCGACCGTGCAGCAGGTTTTTATCCCGCGAGGTACTTGTCCGCATCCAGCGCGGCCATACAGCCGGTCGCGGCACTGGTGCAGGCCTGGCGATAGATCTGGTCCTGCACGTCGCCTGCGGCAAACACGCCTTCGATGCTGGTGGCGGTTGCGTTGCCCTTCTGCCCGCCGTGCGTGATGATGTAGCCGTTATCCATTTCCAGTTGTCCGGCGAAGATGTCGGTGTTGGGTTTGTGGCCGATGGCGATGAACACGCCCATGACCTTGATCTCCTGTGTTGTGCCGTCCTGAACCTGTTTGAGACGCATGCCGGTGACGCCGCTGTCGTCGCCCAGTACTTCGTCCAGCACTTGCTTCAGTTGCAGGGTGATCTTGCCTTCTTTTACCTTCTCCATCAGGTGGTCGATCATGATTTTTTCAGCGCGGAAGCTGTCGCGGCGATGCACCAGCGTCACGTGTTTGGCGATATTGGCGAGGTACAACGCTTCCTCGACAGCAGTGTTGCCGCCACCGATGACGGCGACATCCTGGTTGCGATAGAAGAAACCGTCGCAGGTGGCGCAGCCGGAAACGCCTTTACCCATGAATGCCCGTTCGGAAGGCAGGCCGAGATACTGCGCCGAGGCGCCGGTGCAGATGATGAGCGCGTCGCAGGTGTATGTGCCGCCGTCGCCGATGAGGGTGAACGGCTTTTGTTGCAACTTGGCGGTGTGGATGTGATCGAAGAGTATCTCGGTATTGAAGCGTTCCGCATGCTGCTGAAAGCGCTGCATCAGTTCCGGGCCCTGCACACCGTTGGGGTCGGCAGGCCAGTTGTCCACTTCGGTGGTGGTCATCAGTTGTCCGCCTTGTGCCATGCCGGTGATGAGTACGGGGTTAAGATTTGCGCGTGCGGCATACACGGCGGCGGTGTAACCGGCGGGGCCGGAACCGAGAATAATGAGCGGGTGATGCTGGGCAGGTTTTTCCATGATGGTGGCAATGCTTTCCGGGGGTAATAACTGGCTAAATTTAACAGTGACGCGGCATGCTGTCGAGTAGAATGAGCCAAACCGTGATATTGAGACGTTATGAAGAAACAAATATTCGTTTTTCTATGGTTCTTCCATTGCACTGCGCAGGCGGCAGATCTACCCGGCATTCCGGCTTTCATCGACGAGATGGTGGCAAAACACCAGTTCAAACGCGAAGAGTTGCAACTGGCTTTCCGGCGCGCCGAATATCGCGCCGATGTCATCGAATCCATCTCCAAGCCCGCAATCCTCAAACCCTGGGTGGAATATCGTCCGAACTTCATCAATTCGGAACGCGTAAAGCGCGGTGTGCGGTTCTGGAAAAAATATTCTGACGCACTGAAACGTGCCGAGATGCAATACGGCGTGCCGCAAGGGATCATTGTCGGCATCATCGGTGTGGAGACGATGTATGGCCGCCATGCGGGACATCACCTGGCTTTGGACGCGTTGGTCACACTGACTTTTGATTATCCGCGTCGAGCCGAATTTTTCCGTGACGAACTGGAGCATTATCTGCTGCTGGCGCGGGATCAGCGTTTTGATCTCCTGGGCATTCAAGCTTCATACGCCGGTGCATTGGGTATTCCACAGTTCATGCCCAGCAGTTACCGCCGCTATGCTGTCGATCACAACGGTAACGGCAAGATCGATCTCATGAACGAACCTGAAGATGCAATCGGCAGCGTGGCCAACTACCTCAAGCAATATGGCTGGCACAGCGGCGAGCCGGTGGCGCTGTTGAGCAGGGTGGAAGACGAGAATCGACTGGGCACTGTCGGCGATGTGCGCCCGTATATTGCATGGCACGATGCCGGGGTGACGCCGCTCGGGAAATTCGATGGAGAATTGCCTCCGGCCTGGTTGCTGGACTTTACCGTAGAGAGCGGCAAGGAATACTGGCTGGTGTTCAATAACTTCAATGTCATCATGCGCTACAACAACAGCAACTATTACGCCATGTCGGTGTTCCAGCTGGCTGAAGCGACTCGCCGTGCAAGATAATCCGGAGCACGCAAAGGCATGCGGGCATTTCTGGAGAAGAAACGAACAGAATTGTGAGCAGGATGGCAGAAACTGATTGGAAAGAAGTCGTGACTGAATTGTCAGTAGTGGAAACAAGCGGGGACAGGTTGCAGAAAATCAAGCAACTTGATATGGCCTACAGCAGATTCGAGTTTGGGCTCAAATCCGGTTTGCTTGTTTCCTTGACGCTGGTGGTCGCGCTGTGGACGCAGGTCGCGCATGAAACTTTGATAGTGTGGTTGTGCCTGCTGTGGGCGGTGATGCTGGCTCGCCATTTGCAAGTGAGGCGGTATTTGCGCATTTCCGACAGGATCCGCATCTCCATCGTCAAATGGAAGGCAGGGCTGGTAATTGGTGCGTTCTTCGGCGGACTGAGCTGGGGTGCTGCCGTACTGAGTTTTTCTTCAGTCCCGTTCGACCTGCCTTTCATGATTTCCGTTATTGTCATCGCAGGTGTTTGTTCTTTTGCCTGTGTGGCATTGGCGCCTGTTGCACAGGCCGCTGTCGCATTCATGTCTACAGCATTGATGCCGATTTCAATCTGGCTCTTGCAGTTCGGGGAACGCGAACATTTTTTCATGGCATTGATCGTGCTGGCTTATCTCGGGTTTCTGCTGATGCTGGTGCGCCAGATGAACCATATGATTTTCGATACGCTCTCCACTTCCAGACAAAACGTCGAATTGACAGCCAGCGTGAAGGCAAGCGACCGGCGTATGTCCCGTTTTTTTGAGAGCGCACCGGGGTTCTTTTTCACGGCGACGTTGTATCCCGATGGCAGGACATGCATGCCGTTCACCAGCGTCGGTATCAGCGAACTGCTTGGAATCGAAAGTGAGGAAGTTGTCGATAGCATACAGGCGCTCCTGGATATTGTGTATCCCGAAGATGTATCGCGTTTTCGAAGTGCCCAGATTCATTCGCTGCAATCACTGAGTCCGCTTCGTCTCGAGTTTCGCATCAACCATGCGCACAAAGGGGAACGCTGGATCGAGTTGCGATCACTGCCGCATAGCGGGCCGGATGGAAGCACGAGCTGGCATGGTTTCATGCATGACATCACCGAGCGCAAACGTATGGAAGAAGAACTCATCACGCGCGAATATGAGTCGCGTACGCTGATCGAGAATTCGCCTGACAACATTACGCGCTACACACGTGACGGGCGGCGTGTTTTTGTCAATTCCGCATTCGGTGCGATGGTCGAAGGCGGGGTGGACGCATTGCTGGGCAAGAAACCAACGGAATATCCGGGGGGAGCCAATGCCAAAGCGTATGAGGAGAAAATAGCGGAGGTGCACGAGACCGGCGAAAGCGCCGAATTTGAATTGCGCTGGACGGGCAACGATGGGCGGGAGGTTTGCAGCCATGTTCGCCTGATTGCGGAGCGCGACTCGCGGGGTGAAGTTGCCACAGTGCTGGCAGTCGGGCGCGATATTACCGATATCTACTCCTACCGCCAGAAGATCCACCAGATGGCCTTCTACGACACGTTGACCGAACTGCCGAACCGGTATTCGTTCAATGAGCGTCTGAAAAAAATGCTTACGGAAGCTTTCTGGCACAGACAGCAGGCAGTCGTAATGCTGCTTGACCTGGATCGTTTCAAGACAGTCAATGACACCATGGGGCATCCGGCGGGCGACGAATTGCTGCGCGAGGCAGCCGTCCGGCTGACGGATTGCGTCCGGGCCGACGATATGGTGGCCCGCCTGGGCGGTGACGAATTCGCGATCCTGCTGCCGGAAATGCCGGCCGGAACCGATCTGGGCCGGATTGCCGGCAAGATCCTGGATGCGTTCAGGACACCGTTTACGCTGGAAAACAAGGAAGTGTTCGTGTCTGCAAGCATCGGTATCGCCGTGTATCCCGACGACAGCAGCGATGCCGATGATCTGATCAAGCAGGCAGATACCGCGATGTATCTTGCCAAACGCACCGGACGCAATAACTTCCGTTTCTATTCCAGGGAACTGACCGTGATGGCAAAGGAGCGGTTTGAGCTGGAATCCGAATTGCGCAGGGCGGTTGAGCGCAATGAAATGGATCTGTATTTCCAGCCCAAGGTCTGGCTGGCAGATGGCGCACTGATCGGATCAGAGGCGCTATTGCGCTGGAACCATCCCCAACGCGGCATGGTGTCGCCCGAACAATTTATCGATATTGCCGAAGATAGCGGGTTGATTGTGGAAGTCGGGGAATGGGTATTGCGCGAAGCATGCCAGACCGCTTGTGATTGGAATGCGCCGACCATGTCGCTGCACAAGGTGGCAATCAATTTGTCTGCCCGGCAGTTTCAGTCCGGTGACCTGGTAAAAACAGTAAGCGATATCCTGGAAGAAACGAACTGCCAGCCGGAGTGGATCGAACTGGAAATTACCGAAAGCATGTTGCTGGATGAGCACGGCGAAGTGCTGGAAATACTGAACAAGTTTCAGGAAATGGGAATTGCCATCGCGATCGACGATTTCGGCACGGGTTATTCCTCCCTGAGTTACCTTGCCCGCTACCCGATCAATACGCTGAAAATCGACCGGCTCTTTGTAAGCAGTATCCAGTCGGACAAATACCGGGCTGAGTTGGTGAAAGCGATCATTTCCATTGCGCACAGTCTGGGACAATTCGTCGTGGCGGAGGGGGTGGACTCAGCAGAACAGGCAATGTATTTGCGTGAACTGGGTTGCCAGATCGGGCAGGGATATTTGTATAGCAAGCCAATACCCAAGGCTAAATTCAAGTCGTTGCTTGTGTCTTTTGGTGAGCTAACAGATATTGAAAAAACCGGGAGATGGCGCAAATACCTTCCCAAACTGACTAATTAGCGCTGAAGACGCCGCGCCCCGTCATACCGTGCCTGCCAGTATCTAATCTGCATTGTTTCAGTACGCACGCGGCTGCCGCTTTTGGGCGAATGCACGAACTTTCCGCCACCGATATATATCCCGACATGCGAAAAAGACCTGTGCTGCGTGTTGAAAAACACCAGGTCGCCGGGGCTGAGTTCGCTCTGGTTGACCGATATTCCTGCGCGGCTGAGCCCCCGGGTGGTGCGCGGCAGGGGAATATTCAGTGTATGCCGATACACATGCCCGACAAAGCCGCTGCAATCAAAGCCGCTGTTGGCCGATTTGCCACCGTAGCGATAGGGTGTATCTGCCAGACTCAGCGCATACATCACCAGTTCGTTCATCTGATCGTCGGAAATGGCATATTGCTTGGCAGGCGGTGAACCGCAGGCGGTAAATATCAGTACTATGGAGATGGCCAGCAACTTTCTCATGGCTGCAATGTAAAACAGTGTGGCATAGGCTGTAAAGCGCACGGTAAAGACATTTCGCCGGTGTCAAAACAAAGAATGAGGCGCTGGAAGGGTGAGCCGGGCCATTAGCCGCAACCCAAGTCGGGCCTTAGACGGCGTACACTGGTATAAAATCATGACTTTCAATAATCTGGCAGGAGCACACACAATGAGTATTACTGAAGCCGACGTGCAGAGCGCGTTGAAAAGCCTGATTGACCCCAATACCAAAAGGGATCTGGTCAGCGGCAAATCCATCAAAAATATCAAGATCAGCGGTGCCGACGTGTCGCTGGATGTCCTGCTCGGCTATCCGGCCAAGAGCGTCTGGGACGAAATCCGCACCATGGTGGAAACGCATCTCAAGACAGCCTTGCCCGGGGTCGGCAAGGTCAGTGCCAGCGTATCGAGCAAGGTTGTGCCGCACGCCGTACAGCGCGGGGTGAAACTGGTGGAGGGTGTGAAAAACATCATCGCCGTGGCGAGCGGTAAGGGTGGCGTAGGTAAATCAACCACCACGGTAAATCTGGCGCTGGCGCTGGCAGCAGAGGGTGCGCGCGTCGGTATACTGGATGCGGATATCTACGGTCCGTCGCAGCCCACCATGCTGGGCATCAGCGGCCAGCCGGAATCGGCCGACGGCAAGACCATGGACCCGATGATGGGCCACGGTTTGCAGACCATGTCCATCGGCTTCCTCATCGATGCCGATACGCCCATGATCTGGCGTGGCCCCATGGTGACCCAGGCGCTGGATCAACTGCTGCACCAGACCAGGTGGGACAGCCTGGATTATCTGGTACTGGATCTGCCGCCCGGCACCGGCGACATCCAGCTCACGCTGGCGCAAAAAGTGCCGGTGACCGGCGCCGTGATCGTGACTACACCGCAGGACATCGCGCTGATGGATGCCCGCAAGGGATTCAAGATGTTCGAGAAGACGGGCATCAAGATCATCGGTGTTGTGGAAAACATGAGCACGCACATTTGTTCCAAGTGTGGACACGAAGAGCATATTTTCGGTGCAGGCGGCGGCGAAAAAATGTGCGCCGATTACAACACGGAGTTTCTCGGCGGCTTGCCGCTGGATATTCATATCCGCGAGCAGACCGATTCCGGCAAGCCGACCGTGGTGGCCGACCCGGATGGCAACATCGCCAGGGTCTACAGACAGATCGCGCGACGCGTTGCAGTCAAGGTCGCCGAAATGGCACAGGATCACAGTGCGGCATTCCCCAAGATCGTGGTGCAGAATACCTGATTCAGAAAAACAGGCGCGGCAATTGGCTCAATTATTGCTGTCATTTCAACTGTGCGCTTACATGGCACATTGATATTGATGCTCACGCAGTTTGGTGTGGGATTTGGGCAACGAAGTGACAGGAGAGAGAAATGGGTTCTTTCAGCATTTGGCATTGGTTGATTGTATTGCTGGTCGTGGTGCTGGTATTCGGCACCAGGAAATTGCGCAATATTGGCAGCGATCTGGGCGGTGCAGTCAAAGGATTCAAGGATGGGATGAAATCGGACGAAGCATCCTCCGGGCAGCTTCAGGATGGTGAGCAAGTGATCGATGGCGAAGCCAAAATCAAGACGCACAGCAATGTCTGATCGCTGTGTCCCGTCACAACAGTAATTGGCGAACAGAGGAGATTTGATGTTCGGCATCGATTTTTCGGAAATTGTGGTTGTCATGGTTGTGGCGCTCATTGTCGTCGGCCCTGAGCGCCTGCCCAAGGTGGCGCGCACCATGGGACAATGGGCAGGCAACCTGCAGCGTTATATCAACCGCATCAAAATGGATGTCAACAACAGCATGGAGCTGGATGAATTGCGCGAACTGGAGCGCAAGGTCAAAGCCGAGAAGGAAGCTTTGGAAAATTCGGTGCATCAGGCTGAAAGCGATCTCAACCATGGAGTGCGTAAACTGGAGACAGAGTTGCAAGACCCGATCCAAACACCGCCACCATCAGAACCACCTTCGCCAATCAAATAACCATGAATAACCGGCGGCCAGTTGAGCGTGTAAGGTGAACATTTATCGCATCTGCGGTTATGGCAGTGGCCGTAGCGCATTAGTCATTAAGTTGGTCAAAGAATATGCCTTCCGGAAAATCAATGTTGCAATCGTCAAACATGCACACAAGCCTTTCGATATGGACAAGGAAGGTTCGGATACCTGGAACCTGCGCCAGAATGGTTGTCCGCAAACACTGATCGCACATCGCGACCGATGGGGCTTGTTGTGTGAAACGCCGGGAGGCGATGAGCCCGATCCGCTACAACTGGGGCGCAGGCTGGCACCCTGCGACCTGGTGCTGGCAGTGGGTTTCGATACGGCGCCACTGCCCGGACTGGAAGTGAGACGCCCTGATGACACTGCCGAACCATTGTATCGGCGCGATGCGCAAATGCATGCGGTGGTTGTTGACGGGACGCGCATAGTGGAAGTGCCATTCTGTTTTTCGCATGACAGCATTGAGGAAATTGCCACACATATATTTCAATATGCCAAGAAGCTATAAATCCAATACCGGCGCGAAACTTGCTGCACTTGGAGCCAAACTGAAATACTTCGATATATTTCAACGTGGCTGCCAATGGAGAATAAACAAAATACCTTTGATCAAACCTGGAGCTTTTTGAGGAAGCTAAGTGCAAAGTATTCGGTTCTGACAATTGGTTTTGCATGTTTTTGTCTGGGAATCCTCTTTTGGGGCGGTTTTAATACTGCTATGGAGGCAACAAGCAGGATGGAATTCTGTATCGGCTGTCACGAAATGCGCGACAACGTGTATCAGGAATACAAGAAAACTATCCATTATGCGAATGCGAGCGGCGTGCGCGCGAGCTGTGCCGATTGCCATGTACCCAAAGATTGGATACACAAATTGCTGCGCAAGATACTGGCAAGCCAGGAACTATGGGGGAAAGTCACCGGTGTTGTCGATACGCCGGAAAAATTTGAAGCGCGCCGCATGGTACTTGCGACCACAGAGTGGGAACGCATGAAAGCCTCGGATTCGCGCGAATGCCGGAATTGCCACGGCTTTGAAGCAATGCGTAAGCTAATAAATAGGCAGGTGGTATTTGATATTCACGCGAAGGGAAAAGCCAGGGGCAAGACCTGCATTGACTGCCACAAAGGTATTGCCCATTTGCTGCCGCGAGAGTACGAGGATCCGATTGAGGAAGAATGATGTTGTGTTGATGCGCCGTTTGCGATTTGAAATTATGGCGCGAAACTTGCAAATAGACAGCTAATTCAAATCCTACCCAAAACGTTATGGCCGACGATTCTCGCATCATTCCTGTCAGACCTGCCGCACAACAAGTGGCGGCAAATTATCGAGCGCTGGATGTGGTGCGCGATTATACGGACACGCTGTTTGATGATTTGCAACGGCCTTTGCGCGACCTGCGCATCTCGGTGACGGATCGTTGCAATCTGCGCTGTGCTTACTGCATGCCGCGCGAGAAATTCGATGACAACCATGTATTTTTGCCGCGTTCAGAATTATTGACCTTCGAGGAAATCGAACGCATTGCCCGCCTGTCCATCCATCTGGGCGTGAAAAAAATCCGTCTGACCGGGGGCGAGCCACTGCTCCGGCGCGGCATCGAACAACTCGTTGAACGTCTTGCCCGCCTGGAAACCACGGAAGGAAAACCGCTTGAAATCGCGCTGACTACCAATGGCGTCTTGCTGGCACGCAAGGCGCGAGTGCTGAAAGATGCCGGATTAAGCCGGGTGACGGTGAGCCTCGATGGTTTGAGCGATGCCACCTTTAGTCGCATGAGCGGTTCGAATGTTATCGTTGCTACTGTGCTGGAGGGTATTGATGCAGCGCAGGCAGTCGGTTTGGGGCCGGTCAAGGTCAACATGGTGGTCAAGCGCGGCACGAACGAGCACGAAATCGTGCCCATGGCCATGTATTTTCGCCATAGCGGTGTGGTGTTGCGCTTCATCGAATTCATGGATGTCGGCTGTACCAACGATTGGCGCATGGATGATGTCGTCCCGGCACGCGAGATACTTGAGCGAATTGCTGAGCGTTTTTCACTTGAACAATTGGATCGCAATTATGCCGGAGAAGTCGCGGAACGCTGGCAATATGCCGATGACGGCGGCGAAATCGGCGTGATCGCTTCGGTCACGCAGGCGTTCTGTCACGAGTGCACCCGTGCCCGGGTATCCACCGATGGCAAACTTTACACCTGTTTGTTTGCGGGCAAGAGTCTGGACTTGCGAGAACCGCTGAGACGCGGGGCGAATGATCGAGTACTCGTCAATATGATTGCCAGCCAATGGGGGCTGCGTGCCGACCAATATTCACAACAACGCCACATGTTGGTGGGCAATAGCCACAATAAAATGGAAATGTCCTATATCGGCGGATGACGCCGTTCAATTACCAAACAGTAATACACGTTACCTGATGCTGGCACCTGTTGGTAACGCCAGCCAACCGATTCGAGGATTTAACCGTCGTTTCACATTGGCTTTTTCTCTCTCTTCAGTTACAGAATAAATTAACTTTCTGTTTATGTGGGTGAATCATTGGATGGCACATGATTTGCTCACTCCTTGGGTGCAGCAGAAACTTCGGCTGTAACTATTATTAACCAAGGGGAGACAGAAGCATGAATAAAAAATTGATTGCAATCGCTGTTGCTGCTGCGCTGGTGCCGGCCGCTGCCATGGCTGATGTGACCGTATATGGTCGCGGGCATCTTTCCGTTGACGCAAATAGCGGCAATTCGGGTGATACTGCAACCGGTACCAATAACGGCCTGAACCTGACCAGCAATTCTTCACGTTTGGGCTTCAAAGGTGCTGAAGATTTGGCTGGCGGTTTGAAGGGTGTATTTCAGTTCGAAACCACCGTAGACGTTCAAGGCGGAGCAAATCAATCAATGTTCGGCGGGCAGCGCGATACTTATCTTGGCGTAGCCGGCGACTTCGGTACCATGATTGCCGGTCGTTTGCCTTTGGCAAACCAGTGGGCGTACGACGCCAACTTCTTCGGTGACAAAGTGGGCGATGCTGCCGAATTTGCCGGTGGCGGTTTTGGCGGAAACGGCTTGTTGGGTGTTCCGGGTCGTGTCAACCGTGCGATCGCTTACGTTTCACCTTCCCTGGGGGGCGTGACCGTGCTGGCCGCTTTTGTACCGAACACGCAGCAATCCCTGGGTCTTGCACAGAATTCTGCGAACAAGCAATCCAGCTATACGTTGCGCGGTTCATATGACAGCAACGGCATTTTCGCCGCAGCGAGCATTGCCAATATCGGCGTGGCTGGTGTTGTAATATCCGACGGTGCTACAGCTGGAATACCAACTACACTCGGTGCAATAACTGCAGCCAAAGATGGCAAAGTGACTATTACTTCGCTGGCTGGCGGCTATGACTTCGGCATGGGCAATGTCCGTGCACAATGGGTTCAATCCAAAGCCGATGCGGCAGCTGCGACAGCGGAAGTGAAACAAACCGTGATGGTGGTTGGCGGCAAGTTCAAGTTGGGCGATGACGATTCCATCAGTGCTCAAGTCGCCAAGGCAGGGGATCTTTCGCTTGGTGGCAATACGGTGACGAAAACTGGCGCCACACTACTGGCAGTGGGCTATGACCATGCCATGACCGAGAATACGACGGTGTATGTCGCTTATAGTAAGGTGAGCAATAACGATAACGCCCAGTTCAGCGGAACTGATTGGGGGCACGGTGGTGTTGGAGCGCCCGGCTTCGAAGCTTCCGGCAAGGCGGCCAGCCCGAGCACATTGTCGGTCGGCCTGACGCGCGACTTCTGACCGGGAACATTAACTCAGGGGGTTACCTTTCGGGCATCTTCGGATGCCCGTTTTTCTGATTGCATTCTCCGGCGCGGAACGGCAGTGCCTAGTTCGCAATATCCTTGTCGGCATGAATGTCGAGTTTCTTCATCTTTTCCCACAGGTTTTTACGACTGATGCCAAGCGAACTGGCGGTATTGCCGTAATGCCAGTGATTTTGTTCCAGTGATTGCAGGATGAATCTGCGTTCGCAATCGCGCAAATAATCGGTCAGCGTATTGTCAGTTGAGGGGGAGTCAATACTGTCTTGCTGGCTGGCTCCCGGCAGGGAAGAGTCGTCGAAGAATGCATCTGCATCAAGTGTTGGATCAGGGGAGAGAATGCAGGCTCGTTCTACGCAATGCTTGAGCTCGCGCAAATTTCCGGGCCAGTCATGATCGAGTAGCGCACGTTCGCCAAGCGGGGAAAGAGCGTGATTTTCGTGGCTCATCTGCTCGCACATTTTCAGGAACAGTTGTGCGAACCATAACACATCTTCCTTGCGCTCCCGTAGCGGGGGGATGCGCAAGCGAATGACATGAATGCGATAGTAAAGATCCTCGCGGAAAGTGTTTTCCTCGACCATTTTTTTAAGATCGCGGTTGGTGGCGCAGATCAAGCGCACATCAACTGGAATTGACGTATCGCCGCCAACGCGAACGATACTGCGTTCCTGGATGGCACGCAGCAGTTTGACCTGCATGTTGAGCGACATCTCCCCAATCTCGTCGAGGAACAACGTGCCACCGTGCGCCTGTTCAAACACGCCTTTGCGGGATTTTGCCGCTCCTGTGAAAGAGCCTTTCTCGTGGCCGAACAACTCTGATTCGAGCAGGCTTTCGGTGATTGCGCCGCAGTTGATTGCGACGAAAGGCGCATCGATGTCAGGGCGTGCATGCCGGTGTATGAGTTGTGCGACATGTTCCTTGCCCACACCCGATTCACCCGTGATCAGGATGGTGCTGGCCAATTTTGCCAGCCGCGGGATGCTTTGTTCGATATCGCGCATGACCGTTGAAATTCCCAATGCGTCCGTGCTGTGGATCTCCGTCGTATCGCTATCCAGCTTTTCCGGGCAAAGTTGATGAGATTTTTCGACCAGCAGATCGAGATCGAATGGTTTGCTGATGTAATCAGCCGCCCCCAGTTTCAACAGACGCACGGCGCGGTCGATCGAACCGTAACCGGTGATGAATATAAATGGCGGCAGATACCGCTTTTCGTCGATTAATCGTGTGAAAATTTCTTCCCCGTTCAAATCGGGGAGGTGAATATCGCTGATGATCAAGTCATAATTTTTGTGGCTGATCGCCCGCAATCCTTCCAGGCCGCTGCGGTACCACTCCACGTGAAATCCCTCCAGTCCGAAGCGATCGCACAGCGATTCCCCCATGATTTCGTCGTCTTCTATCAGGCAGATAATGGGTTGCATAGATTTACTCGTGTTGTTTTTCCAGGGGTAATTGAACAGTGAACTGGGTTTTATCCAGTTCGCTCTGTACTGTGATAAGGCCGCCCAATTGTTGCACGATCTGATAAATGACCCACAGCCCTAATCCGTTTCCGCTATCGCTCAATGAAGTGAAGGGTTCAAACAAATAAGAAACTTTGTCTTGCGGAATATGGGAGCCATCGTTAATTACTTCGATGAATAAATGCAGGCTGTCACGGTAGATATGCAAATGAACATGGCCATGTTGTTGTGTGGCGTTCAAGGCGTTCAGCAACAGGTTAATGATGACTTGGCGTACCAGAGTTGAAGATATCGGCTGCGCCTCGGTAATGTCGATTTCGCGCGTGAAATCGATGTGTTTCTTTTCAGTATCGGGTTGAACCAGCGTGCAGATATCCGTCACATCGTTCAGGTCGAAGAGCCGGGCTTGCGCCTTGGCTTCAACCAGTAGCGCGGCTACTGTTTCCTTGATTTGCAGGAGTCCGCGTTCCAGTATGGAAAGTGTTTTCAGCGTGATTGGATCCTGCTCCCCATGGCGTTTGAAGGTGCTGACCGCATTGAGCATGCCGCCCAGCGGATTATTGATCTCGTGCGCAACACCTGCAGCCAGGCGGCCGAGCGCTGCCAGCCGATCCGAAGCAATAATTTGTTGTTGCAGTTGTTCCTTGATTTTGAGTTCGCCCAGCATCGCTTTGAACGATTTGGCCAGCTGACCGATCTCGTCTTTGGATTCCGCCAGCATGATCTGATCTGGTTCGGGCAGGTCCGGAGTAATCCTGCTCATGGTGTCGGATAGTTGCAACAATGGCGCCGCCATCCGTTTTCCCCAATACACGCCAAAGGGCAGAAGAAAGGCCAGCACCAGCAGGGTGATCAGGATGGCAGTCCGGGTCAGGGCATAAAAGCGTTGCTCGAAAGGTTTCTTTGAGTAGCTCATGATCAGCGTACCCAGGCGTACACCGTCTGACTGGATCGCAGTTGCAAGATAGAAAGAGTCCGACTGGAGGGTTTCGAAAATGGCCGGAGCCGGATTGTCCAGTGTGGGTAAAGGATTCAATAACGACGAGAGGTTCGGTTCGATAGCCACGGGGTCGCGCAACATCGGGAATTTCATGGGCTGGGTTGAGACAAAAATCTTGTTTGTTGCATCAAGCACCAGTATATATTCCGCGCCTTGTGCCTTGGCCTGGTCTTGTGGAATGCGAAACGGTGTATTGATGATTTCGTATGCGCGCCATACATCATCATGCAGTATGGACTCGATCAGCGTATCGGCAATCACGTGCGCGATACTGTCGGCATTGGAGACCATGTTATCGCGCAGATCGCCTATGCTGCGATAGACAAGCACCGGAGCCAATACGCTGGCCGTAACAATGACCAGCACGGCCACGCGCAGCGGGATTTTGTAATTGAGACTAATGTCCTTGAGATGCATGGGGTCGTTGCTTTTCCACGAAGCGTGACATATTCTCGATGCTGGCGAAGAGAATATCGGTGCCGTAAACGAAGCCGTTGATATTGAGTTTATCCAGCAGGGATGCACCTTCGTCGCTCTCCATCATGCTGAACAGCACGCTTTGGAGCGCTTTCATGTCTCGTTTCGAAACGGAACGCGAGGCAACAATAGGCGGGAAACCGAATTGCGGCGACTCGGTGACGATGCGGGTTTTTGACGTGAGTTTCGGGTGCGTTCTGGACAGCGTGTCCCAGACGTAACCGTCAACGGCGCCGCCTTGTGCCAGGCCGACCGCAACGGCTTCCACGACTTTGCGATGACTCCAGGTATAGAAGCTTTTGGCAAAGAACGTGGTTGGTGTCTGGTTTTTCCGGGCCAGCAAATATTCAGGATAGAGATGGCCGGAATTTGAGTCTGGATCGGAAAAGGCGAATACCTTGCCGGACAGGTCCGCTAGTGAGTGTGTCTTAGTGTCTGAAGCGGGCACGATCAGATAAGAGTGATATAACGGTTCGCCGCGATAGAGCGGCAAGGCAACCAGCCGGAAATGTTTTTTATTGCGCACATACGGGTAGCCGCATAGCCAGGCAAAATCGAGCTTGCCGTCGCGCAGCAATTCGAGAATCTCGCGATAGCTGCCACGCTGGGTGAATTCAACAGGCCGTGCCAGATGACGTTCCAGATAGATGCGCCATGTGTTCAGGAAAGCGGACTGGTCATCCAGAAAGACCGGCGTCAGGCCGATGCGGATCGTCGGCTTGGTGGGTGGCGTGCCTGCATGCGTGGCTGTGGTAAAAGAAATTGCCAGCAGCAGGAATAGACAACGAAATATTTTATATATGCTGTTCGAGGCCATATCCATTTACAAAGGGATCGTTTGATTTTTGTCTGCGGATGGAGCTTTGCGATTTTTCGATGTATTTGTGCAGACGTGACATGCCGGGTCTTTGCTCAGATTGCTGCGCACGATGTTCATATCCAGTGCGCTGATGGAAAGTAATTTTCCGCTCAGGCCGTGCCTTGTTCCCATGAGCAGTTTTAGCGTTTCGGCCGCCTGCAGCGTACCGATAATGCCGACCAGGGGGGCGAACACGCCGGTTGTCGCACAGCGCAGTTCCTCCGCCACGCTGTCTTCGGGAAACAGGCAGTTGTAGCAAGGTGCATCATTGTTCCGAAAATCAAATACGGCGACTTGGCCGTGGAACTGGATGGCAGCGCCCGACACCAGCGGCTTATGCTGGGCCAGGCACACCCGATTGACGGCGTATCTCGTATCGAAGTTGTCGCTGCAATCCAGCACGATGTCGGCTTGCGCAACCAGTTCGAGCAGGCGCGCTTCATCGGCACGTAGTGTCAGCGCGATGCATTCGACTTCCGGGTTGATATCGTGCAATGTGGCTTGTGCCGAAACGACTTTGTGCTGGCCGACCATGCTGGTTCGATGGATGATCTGGCGTTGCAGATTGCTGAAATCCACCGTGTCGTGGTCGCACAAAGTGAGCCGACCGACACCGCTGGCTGCCAGATACAGTGCTGCGGGCGAGCCCAGTCCGCCCATGCCGATAATGAGCACATGACTATCTAGCAGGCGCTCTTGTCCTTCGATGCCGATTTCATTCAACAGAATGTGGCGGCTATATCGTAATAATTGCCGATCGTCCATTTGCAATGCCAGCCTTCCTGGTTACATGAGTGCATGTTTGTTTTATTTGCCGATTAGTTCGCAATAACTATACCACCACCACAAACTCAGGTTGCTGGCGTGGATAAAGGCGAAAAGCGTTTGTACGGATCGACATCTATTACCAAACGGTAACCATGCTGGGTACCAAAAGGTAATGACCTGCCTGAATACAACATTACGGCAAAACGCTAATGTCAATAAATCAGATCAATAGCAGACATGGCATGAGAAATGCTCACTCTTCTGCGAGAGAGAGGGGCGCGTAGATAACAAGTTGTGTCGGGTATTGAGTGGTAATTACATAATCAGGGAGATTTTCAGATGAGCGAATTGCGCATTTCATCGATTGAAACAAGGGGAGTGCCGGGCAAAAGGCGTTATGCCATGGTCATCGACCTGCGCCGCTGCATTGGCTGTGATGCCTGCATGACGGCGTGCAAGGCAGAATACGATGTACCGCTGGGTGTGTTCCGCACCTGGGTGCCTTATAAAGTGGTGGGCAAATATCCAACCGTGCGCAAGATGTTCCTGCCGCGCCTGTGCAATCATTGTGACGATCCGCCTTGCGTGCGTTCCTGCCCAGTGGGTGCCACCTTCAAGGTGGACGACGGCGGTTTCGTGCTGCAGCACTATGACCGTTGCATCGGCTGCAAGGCCTGTATGGCGTCCTGCCCGTACAACGCGCGTTTCATGTTGCCCAAGCACCGCACTTATACCGACATCACGCGTGTGGTCGACAAGTGCACGTTCTGTCATCACCGCGTGACCCAAGGCCTGGTTCCGGCCTGCGTGCAGACTTGCGTTGGCCGCGCCCGGATTTTCGGCGATGTGAATGACCCGACCAGCGAAGTATCTTATCTGGTGAATTCCCAGGCAACGCAGGTGTTGCGTCCGGAAGAAGGTACCAAGCCGCACGTCTTTTATATCGGCGCAGACCGCAATCACACCGAGATCGGCCGCAAGATCTACGATCCGCAGAGTGTGGTGGAAGTGGAGCGGGCAGTGTTCAACCAGAACCATAGTTAAGGGAGTCAAAAAATCATGGGTGACTTTAACGTCTTTCACATCATGCCTTGGTCCGGTGCGTACTCGATCTACTTCTTCCTGATCGGTATTTCCGCGTGCATGTTTTTCTTTTCCGCGTTGTCATGGTACCGGCCGGAGTTCAAGGAAATCCGGCTGGCTTCCGACAACATCTCATTCGGCTTGCTGGCGGTCAGCGGCATTCTGCTGATCGGTGACCTGACGCAGCCGCTTCGTTTCCTGAACATGATGAATCCGGCCTACCTGAATTTCGATTCGCCGCTGGCGTGGGGTAGCCTGGATCTGATCTCGTTTGGTGCAGTCTCGGTGGCATACTTCTACTCGATCCACAAGTCCAACGGCGATGAGGCGCTAAGCCGCAAGCTGGCCGTGATCGGTGCCCTGCTGGGTCTGGGTTTGCCGATCTACACCGGCTTCGACCTGACCGTGCACCAGAACCGTCCGGTATGGAACACGCCCCTGATGCCGGTGCTGTTTGTTGCGCTTTCCTTCCTGTCCGGCGCGGCACTGGCCGCCTTCATCGCCAAGGGCGAAGAATTGCTGGCGCTGCTGCGCACCTTCATGCTGTGGTCGGCGGGTGCGGTTGCAGCCATGTTGATCTCGCTGCTGGGAACGACAGCGTATGGCGGTTCTGGTTCGGAGTTGACCTTCATGTTCATGACCTCCGGCAGCCTGGGGATGATTTTCATCGGATTGGGGATTCTGCTGGGCACGGTTGTGCCGATCGGTGTATTGCTGACCAATACCGGCAGGCAACAAAACGGCTTGATGATTGCCGGGGGATTGCTGCTGGTTGGAGGATTGGCTTTGCGCTATTCCATTCTGATTGGCGGCCAGATCGTCCAAACCTACTTCTAATTCAGGGAGACCAATATGTTTGAAATGAACCGTAGAACTTTCCTGAAAATCAGCGCGGGTGCGACAGCCGCTGCTGCCGCAACGCCCAGTGTGCTGCAGGCGATGGAAAACGAATTGGGCGGCAAGGACATCGGCCCGGTGAGCATGAAAGAACGCCAGGCCATTCCGCTGACTTGCCATGTCTGCAACATCCAGGACGGCGCCATTGCCTATGTGGAAGACGGCCGCATCGTGAAACTGGAAGGCAACCCGGAGCACGTTTCCACCCGGGGACGTCTTTGCGCCAAGGGTAATGCCGGCATGTGGTACACCTACGATCCGGATCGCGTCCTGTATCCGCTGAAGCGGGTTGGTGCGCGCGGCGAGGGAAAATGGAAACGCATTACGTGGGACGAGGCATTGGCCGAGGT
>JBNKBO010000010.1:0-67980 GCA_050287265.1 Sideroxydans sp. | reverse complement strand
GCTGCTGGTGATGGCTTTGCTGTTTGGCGCCATCGTGGCGCTGCTGCTGGTTTTGTACCCTCTGTTGCGCTACGAAACCGATATGTTGTTGGCGAAACTGCCGGAATTGCTGGAAGCCCTGCGCCAGCGCCTGCTGCCCGTGATGGAACAATACTTCGGTGGCGCCGTGCATTGGGATACCGCTACCGTCAAGGAATTATTAAGCGAACACTGGAAGAATGCGGGTAACGTGTCGGCGAACGTGTTGCCGTGGCTGAGTAACAACGGCTCTGCTCTGATCGCGCTGGCGATGAACATGCTGTTGATCCCGTTGGTGATGTTCTATCTGTTGCGCGACTGGATGCTGTTTGTGGGGCGTATCGATGCGGCGATCCCGCGCCGCTGGCATGCCGGGACGCAGGAAATCGCGCGCCAAGTGGATGCTGTGCTTGCGCAATTCCTGCGCGGACAACTGTCGGTGATGCTGTTGATGAGTGTGTTTTATGCCGCCGGTTTGTTGCTGGCGGGGGTGCAGTTTGCCCTGCCCATCGGCATCGTGACGGGTATGCTGGTGTTTATTCCCTATCTTGGCGCGATTATGGGACTGGCGTTGGCGACACTGGTCGCATTTACCCAGTTCGATCATTTTTCCGGCGTACTGCTGGTGTGGGCCATATTCGCCGCCGGACAACTGCTGGAAGGGATGGTGGTGACGCCGAAGCTGGTCGGGGAACGCATCGGGCTGCATCCGCTGGCAGTGATTTTCGCGCTACTGGCGTTCGGGCAAATATTCGGTTTCTTCGGGGTGCTGCTGGCCCTGCCGATTTCCGCAATGCTGCTGGTGGGGCTGCGCCATCTCAAAGGCTGGTACCGATCCAGCGATTTTTACCGCAAATGACATGAGCCAATTGCTGCTGGATATCGCGCCGGAGTGGATTCCCACGCTGGAAAATTTCGTCGCCGGACGCAATGTCGAGTTGCTGTCGGCTTTACGCCATGCGCTGGCGGCGGATGGCGAACGCGCGATATACATCTGGGGCGAAGCGGGCAGCGGTAAAAGCCATTTGCTGCAAGCGACGGTCGGGCAGGCCCTGACTACAGGGCAGACGGCGAATTATATCTGTGCTGCTATGCCGCAGGCCGCACAAGTCACGGCAGTGGACGATGTTGACCGGCTGGATGAAGCGGCTCAGATCGATTTATTTACACTGTACAACCATACGCGCGAAAGTGGAGGCATGTTGCTGGCAAGCGGTACGCAAGCACCCGCGTTCCTGAATTTGCGCGACGATCTGCGCACCCGTCTGGGCTGGGGGCTGGTATTTCAGGTGCATGCTTTGAGTGATGACGAGAAGGCGCAAGCCTTGAAACAGCATGCAAAGGCACGCGGTTTTGAATTACCCGGTGAGGTTACGACCTATCTGCTGCGCCACGGGCGTCGCGACTTGCCCGCCTTGCTGGCGACGCTGGATGCGCTGGACGAACATTGCCTGCGCCTGAAACGGGCGGCATCCGTGCCGTTGCTGAAGGAAGTAATGCGCGGCAATCGGGCCGGGTAGTCGTTTCTGCTCAAATCTGCGAGAATCTGCCACGGAGGATGTGCCGAACTCGCGAAACCGATAATAAATTGTGATTTCCAACAAAGGAGTGACTGAATTATGAAAATACGTATTTTATTTGTGGCAGTGATGGTAGCAATCTCGGCACCTGCTGTTGCGGGAACGGGTGTCGATGTTCATGTGTCCACTTTGGGTTATGGCGTGGAAGTAGGATTCCAGGCACCGAACTCGTCGGTGGCGATGCGTGTAGGGGTCAATCAATTTAAAAAGAGTATCAATGAGAGTTCCAGCGGCTTGAATTATACCGGTGATCTGAAACTGTCCAGTTTCGGTTTTCTGGCTGACTGGCATGTGTTCAACGGGGCGACGCATCTGACAGCTGGGCTGATGATAAATGGCAACAAGCTGGACTTGGCTGCGACTGCAACAGGTGGTTCCTATACTATCAATGGCAATACTTACAGCGCTGCACAAGTGGGTACGCTGACGACAACGGTAGAGTTCAACAAGACCGCACCCTACCTTGGTTTCGGCTGGAGCGGACAGCCAAAGAATACAGGGCTATTCTTCAGTTCCGATTTCGGCATCATGTTCCAGGGCTCACCTAAAGCGACGATCACCACTACCGGTTCAGGTGGTGCTGCAATGACCTCAGATGCACAGGCCCAATTGAACGATGACTTGAAGGATTTCAAATACTATCCGGTAATTTCCGTTGGTATCGGGTACGCGTTTTAAGTTGTTCAGGTAAATGGTTGTCAGGAAGCCAGGTCATGTAGTTGCGGCCTGGCTTCTTGTTTCAGGAGAGCGTAGTGAATCTGGCTTTATTCGATCTGGACAATACCCTGCTGGGCGGCGACAGCGATTTCGAATGGTCGCAATTCCTGATCGAGCAGGGCGTGCTGGATCGCGAACTGTTCGAGGCGAAAAACATCGCGTTCTATGAGCAGTACAAGGCGGGGACGTTGAACATTGCAGAATTCCTGGATTTTCAGCTCAAACCACTGTCGCGCCATGCGCACAAGGTACTGGACGAATGGCATGTGGAATTCATGCAGCGCAAGGTGCGGCCGATGATGGGCGATAAGGCGCGTGCCCTGGTGGCAAAGCACAAGGCGGCGGGGGATGTGTGCATAATCGTCACCGCGACCAACAGCTTCGTGACAGCTCCCATCGCGCGCGAATTCGGCGTGGAGAACCTGATTGCCACCGACCCGGAAGAGAAGGATGGCGAATTCACCGGCCGTGTTGCCGGGGTGGCCTGTTTTCGCGAGGGCAAGGTGCTGCGCCTGGAGAGTTGGCTGGCAGAACGCGGATGGAATCTGGAAAGCTTTGCAGAAACATGGTTCTACAGCGATTCCCTGAACGATTTGCCGCTGCTGGACAAAGTGAAGCATCCGGTCGCGGTCGATCCCGACGCCACCCTGCGTGCCCATGCTGAAAAGCATGGCTGGCCGGTCATTTCGTTGCGTTGAAAGGCGGCGGAGAGGGCGCGGTGTATAATCCAGCCCATTGAAGTCCACAGGATCGCCGCCTTCGCGGCGATTTCAACTTTTACTGATAATGATAAAAAGACTGATCAAGCGGGTACTTGGCAAGGCAACTCCGGTACGGATAGCAGGGGCAGCATATGTAATTCCCTTTAAAGCGCACAAGGTGGCTCGGGACGAAATCAGTTATGGCGCAAAACGGGTGACAGACGGGTTGCAGGCCGCCGGATTCAATGCTTTTGTGGTTGGCGGCGCGGTACGCGACCTGCTGCTGAATCGCGAACCCAAGGATTTCGACGTGGCAACCGATGCCACACCTGAAGAAGTGAGGCGCGTATTTCGCCGTTCGCGCATCATCGGGCGGCGTTTCCGCCTGGTGCACGTAATGTTCGGCGAAGAGACCGTGGAGGTTTCCACCTTCCGCCGTGCCATTGAGGTGGAAGACGCCGAGACCGACGCGCACGGGCGCATCCTGCGCGACAACGAGTTTGGCGACCAGGCTCAGGATGCGGCGCGGCGCGATTTCACGGCCAATGCACTATTCTACGATCCGGCTTCCCAGGAAATATTCGACTACCACAACGGCTATGCCGATATTCGCGCCAATACACTACGTATGATCGGTGACCCGGCGGTGCGCTATCGCGAAGATCCGGTGCGCATGTTGCGCGCGGTGCGGCTCTCCGCCAAGCTGGGTATGAAACTGGATCCCGCCACGGCTGCCCCGATTTCCAGAATGAAGGAGTTGTTGAGCAATGTGCCGGAAGCGCGACTGTTCGACGAAATGCTCAAGCTGTTGTTGTCCGGCCATGCCTTGCCCTGCATCAAAAAACTGCGTGCGATGGAATTGCATCATGGCTTGCTGCCCATGCTGGACGTGATCCTTGAGCAGCCGATGGGCGAGAAGTTTGTCATGCTGGCTCTGAAGAACACTGATCAGCGTATTGCCGAAGAAAAACCTACTTCCCCCGCTTTCCTGTTTGCTGCCTTGCTGTGGCACGAAGTGCTGGCGGATTGGAAAATCAGGCAGGAGGCGGGTGAGCGCCCGGTCGGGGCCATGCATGCGGCAATGGACGAAGTGCTGAGACGGCAGAGGATACAGCTTGCCATTCCGCGCCGTTACGACAGCGTGATGAAAGAAATCTGGCTGATGCAACCGCGTTTCGAGCATCGCGGCGGACAGCGCCCGCTGCGCCTGCTGGCGTTGCCGCGTTTTCGCGCCGCATACGATTTTTTGTTGTTGCGTTGCCAGAGCGGCGAAGTGGATACTGAATTAGGCACCTGGTGGGAGGAATTCCAGCATGCCGGTGACGAGCGCCGTACCGAAATGCTGCTGCCGGACACGGGTGGTCCAAAAAAACGCCGCCGCCGCAAGAAAACGGCCAAGCTGCAGGTTGAATTGCCCATCGATAGATGAAGCATAGCGTGTTTATTGGGTTGGGCAGCAACCTGGCCGATCCGGTGGCACAGGTGACGCATGCACTGGAGGCGCTGGACAGGCTGCCGCAGACGCGCGTGGTCCTGCGCTCCTCGTTGTATCGCAGCGCACCAGTGGGTTATCTGGAGCAGCCTGACTTCATCAATGCAGTGGCGCAGCTGGAGACGGAACTGACGCCGCGCGTATTGCTGGATGCGTTGCTGACGCTGGAGCAGGCATGCGGGCGTACACGCGAGTTCTGCAATGCGCCGCGCACGCTGGATCTGGATGTATTGCTGTACGATGACTTGCAGCATCATGAGCAAGGCCTGACCATCCCTCATACGGAGATGCATCTGCGCGCGTTCGTATTGCAGCCTTTGCTGGAAATTGCGCCGGATTGTGTGATTCCGGGCGTCGGGCCGGCGGCGGAAGCAGTGCTGAAATGCACGGGACAAATATTGGAGCGGATTTGAATGCCCCTGAGTAAATATCGTTATATCGTGGTGGAGGGCCCCATCGGTGTCGGCAAGACCAGCCTGGCGCAGCGTCTGGCAGACCATGCCGACGTGCAACCCTTGCTGGAGAAGCCGCAGGATAATCCTTTTCTGGCGAAGTTCTATCAGGACCCGGTGCGTTATGCGCTTCCCACGCAGTTGTTCTTTCTGTTCCAGCGAATTAATGAAGCGCGCGACATGGTGCAGATGGACTTGTTCCAGACCCGTACCATTTCCGATTACTTGTTCGAAAAGGATGCGTTGTTTGCGCGTCTGACCCTGAGTGACGACGAATACAAGCTGTACCAAACCATCTATCAGGGACTGGCTCCCCAGGCGCCGACGCCCGACCTGGTGATATACCTGCAGGCACCGACCTACCTGCTTTCCGAGCGCGTACGGCGGCGCGGTAATCGTTATGAGCGTTCCATTCAGGACGATTATCTGGCGCGTCTGTCCGACAGTTATGGTGAGTTTTTTCACCACTATGACGAAGCGCCGGTGCTGGTGGTGAATAGCGAATACCTGAATTTCGTGGATAATGCGGATGACTTCAATCTTTTGCTCGAGCGCATTGGGAAAATGAAAGGGCGCCGGGAATATTTCAACGTGGGCAGGGATTGAATATCGCTTCTTACGATTGCCTCCTCTCCCGCTGGCGGGAGAGGATTGAGGAGAGGGACTTATGCGTACAACCCTGAGCAAACTTCAATCCATGCGCGACAAAGACGAGAAGATCGCCGTGCTGACCTGTTATGACGCGAGCTTTGCCACACTGCTGGAGACCAACGGTGTGGATGTATTGCTGGTCGGCGATACACTGGGTATGGTGATCCAGGGGCGCGAGACCACGCTGCCGGTGACCATCGAACAGATGGCTTATCACACCTCATGTGTCGTGAGCGGATCGCAGCAGGCTTTCATCATTGCCGACATGCCGTTCGGTACTTCGCAATTCAGTCCGCGCGAAACATTTGCCTATGCCGTGCAGCTCATGGCGGCGGGCGCGCAGATGATCAAGCTGGAAGGCGGTACCGAAATGGCTGAAACGGTTCAATTCCTGACTTCACGCGGTATTCCGGTGTGCGGGCATGTCGGTCTTACGCCGCAATCCGTGCATCAGCTCGGCGGCTACAAGGTGCAGGGCAGGAACGACGCTGCCGCGCAAAAACTGGTAGAGGATGCGCAGGCATTGCAACAGGCGGGGGCGGGTCTGATCGTGCTGGAAGCGATTCCCTCAGTGCTGGGCGCGGAAGTGACCGCGCAACTCACCATTCCCACCATCGGCATCGGCGCCGGTGCGGGCTGTTCCGGTCAGGTGCTGGTGCTGTACGACATGCTCGGCATTTATCCCGGCAAGAAGCTGCGTTTCGTCAAGGATTTCATGGAGGACGCATCCTCCATCGCCGATGCGGTGGCGAACTATGTCGCCGAGGTGAAAGCGGGCAAGTTTCCGGCGGCTGAGCATTGTTTTTCCTGAACTGCTTTCGGTGCATATTCGAACTCATTTCGAGGTGAAGAATGAACCAGTCCACGCGACAAGAAGCCCAGCAGCGCGCTGACCAGATCCGCGTCTTCCAGCGCGAACTGGCGCAACTCGAAAGCGAGGGTGTGCTCGAACTGAATGCGGAACAGCGCCAGCGGGTCGACGGGCATCACCGTAACTTGCTGGGGCAATATGCGCAGGATTTCGATATCGACCGCGACCAGCGTGCCAGCCAGCTGTCGCTGGGGATGCGCATCGCTTCGCTGTTCGGCGCACTGGCATTGTCCGCCAGCGTGTTCTTCCTGTTTTACCAGTTCTGGGGCTGGCTTACGACCAGTGTGCAAGTAGTCATTCTCATTGCTGCGCCATTGCTTATGCTGGGGGGTACGCTGTTCATCCAGCACCGGGATTCGTCCGGTTATTTCGCCAAGCTGGCCGCGCTGGTCACATTTGCCTGTTTCGTGCTCAACATTTCCATGCTGGGGCAGATATTCAACATCACGCCGTCCGACAAAGCGTTGTTGCCCTGGGCGGCGCTGGCTTTTTTGCTGGCCTATGCCTGCGATCTGCGCCTGTTGCTGGTGGCGGGCATTTTGTGCGTGATCGCATGGGTCTCAGCACGCACCGGTACCTGGAGTGGCATGTACTGGCTTTACTTCGGGCAGCGTCCGGAGAATTTCTTCCCAGCGGCGCTGCTGATGCTGGTGCTGCCGCAATTTATCCCGCACCGGCGCTATGCGGATTTCCCGCCCATGTACCGTATTTTCGGCCTGCTTACGTTTTTCCTGCCGGTACTGGTGATGGGCAATTGGGGGGGCGCCAGTTATTTCGATTGGGATGAAGATTTCGTTGAAGGTTTCTATCAGGTGGTTGGTTTCGCCGGCAGCTCGTTCGCGGTCTGGTTCGGGGTGCGCAAACAGTGGCCGGAAGTGATCAATACCGGCGTCACATTTTTCATTATCTTCCTGTACACCAAGATATTCGACTGGTGGTGGGAGGTGATGCCGAAATACCTGTTCTTCCTTGTGCTCGGTCTGGTGGCCGTGCTGTTCCTGGTGGTGCTCAAGCGTTTGCGTGCGACCAACTACAAACTGCTCAAGGGAGAATTGTCATGATGAAATGGCAGCATACGCTGATCGCAGGCAGCGCCATCATCCTGCTGACCAATGCCGTGGCACTGGGCGGTGCCGCATACAACCGTAGCAGCGAACCCGAGAGTCAGTTACAACTGACACAGCGCGAACTGAACCGTTCCTATTCGTATTCCGGCAAGGACAACAGCGGCATCACACTCTCGCTGAACTGGCGCTTCGAGCAGGCCGAACTTAACGAATACGGTTTCGGCAGGTATTCCAGCCGCTGGGGGATGCCCCTCTGGCTGAACGAAGCCAAGATGACTGAGCTTGGTTTTGATGTGAAAAAATTTACTGCAACGAAATACAAGCGGCGCTATTGGGAGTTCCAGCCCAGGGAAGTGTTGCTGGTGCTGGAATTGGACGGTCCGGCCCGTCAGCGTCATTTGCAGCGCACGCTGGAATATGTCGAAGAGATCAGGAAGCAGTTGGCGGCTTCTCCCGCTAGCAAGGAAATGCAAGGGCGTGCCAAGCGCGTCGAAGAGAATTACAAACAAGAGCAGGAGGAAAGCAGTCGTTTATTCGTCATCGATGCGGGTCTTGATCTGGTCGCCTTGCGCGCTGCTTATCCCGATCATGCCCGTTATGCCATCGTACACGGGCTGATCCGCCCGACCTCCACAATCATCAAGAAAGAGACCCGCGTTAGCGGCAATATTACCGAACTGCATGGTGGGTTCGTCAACGTGCCGCTACGCTATCGGCAGGTGTTCAGTGGTCCGGTCTCCTACGACGTCACGATTGCATTCGGCCAGCGCCTGGAGCCATGGATCGCTGCGGCGTCCAAGGGTGCTGCAACGAAATAATCTGAAGATCATCCGCGATGCAAAAGATCCATACCGTTGCCGAATTGCGTTCCCGCCTTGCCGGTGAGCAGAACGTTGCTTTTGTGCCTACTATGGGCAGCTTGCACGAGGGGCACATCGAACTGGTGCGCATTGCCCGCGAGCGCGGGAAGTGCGTAGTAGTGAGCATCTTCGTCAATCCCTTGCAATTCGGCCCCAACGAGGACTTTGACAAATATCCGCGCACGCTGGAAGCGGATTGCGCCAAGCTGCAGGGGTTGGCGGATGTGGTGTTTGTGCCGTCGGTGGACGAGATGTATCCCGAAAAACAAACCATCTTTGTCGAACCACCGCCGATTGCGAAAGAACTGTGCGGCGAATTCCGCCCCGGTCATTTCCAGGGTGTGGCGACGGTGGTGCTGAAATTGTTCAATCTGGTGCAGCCGCAGGTCGCCATCTTCGGCAAGAAAGATTACCAGCAGCTTGCCATCATCCGGCAGATGGTTATTCAGTTCAATCTACCCATCGAGATCGTCGGGGCGGAGACTTCGCGCGAGTCAGACGGGCTGGCATTGTCCTCGCGTAACCAGTATCTGTCTGCGCAGGAGCGAACCGAAGCGGTTTCCCTCAGTCAAATCTTGCGTGGGATGGGGGAAGCACTGAAAAATGGCACTACTGACCATGCAGCATTGGCGCGGGAAGCGGGCGAAACGCTTGCCAAGCGCGGCTGGGAGGTGGAGTATATAGCCGTGCGCAGGCAGGCTGATCTGGGTATTCCGGTTGCGGGTGAGCACAAACTGGTTGTATTGGCAGCAGCATGGCTGGGCCAGACCCGCCTGATCGACAATATTGAGGTTTGTCTTTGACGGCCGGAAGTTTATAATGCGCGCCCCCGAAGATGGGGACATGGAGAAGAGGAGGAAGGAAGTCATCATGCAACGAACCATGCTACAAGCCAAATTGCACCGCGTGCGCGTAACGCAGTCAGAACTGCATTACGAGGGTTCGTGCGCCATTGACGACGACTTGCTGGATGCGTCCGGCATCCGGGAATTCCAGCAGATCGACATTTACAATGTCACCAATGGCGAGCGTTTCACTACCTATGCCATTCGTGCCGAACGCGGCTCGCGCACTATTTCGGTGAACGGCGCGGCAGCGCACAAAGCCGGTCCCGGTGATATTCTTATCATCGCCGCCTATTCCGTATATTCCGAAATGGAGATGCAGAAATACCATCCCGCCCTCGTTTATGTGGACGAACACAACCGCATTATCGAGAAGCGAGACCAGATACCCGTACAGGCAGCAGCCTGAGTGAAAAGCCCCGCTTCAGCGGGGCTTTTTGTTTGGTAAGTGCAGATCAGATACGCTTCGCGAGTTCTGCCGCCTTGCCTAAATACGTTTCCGGACTCAGGGATTGCAGACGTTTCTTTTCACTTGCCGGGATATCCAGTGCCTGGATGAAGGCCGCCAGGCTTTCGCGGTTGATGCCGCCCTTGCCACGCGTGAGTTCCTTGAGCTTGTCGTAGGCATTCTCGATGTTGTAGCGGCGCATCACGGTCTGGATGGGTTCGGCCAGCACTTCCCAACTGTTGTTGAGGTCTTCCGCCAGGCGTTGCGGGTTGGCTTCCAGTTTGCCCAGGCCTTTCAGGCAGGATTCGTAACCGAGCAGGGTGTAGCCAAGCGCCACACCCATGTTGCGCAGCACGGTGGAGTCGGTGAGATCGCGCTGCATGCGCGAGATCGGCAGCTTTTCGGACAGGTGGCGCAGGATGGCGTTGGCCATGCCGAGGTTGCCTTCCGAGTTCTCGAAGTCGATGGGGTTGACCTTGTGCGGCATGGTGGAGGAGCCGACCTCGCCTGCCACCACTTTCTGTTTGAAGTAGCCCAGCGAGATGTAGGTCCAGATATCGCGATCCAGGTCGATCAGTATGGTATTGGCGCGGGCATAGGCGTCATACAGCTCGGCCATGCAATCGTGAGGTTCGATCTGGATGGTGTAGGGATTGAACACCAATCCGCGCGCCTCGACAAAATTCTTCGCAAAATTTTCCCAATCCACGTCGGGGTAGGCCGACAGGTGCGCGTTGTAATTGCCCACCGCGCCGTTGATCTTGCCCATCACTTCGACGGCGGCGATGCGTTCGCAGGCACGGCGCAGACGATGCACGACATTGGCCATTTCCTTGCCCAGCGTGCTGGGGGTGGCGGTCTGGCCGTGCGTGCGGCACAGCATGGGCAGGGC
This sequence comes from Sideroxydans sp., assembly GCA_050287265.1. Taxonomy (GTDB): domain Bacteria; phylum Pseudomonadota; class Gammaproteobacteria; order Burkholderiales; family Gallionellaceae; genus Sideroxyarcus. The sequence goes on along the minus strand of JBNKBO010000010.1, from coordinate 57,386 downwards.
GGCATGTTCATGCGCGAGATGCTGCAGGCGCTCGATCACGACCTGCAGTGTGGGCAGCATGACTTCCTTGCGCGCGTGGTTGAGCATCAGCGCATGGCTGAGGTTGTTGATGTCTTCCGAAGTACAGGCGAAATGGATGAACTCCAGTGCCTTGGCTGTTTCCGGGATCGCGCTCAGTTTTTCACGTAGCCAGTATTCGATGGCCTTCACGTCGTGATTGGTGCGCTTCTCGATGCTCTTGATCTGTTCGGCATCGGCCTCGGAAAATTGTGCGGCAAGTTGCACTAGATGTGCGACGGTGCTTGGGGAGAACGGCGGCAGTTCTTTTATGCAGGGTTCGTTGCTGAGTGCCTTGATCCATTCGATCTCGATCAGCACGCGGTAGCGGATCAGGCCGTATTCGCTGAAATGGTGGCGCAAGGCGTCGACTTTGCCCTGATAGCGTCCGTCGAGCGGTGAAAGGGCGGTGAGGGCAGTCAATGTCATGGTGGTAAGTACGAATTAACAGGGCGTCATTTTACCTGTGCCGCCGCATCGAGGCTACGCAATGATGCCGCCGCCCAGGCAAACCTCGCCGTCGTAGGCTACCACCGACTGCCCGGGTGTCACCGCCCATTGCGCTTCGTCGAAGATGAAATGGGCGGAATCCGCACCGGTCATGGTGATACCGCAGGCTGCATCCTGCTGGCGATAACGTGTCTTGGCGGCATAGCCGCGGGCGGTATCCGGCGCATGGCCGCTGATCCAGTGCATTTCCAGCGCATCCAGTTGCTGGTTGAGCAGCAGAGGATGGTCGTGCCCCTGCACCACGATCAGCCGGTTGCCCGGAATATCCTTTCCCGCAACGAACCAGGGCTCGCCCGTGGTTTCGCGCGAACCGCCGATGCCGAGTCCCTGGCGCTGGCCGATGGTGTAGAACGACAACCCCATATGTTGTCCGACCACCTTGCCATCCGGCAAAACCATGTCGCCCGGTTTGGTGGGCAGGTAGCGGTTGAGAAATTCGCGGAATGGTCGTTCGCCGATGAAGCAGATGCCGGTGCTGTCTTTCTTTGCGTGGTTGGAAAGGTTGTGCTGGCGCGCGATCTCGCGCACCTTGCTTTTCCGGATGTCGCCCAACGGGAACATGGATTTCGACAGTTGCTGTTGATTCAGGCGATGCAGGAAGTAACTTTGGTCCTTGCTGTCGTCAACGGCCTTGAGCAACTGGAACGTGCCATCGACTTCACGCACTTGAGCGTAATGGCCGGTGGCGATCTTTTCCGCACCCAGGCGTATGGCATGGTCGAGGAATGCCTTGAACTTGATCTCGGAATTGCACAGGATGTCCGGGTTGGGTGTGCGTCCGGCCTCGTATTCGCGCAGGAAATAGCTGAACACGCGATCCTTGTATTCCCTGGAGAAGTTCACGGCTTCGATGGGGATGCCGATGGTGTCGGCCACCGCGACCGCGTCGTTCAGGTCTTCGCGCGAGGAACAGTATTCGCTGTCATCGTCATCTTCCCAGTTCTTCATGAACAGGCCGATGACCTCATAACCCTGTTGCTTCAGCAGCAGGGCAGCGACGGAAGAGTCCACGCCGCCGGACATGCCGACGACGATACAGGGCTTGCTCATTTGGAAACCCGTGAGAATCGTTGCGAGCGGTTCGAGGGCAAGGCGCACGGAGCGCACCGTCCGAGACATACCATGAAGGTAGGCGAGTAGGGAGCACCGCGCAACGAAGCCATCGAATCGCGCAGCAGATTATCAGGGGTTTTCATAGTGGGTGATGAGGTCCAGCGGAAAACGCTTGCCTGCAAGATAGTCTTCCACGCAGCGCAGAATCAGCGGACTGCGATGACGCGATTGCGTGGCATGTATCTCTTCCGGCGTCATCCACACCGCGTGCACGATGCCTTCGTCCAGCTTGCGCTCAGGATGATGGGCAAGAATGTCTCCACCGAAAGCGAAGCGCAGGTAGGTGGTGTCGGATGCCGTCGAGTGCCACCGATAGATGCCGATCAGGAATTGCGGCTCGAATTCATAGGCCGATTCCTCCATGACTTCACGAATGGCTCCTGCCGGCAGTGTTTCGTTCGGTTCCCAGTGTCCGGCAGGCTGATTGAACAGCAGGCCTTGTTGAGTATGTTCTTCTACCAGCAGGAATTTGCCGTCCTGCTCCAGCACGGCGGCGACGGTGGTGTTGGGTTTCCAGATCATATTGCGATTTTAAACGAAGAAGGGCAGGGAAACTTCCTGCCCTTCGATTTGGTGCCGGGGGAGGGACTCGAACCCTCACGCCTTGCGGCACCGGATTTTGAGTCCGGCACGTCTACCAGTTCCATCACCCCGGCAAGGGTGTAAATTGTACTTTCGCTCCGGATTTTGGCTCCGGCCGCCACTTTTGTGGCTTAACGTTACGCTACGCCCCACGTTAGCCTGCGCCGCAACTTCGTTGTGGCTCCGGCCACCGCTTTCGCGGTTTAACATGCTTTGCATGTTAGCCTTCGCCGCAATGGCTTACTTGTCATTGTGGCTCCGGCCGCCACTTTCGCGGCTTAACTTGTCTTGCAAGTTAGCCTGCGCCGCAATGCTTCGTAAACGAGCCATTGTGAGTCCGGCACGTCTACCAGTTCCATCACCCCGGCATGGGTGACTATTTTGTTACGTACCGCAGTCCGTAACGAGAAGGGCGCGAATTATCCATGAAACGCCAGCCCTCATCAACTACAATGCGCGCTTTTCTTCCTGCATTTCCGGGTTTTCATGCGTACTGCTGATTTCGATTTTGACCTGCCCGAGCGTTTGATCGCTCAGCATCCACCTGCTCAACGCGGGGCGAGCCGCTTGCTGCATGTGGGGAAAGCAGGCCTTGCAGACAGCCGCTTTGCCGATCTGCCCGGGCTGGTGCGCGAGTATGACCTGCTGGTGCTGAACGATACACGTGTGCTCAAGGCGCGTCTGTTCGGTGAGAAAGACAGCGGCGGCAAGGTGGAGGTGCTCGTCGAGCGGGTGCTGAATGAACATGATGTGTTGGCGCAGGTGCGGGCCAGCAAGACACCCAGGCCCGGAAGCCATCTGTTGCTGGCGGAAAAGTTACGGGTATGCGTGCTGGGACGGGAGGATGAGTTTTTCCTTCTGCGTTTTGAGGGCAGGGATGACGTGATGGATTTGCTTGATCGGCACGGACACCTGCCTTTGCCGCCCTATATTACTCATGTTGCCGGGGTTGAAGATAACGAACGCTACCAGACTGTGTTTGCGCGACGGCCAGGGGCAGTGGCCGCGCCTACGGCGGGACTGCATTTCGACGGAAATATGCTGCAATCCTTGCGTGACAAGGGGGCGGGAATTGCATATGTGACCTTGCATGTTGGTGCTGGCACCTTCAAGCCGGTGCGGTCTGAGCATGTCATGGAACACGTGATGCACAGCGAGCGCTACACCGTGCCGCAGGAGACGGTTGATGCCGTCGCACAAACCAGAGCGAATGGCGGACGTATCATTGCGGTTGGTACGACCAGTCTGCGAGCGCTGGAGAGTGCAGCGGCCAGGGGAGAGTTGACTGCCGGATCGGACGAGACAAACATTTTCATCATACCGGGATACCATTTCAAAGCGGTGGATATGCTGCTGACCAATTTTCACCTGCCGCGCTCCACCTTGCTTATGCTGGTGTGCGCTTTCGGAGGAATGGATAAGCTGCTGGCCGCGTATCGTCATGCGGTGGAACAGGAATATCGCTTTTTCAGTTACGGCGATGCGATGCTGATCGAGAGAGAACAATGAAATTCACATTACACAATACTTCAGGTGCGGCCCGCCGCGGCACGCTGGAACTGGCCCATGGCAAACTGGAGACCCCGGCCTTCATGCCCGTCGGCACCTATGGCACGGTCAAGGCCATGTCGCCGCTGGAACTGAAGGATATGGGCGCGCAGATCGTGCTCGGCAATACCTTCCATTTGTGGCTGCGGCCGGGACTGGAAGTGATCGCGGCACATGGCGGATTGCACCGCTTCATGGGCTGGGATGGACCCATCCTGACCGATTCCGGCGGTTTTCAGGTGTTCAGCCTGGGACCGTTGCGCAAGATCACGGGCGGGGGCGTGGAATTCCGCTCACCGGTGAACGGCGACAAATGCTTTCTGTCGCCAGAGGAATCCATGCGCATCCAGAAAGAACTCAATTCCGATATCGTGATGATCTTCGACGAATGTACGCCTTATCCGGCGGACGAACAGACGGCGGGTGTATCCATGCGTCTCAGTCTGGACTGGGCGGAGCGCAGCAAGAAGGCGCACGAGAGCAATCCAAACGCGTTGTTCGGCATCGTTCAGGGCGGCATGCACGAACACCTGCGCGATGAATCGCTGAGGGGATTGATGGACATCGGCTTTGACGGTTATGCCATCGGCGGCCTGTCGGTGGGAGAGCCGAAAGAAGATATGCAGCGCATCCTCGTGCACACCGCGCCGCAACTGCCTGCCGACAAGCCGCGCTACCTGATGGGTGTGGGGACACCGGAAGACCTGGTGGAGGCGGTTGGCAACGGCATTGATATGTTCGATTGCGTGATGCCGACGCGCAATGCGCGCAACGGTCACTTGTTTAGCCGTTTTGGCGACGTGCGCATCAAGAATGCGCAATATCGCATGGATACGCGTCCGCTGGATGGGCAATGCACGTGTTACACCTGCCGCCATTTCACGCGCGCCTATCTGCACCATCTGCATCGTCTCAATGAAATACTCGGCGCGCGGCTCAATTCCATCCACAACCTGCATTACTACCAGGAGTTGATGTGCGATATCCGTGCTGCCATCGAAGCGGGGCGCTATGCCGAGTTTCAGGCGTCATTTCGGCATGCTCGCGCGGGCTCGAATGGGAGCGCCGACAGTTGATAGCGGATAGCTGCAGAGGCCATCAGTACGCCAAAACCCGATATTGAACGCACTCTGCCTGAAGGCCGACGCCATGACATGGTATTTGGAGCAAAGTGGGCGCGTAGCGAAACAGTCATGTCTTCCATGATAGAATGCGCACCTTCGAATTTTCAGCCCCCATTATTTTTTAGAGGATTTTGAGATGATTTCAATCAGTCAATTGCTTATTGGCAACGCCTACGCAGAAGGCGGTGCTCCGGCTCCACAGGGCGGCGGCATCATGGAATTCCTGCCCCTGATCGCCCTGTTGGCCGTGTTCTATTTTCTTATCCTGCGTCCGCAGCAGAAGCGTGCCAAGGAGCACAAGGCTTTGATCGAAGCGCTGCAAAAGGGCGATGAAGTCATCACACTTGGCGGCTTGTTCGGCAAGGTGACCAATGTTGGCGAAGATAACGTGTCCATTGAGATTGCTGCCAACGTTGTCATTCAGGTGCAAAAAGCAGCTGTCCAGAACGTTCTGCCCAAAGGCACTATCAAATCCATCTAATCACGCTGTAAAGCCAGGTGTTGCTATGAACCGCTATCCGTTGTGGAAAAACCTGTTGGTGCTGGTCGCTCTGGTGATCGGCCTGGTGTATGCCTTGCCTAATCTCTATGGCGAAGCGCCGGCAGTGCAAGTGCTTCCGCTGCGTTCCAATCTGAAGGCTGATACAGCACTACTGGCGCGTATGGAAGAAGCTCTGAAGTCCGCTCAGCTGAATCCCGACGCCATGTCGCTGGATGCGACCAGTGTCAAGGCCCGCTTTAAAGATACCGATACGCAACTCAAGGCAAAAGACGTGCTGCATGCTTCGCTTGGCGAAGACTATATGGTGGCGCTCAATTTGCTGTCGCGTTCGCCGCCGTGGCTGACAAAACTCAATGCTTTGCCCATGTATCTCGGTCTCGATTTGCGCGGCGGTGTGCATTTTCTGCTGCAGATCGACATGAATGGTGCGCTGAGCAAGGCGCTGGAATCGGATTCTGGCGATATCCGCAGCACCTTGCGCGAAGCCAGAATTCCCTATGCCGGCGTATCCCGTGATGCTGATGCGATCACTATCAAGTTTCGCAAGGATGAAGCGCGCGGTAAGGGTGTGGAAGAACTCAAGCAGCGCTTCGAGGGGCTGGAATTCAAAACCGGGGAAGAAAGAGGCGACTTCCTGTTATTTGCCAAGCTTAGTCAGCAAGCGCAGATACGTATTCAGGAGTCGGCAATTCAACAGAACCTCGTTACCCTGCGCAACCGGGTGAACGAACTGGGTGTGGCCGAACCAGTAATTCAGCAGCAAGGTGCAGATCGCATCGTGGTGCAACTGCCTGGTGTCCAGGATACCGCGCGTGCCAAGGATATTCTGGGCCGTACCGCCACGCTGGAAGTGCGCATGGTGGATGAAGAGCACAGTTATGTGCCGGGTGCTGCCGCGCCTTTCGGGACAGAAGTTTTCAAGGACAGGGACGGTATACCGTTGCTGGTGAAGAAAAACGTGATCCTGACCGGCGAACGCATCAACGACGCGCAACCCGGTTTTGACAGTCGCGACAACGAACCTGCGGTGCATATCAATCTGGATGCGGTCGGTGCGCGCAAGTTCAAGTTGGCGACGCGCGAAAACGTCAACAAACGCATGGCCATCATCCTGTTCGAGAAGGGGCGAGGTGAAGTGGTTACGGCGCCGGTGATCCGCGAGGAAATCGGTGGCGGACGCGTGCAGATCAGCGGCAAGATGAATACCGAAGAGGCTGCTGATATCGCCCTGTTGTTGCGTGCAGGCGCTTTGGCCGCACCGATGGAGATTGTCGAAGAGCGTACTGTCGGCCCCAGCCTGGGGGCGGAAAACATAGAACGCGGTTTTCATTCCACCTGGTTTGGCTTTTTTATCATTGCGGTATTCATGATTGTCTATTACCTCGTATTCGGCGGTGTTTCCGTGCTTGCACTGGCTGCCAACCTGCTGTTCCTTGTGGCACTGCTGTCCATGCTGCAGGCCACGCTGACCCTGCCGGGCATGGCGGCGATTGCGCTGACCCTGGGCATGGCGATCGACTCCAACGTGCTGATCAACGAACGCATACGCGAAGAACTGCGCAACGGCATGCCGCCGCAGACGGCAATCCATACGGGCTACGAAAATGCATTTGCCACCATTCTGGACTCCAATATCACCACGCTGATTGCCGGAATCGCACTGTTCATGTTTGGCTCCGGACCGGTCAAGGGTTTTGCGGTTGTTCTGTGTCTGGGTATTCTGACTTCCATGTTTAGTGCCGTGACGGTTTCGCGCAGTCTGGTGAATCTAATCTACGGCCGTAAAGCGCGTTTGAACAAAGTCGCGATAGGATAGGGGAGTACGAAAATGGAATTTTTCCGTATCAAAAATGACATTCCGTTTATGAGCTATGGTCGCTACACCACGGCCATTTCGCTACTGACCTTCCTGTTTTCAATTTTCTTTCTTGCGACCAAGGGCTTGAACTTCGGCGTGGACTTCACCGGCGGTACGGTGATGGAGGTGCATTATTCACAGTCTGCCGAACTGGATAAGGTGCGCGTGCAACTTGCCAGCATCGGTCTGGACGATGCGCTGGTGCAGAACTTCGGTACGAGCAAGGATGTACTGATTCAGATTCCGCTCAAGCAAAACAAAATGGGCGCCGACCTGTCCGAGCAGGTGATGAAGGCGCTGCAGCAGCAGGACGCCAGCGCTGAAAAACGCCGCGTCGAATTCGTCGGGCCTCAAGTCGGCAAGGAACTGGTCGAAAACGGTGCGATGGCATTATTGCTGGTCTGCATCGGTATTGTCAGTTATCTATGGTTGCGCTTTGAATGGAAGTTCGGTCTTGCGGCGATCATCGCCAATTTGCATGACGTGGTCATCATTCTCGGCTTCTTCGCTTTTTTCCAGTGGGAATTTTCGCTGTCCGTGCTGGCCGCTGTCCTGGCCGTGCTGGGTTACTCAGTGAACGAATCGGTGGTGGTTTTTGACCGGATTCGCGAGAACTTCCGCAAGAAGCGCAAGACCGAAGTCTCGGTGATTATCGACAATGCGATCACCCGTACCATGTCGCGCACCATTATTACCCATCTCTCTACGCAAATGATGGTGACTTCCATGCTGTTTCTGGGCGGCGAGACATTGCATTATTTTGCGCTGGCACTGACCATCGGCATCTTGTTCAGTATCTATTCCTCTGTGCTGGTTGCCAGTCCCCTGCTGCTGATGTTCGGCGTATCGCGTGAAGACTTCATCAAGCCGGAGAAGACCGCAGAAGAAGTACTGCCCTGATTTGATGGAACTGCTTACCTCGTTTTTTGACATCGTCCTGCATCTGGATGCACACCTGCTGGTACTGGTTCAGGAATATGGCGTGTGGATCTACGCAATCCTGTTCGCCATCATTTTTTCTGAAACCGGCCTGGTCGTTGCTCCGTTTTTGCCCGGAGACTCGCTGTTGTTCGTGATTGGCGCGCTATGCGGCATGGGCTCGCTGGAATTGCAGGTTGCGATTCCGCTGCTGGTTCTGGCCGCATTTGCGGGCGACAACACAAACTACTGGGTTGGCCGCCTGATCGGGCTGCGCGTGCTCGAGCGTGCCAGCCCGCGTTTTATCAAGCACGAGTACCTGGAAAAGACGCATGCGTTTTACGAGAAACACGGCGGCAAGACGGTTATTTTTGCGCGTTTTCTTCCGATTCTTCGTACCTTTGCACCGTTTGTGGCAGGTATCGGAACCATGGACTATCGTCATTACGTGATGTATAGCATCGCCGGCGGTGTGTCCTGGATCGGAAGCCTGATTCTGGCAGGATATTTTTTCGGCAACATCCCCATCATCAAGGACAACCTGACTTTGATGATTCTTGTCATCATCTTCATTTCGCTTGTTCCGGCCATCAGCGAGTTTATCCGGCATCGCAGGCGGCGGCCGCAATGACTCAGGATGCGGGGAGTGTCGCGATCCCCCGCATTTCCGTAGCGTCCCAATTTTCAATCGCCCAATCCAGAACTGCTTCTGCATTGTAGTCAGCCAGCTTGGCGGGTGGGTGCTGCTGCAGGAATTCCAGCACATGCAACAACGTTTTGACAGGGTGTGAGGTGTCCACCGGTGCTGCCAGCGTCTGCTTGCTCAGTTTTTCTCCCGCCTCGTTCACCGCAATGGGGAAATGCATGTAGGCCGGGGTGTTGAACCCCAGCAAACGTTGCAAATGAATCTGGCGCGGCGTGGAAGCCAGCAAGTCGGCACCACGTACGATGTGTGTGATGTCCTGGAATGCATCGTCGAGGACGACAGCCAGTTGATAGGCGAACAATCCGTCTGCGCGCTTTACCACAAAATCACCGATGTCCTTTTCGAGGTTTTGTGAAGTGTGGCCTTGCAGGGCATCATCGAACCTGATTTGGGAAGGGGGAAGGGGCAAGGGGGAAGGGTGATGGCCGGTGTGTACCCGCCAGGCTGGTGTTGTGCGCTGGTGTGCCATACCGTTGCGGCAAGTGCCTGGATAGACAAAACCTTCGATACCATGCAGTGCCGAATCCGCGATCTCTTTGCGCGTACAGCAACACGGATATACTGCATCAATCGCTTGCAGTTTTTGCAGAGCTTCTTCATATGCTGCAGTACGCTGGCTTTGGTAGATGACCGGCTCATCGCTATGCAGGCCGAACGCATCCAGCGTACGCAGGATGTCATTCGCTGCACCCGGCATGCAACGCGGTGTATCGAGGTCTTCCATGCGCACCCGCCATGTGCCGTTGTTGTGTTTTGCGTCGAGATAACTGCCGACGGCGGCGATGAGTGAACCGAAGTGGAGGGGGCCGGTGGGGGAAGGGGCGAATCGCCCCCGGTAATCAGAACGTTCCATTGCCTACTGTGCAGCCAATCTGCGGTGTCGCGTGCTCGCTCAATCCTCGCCTACCTATGTGGTATGTCTCGTCATTTGCTGCGCGGCTCCTTGCATCTTGGCTTGCTCGTGACAGCACTGGAACGTTCTCGGGAATTTGGATTGCAGGATGGGCAAGCCCATCCTGCGTTTACCAGATCAGGCAGGGACAACTTCTTCTTCGAACTCCAGCACCACCTTGCCGTCCTTCACATCCACGGTAACCTTGCCACCGCTTGCCAGTTTGCCGAACAGCAGTTCGTCGGCCAGCGCAGAGCGGATGGTGTCCTGGATTAACCGCGCCATCGGGCGGGCACCCATTAGCGGATCGAAGCCGTTTTCGGCGAGGTAGTCCTTGAGCGCGTCGGTGAACTGGGGGTCCACTTTTTTCTCGTGCAGTTGTTCTTCCAGTTGCATGAGGAATTTGTCTACAACACGCAGGATGACTTCCTTCGACAGCGAGGAGAAGGAGACGATGGCATCCAGGCGGTTGCGGAATTCCGGCGTGAACATGCGCTTGATATCCGTCATTTCGTCGCCCTCGGAAGATGCTGCCTTGGTGAAACCGATCTGTGACTTGTTCAGGGCTTCTGCGCCCGCATTGGTGGTCATGATGATGACGACATTGCGGAAGTCGGATTTGCGACCGTTATTGTCGGTCAGCGTGCCGTGATCCATCACCTGCAGCAGGATATTGAAAATATCCGGGTGCGCTTTTTCGATTTCGTCCAGCAGCAGCACACAATGCGGCTGTTTGCTGATGGCTTCGGTGAGCAGGCCGCCTTGGTCGAAGCCGACATAGCCGGGTGGTGCGCCGATCAGGCGCGACACGGCATGGCGTTCCATGTATTCGGACATGTCGAAGCGGTGCAGCGGCATACCCATGCTGTAGGCGAGCTGGCGTGCCACTTCGGTCTTGCCGACGCCGGTGGGGCCGGAGAACAGGAAGCTGCCGATCGGTTTCTGCGGATTGCCTAGGCCGCTACGTGACATCTTGATGGCGCGCGCAAGCGCGTCAATGGCTTTATCCTGGCCAAACACGGTGGCTTTCAGATCGCGGTCGAGGTTTTTCAGCGTATTGCGGTCGTCGTGCGACACGGTGCGCGCCGGGATGCGGGCGATCTTGGCAATGATCTCTTCGATCTCATGCTTGCCGACCACCTTTTTCTGCCTGGATTTAGGCAGGATGCGTTGTGCGGCGCCAGCCTCGTCCAGAACGTCAATGGCCTTGTCAGGCAGGTGACGGTCATTGATGAAGCGCGCAGACAGTTCGGCAGCGCTGGAAAGGGCGGCAGCGCTGAATTTGATGCTGTGGTGTTCCTCAAAGCGCGATTTCAATCCTTTCAGGATCTCGATGGTTTCTTCCACAGAGGGTTCGGATACGTCGATCTTCTGGAAGCGACGCGACAGGGCGGAATCCTTTTCGAAAATGCCGCGATATTCCTGGTAGGTGGTCGCGCCTATGCATTTCAATGCGCCGCTCGACAGGGCAGGCTTGAGCAGGTTGGACGCATCCATGGTGCCGCCAGAGGCTGCACCCGCACCGATCAGGGTGTGGATTTCATCGATGAAGAGCACGGCATTCGGCGCTTCTTTCAGTTCCTTCAGTACCGCTTTCAGGCGCTGCTCAAAATCGCCGCGATATTTGGTTCCGGCCAGCAGCGAACCCATATCCAGTGCATAGACGTGCGCGTCCTTCAGAATCTCCGGCACGTCGCCTTCAATAATGTAACGCGCCAATCCTTCGGCGATTGCGGTCTTGCCGACGCCCGCTTCACCTACCAGCAGCGGGTTATTTTTGCGGCGGCGGCACAGGGTCTGTATTACGCGTTCCAGCTCTATGTCGCGTCCGATGAGCGGGTCGACCTTGCCGCTCAGCGCATGCGCGTTGAGATCCAGTGTGTAGTTTTTGAGCGCGCTGTCCCCCTTGGATTCCTGCTCGTCTTCCGTTTCGTTTGCGGTTTTGTGCGTGGATGGGCCCGCTTCTGCAGTCTTGTTGATGCCGTGGGCGATGTAGTTCACCACGTCCAGGCGGGTGATGGCGCGCTGGTTGAGGAAATACACCGCATGCGACTCTTTTTCACCGAACAGCGCAACCAGAATGTTCGCTCCGGTCACTTCTTTCTTGTTGGTGGATTGCACATGCAGGATGGCACGCTGGATCACGCGCTGGAAGCCGACGGTCGGTTGTGTGTCGACTTCGTCCACGCCGGGCACGACCGGGGTGTGGGTTTCGATGTGCTGCACCAGAACGGCGCGCAGCTCCGTAATGTCCGCCCCACAAGCGCGCAGAACATGTGCGGCAGAAGGATTGTCCAGCATTGCCAGCAACAAGTGCTCGACAGTGATGAACTCGTGCCGTTTCTGGCGGGCTTCCACGAATGCCAGATGCAGGCTGACTTCCAGTTCTTGCGCGATCATTTTAGTTTTCCTCCGTATGGCATCGTAGCGGATGCCCATGCTGCTTTGCAAATGCAGTTACCTGGGTAACCTTGGTCTCTGCTATGTCTTTGGGATACAAACCGCATACGGCCGACCCATTATTATGTATTTGGAGCATCACTTGTGTTGCACGTTCCGTGCCCATCGAAAAAAACGTCTGTAGCACTTCGATGACAAACTCCATGGTGGTGAAGTCGTCGTTGAGCAAAATCACCTTGTAAAGCTTAGGCGGCTTGGTCTTGCTTCGCTCTAATAAACCTACGTTTTCTTGCCTGGTAGCCATTGTTCGCTATTTTCACCCCGTGCTCAGTTGTATATTTGACGATTAACGTAGTATTTTCAAGTCAATTCGACAATAAGTTGTATTAACCCCTTGACGGTGTAAGTTCAAGTGGGGTAAAAAGCGCTCGGGTGTTTGAATCAAAGTATCTGCTAGTGCTGGTTTTGCCATGTGCGGTCCCATTTGCGATCTTCGAATTCAGACAATTTGACGGGCATCCACCCGTCGTTTTTCGTAAGGAAGCAAAGCATGGCAAACGGTACAGTTAAATGGTTCAACGACGCAAAGGGTTTCGGTTTCATTACGCCAGATGATGGCAGCGAGGATTTGTTTGCGCATTTCTCCGCGATTAACATGAGCGGTTTCAAATCGCTTAAGGAAGGTCAGAAAGTGACTTTCGAGGTTGTTCAAGGACCAAAGGGCAAACAAGCGTCCAATATCCAGGCGGGTTGATTCCTGTCTGTGTTTAAAAAGCCCGCCACGAAAGTGGCGGGCTTTTTGTTGGGTATGTGTTCTGTACGCTAATCCGCTGACCATAGGGTTATTAAACGGCGGTTTTGCCGCACCGGGATAGGAAAATGAGCCGTATTTTGCTGTTTAACAAGCCGTATGGCGTGATTTGCCAGTTCAGCCGTGATGGTCTGCATGCCACGCTGGCGGACTATATCTCGGTTCCGGGATTTTACCCGGCAGGGCGCCTGGACACGGCCAGCGAAGGGCTTTTGTTGCTCACGGACGATGGTAAATTGCAGCATCGCATCACGGAGCCGAAATACAAGCTTCCCAAAACCTATTGGGTGCAGGTGGAGGGGGTGCCGGACGCAGCGGCACTGCAAAAATTGCGAAAAGGTGTGAAGCTGAACGACTTTACGACGCGGCCCGCTACGGTGCAACTCATGGATGAGCCTGGCGATCTGTGGCAACGTGACCCGCCCATTCGTTTTCGCAAGGAAATTCCTGCCAGTTGGCTGCAACTGACCATTCGCGAGGGCAAAAACCGTCAGGTGCGACGCATGACGGCGGCGGTGGGTTTTCCAACGTTGCGTCTGATTCGCTACTCGATTGGCGAGTGGAAACTGGACGGGATCGCACCCGGAAAGTATTTGAGTTTAAACACATAATCATTATTGTCAGGATGGTCTTGCGCTGTCAGCATGGCGTCAGACCTTGTCAACTCATCCCCGATAATTCATCAGGTCATTTGTCAAAACCTGTGCTGCCAAGCGTTTCAGGTGCTGGCACGCTTGTTGCGTCATCTTTCTGCAACTCTCAAAAATATGGGAGAAAAGAATAGGAGGATGTATGAAGCCGATCTGGATGGGAATCGTATTTTTTCTTGTGTACGGCATGTTTTCCATCAAAAGCCATGCGGCGCAACACGGACTGATTGAGGTTACGCACGACGCATGGGATGAATTTGGCTGGCACTCGTCATTTCGGGACAGGTAAATGCGCAAAATTCTTGTCGTGGTTGGCTCTGATTCCGATGCAATAAGGGCTATCCCATTGATTCATTGCTTGCATACCGATCCTTCAATACAAACAGTTGTTTGTATTGCTACGCAAAATAGTCAGTTGCTTGCAGGTGAGTTGGCAAGCTTCGGTTTTCTTGTTGATGAGAACCTGGAACTGATCAGGCAAACGGAGAATGCGGATCTGTCGCCGGGAGTTGACCGTGTGATTGGGATGCACAAGCCCAATTACGTGCTGGTTTATGGAGATGCATGTACGTCGATGGCATCATCCAGTCGGTACGCTTCGTTTGGATGCCTGGGTGGCGGACTGCGCCTGTACGAGTTGCAGCATCACAATGCAGGAAATGCGAGTGCACGCTTGTTCGATCTGGCCGCAACACAATATTTCGTTTCATCCGAGACATCACGCGCAAGTTTGCTTAAACAAGGTATTGCGCCCGAGAATATTTTTCTCACCGACAGCACCGAGGTCGATGCGGCATTGATGCTGGCCGAACGTATCCATAACGATGATGGGCTTAAAACGAAGCTGGCTGCCGATTTTTCCTTCCTTGATCCGCACAAACGCTTGATTCTCGTTGCCGGGTGTAGGCAGGCGAGTCATGATGGATATTTTGAAAGTCTGAGCCTTGCGCTGAAGCGTCTGGCGAAGCGCTCCGATCTGCAAGTGGTTTGTCCGGTGTATCCCGATTCTGGCGTGGATGACGCTATAGACAGAGCGTTCGCCAATTTTTCCAACGTTGCGTTTATCCAGCCACAGGACTATCTCCACTCGGTTTATCTGATGCAGAGCGCCTACTTTATTCTCACAGAACCGGGCGATATTCCGAAAGAAGCGCTTTCGTTATGCAAGCCGGTACTTGATGTGTCGGACGTATCCGGTCGTCAGGAAGCCGAGACCAGCGATAACAGGGTGAACAGGGATGCCGGCCGTATTCTGCAGGAATGCACCATGCTTCTGGACGACCCATCCTATTACAGTATTTGTTCCCTCCATCGCAACCCCTATGGAGACGGACATGCCAGCGAGCGCATAGTGGAAGCAATGTTGCGATAATCCTGCTTCTTCCAATGCGAGGGCACAGGGTATAATGCGCGCCTTTCGAAATGCAGGAGCAAGTCATGCCTATCTACGAATACCGGTGCAGCAGTTGCGGCGTACAAAAAGATGTAATGCAGAAGCTGAGCGATGCGCCGCTGACCAAATGCCCGGAGTGCGGCCAGGAAACATTTGCCAAACAACTTAGCGCGGCGGGTTTCCAGCTTAAGGGAAACGGCTATTACGCCACCGACTTCAAGAACAAACCCGCTGAGTGCGAGCCATCTGCCTGCGCGAATTGTCCTGCCGCAGGGACGCACTCGTGAAGAAGTATTTACTGACCGGTTTACTGGTATGGGTTCCGCTGGGCATCACCTTGTGGGTGTTGAAGCTCATCATTACCTCACTGGATACGACGCTGACCCTGCTGCCGGAACGCTGGCGCCCGGATGTGTATCTTGGCACGCATATTCCCGGGTTCGGGGTCATCCTGACGGTGGTTGTCGTATTTATCACCGGATTGATGGTGCGCAATGTCCTGGGTCAGCGGCTGCTGTCCTTCTGGGAAGGATTGCTGCGCCGCATTCCTCTCGTCAGCGCCATTTACAACAGCGTCAAACAGGTTAGCGATACGTTATTGTCCGACAGTGGTAACGCATTCAAGAAAGTGCTGCTTGTGCACTATCCCCATGCGCAAGCCTGGTCGCTGGCATTCCAGACCACTGTGCCGGATGAAGTGGCCTTGGCGGTGGAAGGTAACGAATACGTCGGCGTATTCGTACCAACCACGCCCAGCCCGGTGAACGGATTCTATTTCTATGTGAAGAAGTCCGAGACAATCGAACTGAACATCAGTGTGGATGCTGCTTTCAAAGCCATCGTCTCGATGGGCGTGGTAACGAGTAGCAACACCGGCAAATATCCGGCCATCAAATAACCCTTTCAAACATTTTCTGAACGACCTGAATCGAATCATCTATGCGTACTCATTATTGCGGGCAACTCAACGTTACCAACCTCGGCCAGACCATTACTTTATGTGGCTGGGCACACCGGCGTCGTGATCACGGCGGCGTGATCTTTATCGACCTGCGCGATCGCGAAGGCCTGGCGCAAGTGGTGTGCGACCCGGATCGCGCCGACATGTTCAAAATCGCCGAATCGGTGCGTAACGAATTTGTGCTGAAAGTTACCGGCCGCATACGCCGCCGCCCTGAAGGCACCGAGAACAAGAACCTTCCCAGCGGCGAAATCGAACTGCTGTGCCATGAAATCGAAGTGCTGAACACTTCTGTTACGCCGCCGTTCCAGCTTGACGACGAGAACCTGTCCGAGAACGTGCGCTTGACCCATCGCGTAATCGACCTGCGCCGTCCACAGATGCAGCACAACATGATGCTGCGCTACAAGACCACGCGTGCGTTCCGCCGCTTCCTTGACGATCAGGGTTTCATTGATATCGAAACGCCGATGCTGACCAAGTCTACGCCAGAAGGCGCACGCGACTACCTCGTGCCATCGCGTGTGCATGCGGGGGAATTCTTTGCATTGCCGCAGTCGCCGCAATTGTTCAAGCAGCTATTGATGGTGGCTGGCTATGATCGTTACTACCAGATCGTCAAATGTTTCCGCGACGAAGATCTGCGTGCTGACCGCCAGCCTGAATTTACCCAGGTGGATATCGAGACCTCCTTCCTGACGGAAGACCAGATCATGGAATTGATGGAAGACATGCTCCGTACCGTGTTCAAAGAGGTGTTGAACGTCGCGCTGCCCAATCCGTTCCCGCGCATGGGCCATGCCGAGGCGATGTCACGCTTTGGGTCGGACAAGCCCGACCTGCGTGTGACGCTGGAGCTTGTTGAAGTCACCGACGCGGTCAAGGATGTCGCTTTCAAGGTATTCAGCAGCGTGGCGAAAACCGGCAAGGGCCGCGTTGCGGCGCTACGCGTGCCGAACGGAGGCGCGTTCTCACGTGGCGAGATCGACGAGTACACCAAATTTGTCGGTATCTACGGCGCGAAGGGGCTGGCCTACATCAAGGTCAACGATGTGACCAAGCTGAATGAAGAAGGCTTGCAATCGCCCATCGTGAAGAACCTGCATGAAACGGCGCTCAAGACCATCATCGAGCGTACTGGCGCCCTGAATGGCGATATCATTTTCTTTGGTGCCGACAAGGCCGGGATCGTCAACGACGCGCTGGGCGCGTTGCGCAGCAGGATAGGCCATGAAAAAGGCTATACCAACGGCAAGGCGTGGGAACCGGTGTGGGTGGTGGATTTCCCGATGTTCGAATACGACGACGAAGCCAAACGCTGGAATGCCTGCCATCATCCGTTTACCGCACCCAGGGACGAGCATCTCGCGCTGCTGGAAAGCGATCCTGGCAAATGTATTGCCAGGGCCTATGACCTGGCGTTGAACGGGTCCGAGATTGGCGGCGGTTCGGTGCGTATCCACAAGGAAGAGGTACAGAGCAAAGTATTCCGTGCACTCAACATCGGCGCCGAGGAAGCGCAACTCAAGTTCGGCTTCCTGCTCGATGCACTGCAATACGGTGCACCGCCGCATGGTGGACTCGCTTTCGGCCTGGACCGTATCGTCACCATGATGACCGGTTCCGAATCCATCCGCGACGTGATCGCCTTCCCCAAGACGCAGCGTGCGCAGTGCCTGCTGACCCAGGCACCATCGCCGGTAGACGAGAAGCAGTTGCGCGAACTGCACATCCGTCTGCGCCAGCCTGCGCCGGCCGAGACTGTAAAGGAATAAATGCGGCGCATTGTTTGCAGGTTGTTGACGGCGTGTGATTAAACCACCGATCATTACCGGACATTCAGGCGCATCAAGGAGAAAAACCAATGAGTGAACTGTGCAAACGCTTGCAGAATGTGAGCGAGGCCGGGATATACCGGCTGAACTGCTCCATGCAGCTTTTGCGGGAGAGCGCCGACGATTGCGGGTTTGTTCTGTTCGAGGCGGATCTGGCAGCCGCGAATGGCAAGGGGCAGGTGCTGGCCGAAATGGCGTGCGTGATTGGATCGCCGGGCTGGTTCGGCCACAACTGGGATGCATTGGCCGATGCGCTGAGCGATCTTTCCTGGCGCAAAGCGCCCGGCTATGTGCTGGTGTTGCACGGCGTCGTTACCGGCGACGAAATACTGAACGATATACTCGATATGACGGTGGCTTTCTGGAAACTGCATGACAAGCCGTTCTGGGTGTTTTTTGACTGATGACGCAATCGCAATACAAGCAACCGGTCTCAGCGCTTGTCGTTATCCATACTTCCACGCTTGATGTACTGTTGCTTGAGCGCGCCGATTTTCCGGGTTACTGGCAATCGGTGACGGGCAGCCGCAACGATGAAGAAACGTTGCGCGAAACTGCACTGCGCGAGGTGACCGAGGAGACCGGTCTCGACGCATTGCGCTATGAATTCACCGACTGGCAGGTGCAGAACGTATACGAAATCTATTCCAAGTGGCTGCATCGCTATCCGCCCGGGACCACACATAACACCGAACATGTATTCGGACTGCAACTTCCGCGACCGCTGGAAATCAAACTGTCACCGCGTGAACATCTGGGCTACCAGTGGCTTCCCTGGAAAGAAGCGGCTGAAAAGGTCTTTTCGCCGAGCAATCGCGAAGCGATATTGCAGTTGCCGGAAAGAACGAAAGTATTAAAAACAAATGCCTCCTAACCTCCCTTTTGCAAAGGGAGGGATTGTTGAGGGGTAATCTCCAGTCTGGAGTGATGAATTGAGCCCCCTTTAGTCAAAGGGGGCGGCGAACGAAGTGAGCGGGGGATTTGTGCAGCCTTACAACAAATCGCTGAAACCGTATTCCAGATCGCTGCGCTCGAATATGACCGACGCCGAACAATGCTTGTGGCAGCGGCTCCGGGAAAAACAGATATGCGACGCGCAGTTCTATCGCCAGAAGCCTTTGTTATCGTTCATCGTTGATTTTTACTGTCCGAAAGTAAAGCTGGTGATCGAACTGGATGGTGCACAACACATGGAAGCAGATCACCAGATCAAGGATGCCGCACGCGATGGAGAGTTGGCAAAGCTGGGGATCAAAGTGCTGCGCTTTGATGACAGGCAGGCGTTGATGGAGACTGAAGCGGTCGTGGCAGTGATCCATGATCAGGTGATTGCCAGGCTGAAAAGCTCAAATCTCCCCTAACCCCTCTTTTTCTAAAGAGGGGGATATGTTGCAGTGAGTTTGTGGGACGGCGCTGATATAGTTGAGTTCTCTCCTAACGGCAGAGCGATGAATTGAGTCCCCTCAAGTTAAAGGGGACTAAGCGGGGGATTTGAACCCTGGCAACACCAAGGAAGCACAATGCAAGAAAGTAAAATCGAAATTGCTTACGACCATCCCGATGCAGAACATCACACCTGCAGCACGGCGCACGCTTGGGCGAAAAAACCGCGCGAGCCCGAAGCTGATGAAAAAGCCGAACTCATCGCACGCATCAAACGCTTGCTGAAAGAACAGGATGCCTTGCTACTGGCGCACTACTATGTGAATGCTGACCTGCAGGATCTGGCCGAAGCGACCGGCGGCATCGTCTCCGACTCGCTCGATATGGCCAACTACGGCCATCAGCATCCGGCCAAAACCATCGTCGTTGCGGGCGTGCGCTTCATGGGCGAGACCGCCAAGATACTCAACCCGGAAAAGCGCGTGCTGATGCCCGACCTCGAAGCCGAATGCTCGCTTGATCTTGGCTGTCCTGCCGACGAATTTTCCGCGTTCTGCGACGCTCACCCCGACCGCACCGTGGTGGTGTACGCCAACACCAGCGCAGCAGTTAAGGCCCGCGCCGACTGGATGGTGACTAGCTCCATTGCGCTGCCGGTGGTTAAGCACCTGCATGAGCAGGGCAAAAAGATACTGTGGGCGCCGGACAGGCATCTCGGCGACTATGTGCAGCAGCAGACCGGCGCAGACATGCTCATGTGGCAGGGCTCATGCATCGTGCATGACGAATACAAGGCCAAGGAACTGCAGGAACTCAAGGCGCAGCACCCCGGCGCCATGGTGCTGGTGCATCCCGAATCGCCACGTGCCGTTATTCAGCTCGCCGATGCGGTCGGTTCCACCACACAGATCATCAAGGCCGCGCAGAATTCCACAGCAAAAGAATTCATCGTCGCCACCGACAACGGTATCCTGCACAAGATGCGTAACCTGTGTCCGGATAAAATCTTCCTTGAGGCACCCACCGCCGGGCATGGTGCGAACTGCACCAGTTGCAGCCATTGTCCGTGGATGGCAATGAACGGATTATTGAATCTGGCCGAGGTGCTGGAGCGCGGCAACAACGAAATACACGTCGACCCCGCCATCATTCCGCGCGCGGTGCAGCCCATTAAACGCATGCTGGACTTCGCGAAGCAGATCAAACTGCCGACGCGGGGGATAGGGAATGCGTGAGCCGTTAAAGAACGGGCCTTCGGTCGCGATCTATCTGACCATCTGGATTATCTGGCATATTGACCCGCCGTCTGGCGCGGATTTAGGGTACGGGCTATTTCGGTTAGATGATTTTCATCATCGGAAATGTTTTCTGTCCGATGATGGATAGAAAGACAAACGCTGGTCTGTACTCTTAACTTCATCCCCAGCTCCTTCCGATTGGGTAGAATGCCGCCCATGACTTCCCTCAAGATCGCCACGTACAACATCCACAAAGGTTTTTCCCAGTTCAACCGCCGCCTGGTTCTGCACGAACTGCGCGAACGTTTGCGCGAGCTGGATGCAGACATCGTGTTCCTGCAGGAGGTGCAGGGGGAGCACTTGCGCCATCCGCAGCGTCATACTGATTATCCGTCCGTACCGCAACATGAGTTCCTGGCCGATGAATTCTGGGAACATCATGCATATGGCATGAATGCGGTCTATGATGCAGGCCATCATGGTAATGCCATTCTCAGCCGTTTTCCCATCGTGCACAGTTCGAACCGGGATGTTTCCGCGCACCGCTTCGAGAGCCGCGGTCTGCTGCATTGCCAGGTGCAGATCGGTTCGCAGCGGGTGCATTGCCTGTGTGCGCATTTCGGTTTGTTCGCCGAGGGGCGCCGTATGCAGAAGCGCGCCCTGATCGATTATGTGCGCAGTGCAATTCCTGATGATGAGTTGCTTATCATTGCAGGCGATTTCAACGATTGGCGCGACCAGTTGAGTCCGGTGCTAACGCGCGAATTGCGGGTGCGCGATGTGTTCGAGCAGCACTTGGGCAAACCAGCGCGCAGTTATCCTTCGCGCGTCCCGATGTTCAGGCTGGACCGCATCTATGTACGCGGATTCGGTGTACAGCATTGCGATGTGCATATCGGAGGGAAGTGGCGGCGCCTTTCCGATCATGCAGCGCTTTCGGTTCGACTGAAAAAATTATGAATCGCATTCATCATATTTCCGGCAATGAGTTGATGCTGTTGCAGAATGGGGTGATATTTTTTCCGAAATTATGTGCGGATATCGATAGCGCGCGTCATTCGGTCTACCTGGAGACATACATATTTGCCAACGACAAGACCGGTCGAATGGTTGCAGATGCGCTGTGTCGCACTGCGGAACGCGGTGTGACGGTACGGGTGTTGCTGGATGGATTCGGTTCGGCAGAATTGCCGGACGATTTTGTTGACCGGATGCGCAAGTCCGGCGTGGAAGTGCAATGGTTCAGGCGTGAGATTTCCTTTTTTCCGTTGAGACGCAATAAATTGCGCCGCATGCACAGGAAACTGGCGGTGATTGACGGTGGGATCGCTTTCGTTGGCGGGATCAATATCATCGACGATATCCCGGCGAATCTGGATTTCGATATGCCGCGACTGGATTACACAGTGCGGGCGACAGGCGAGGTGGTGAGTGAAGTGCAGGCGGCGATGCTGCGCCTGTGGGAGATGGTTTCCTGGGCGGCGTTCAGCAAGCGCGTCAAGACGGAAGGATGGCGCTTGCATCGTGTCCAGCCGCATCCCGGCTCAAAAGTGCAGTTTATGCTGCGCGACAACATACGCCACAGGCGCGATATTGAAGAGGCTTATCTCAAAGCGATTGCGGATGCAAAGCATGAAGTGATCATTGCCAATGCCTATTTTTTGCCTGGGCGCCAGTTTCGTTATGCGCTGATGCAAGCGGCGCAGCGCGGTGTGCGCGTGGTGTTGATGCTGCAAGGCAGGGTGGAATACCGCCTGCAGCATTATGCCACGCTCGCGCTGTATGGACGCTTGCTGGCGGCCGGCGTAGAAATATTCGAGTATCACGCCAGTTTTCTGCATGCCAAGGTGGCGGTCGTTGATGGCGAGTGGGCGACGGTCGGTTCGTTCAATATCGATCCGTTCAGCTTGCTGCTTGCGCGCGAGGCCAACTTGGTTGTGCGGGACAAGGGATTTGCGGGAGGGTTGCGCGGCAGTCTGATGCGTTCTATCGAACGCGACGGGCGACGCATTAATCTTTCCCATTCCGGCCTGCTCACACGCATGCTGGCACGCATGAGCTATGTATTGGTACGTCTCATCATCGGCGTGCTCGGCATATCCAAGAAGCACTGATGCCACTGCAGCGAATTGACACAGTCTTTTTGTGCGCGGAGAATCAGGAACAGGGATCGTGGTATTTCGAGCGAATTCCTGCATACCAACCGGGGGCGCAATGAACAACAAAGTGGCGATGCAGCATCGAAACGCAGGGATGAGCCAGGAAGCAATCGAAATATCGCTCGGAGATCACCTGATCTACACCAGCAGCAAATATCACACTGATGCAACCACCCACGACTGGTTCCAGATCGCAGCCTTGACCGTACGTGACCGCCTGGTCGAACGCTGGATGGAAACCATGCAGCGTTATTACGATAATGACGCCAAGCGCACGTATTACCTGTCGCTGGAATTCCTGGTGGGACGTACGCTCAGCAATGCCATGCTCAATCTCGGGATAGCGGAACAGTGCAAAGCTGCCCTGTATGAACTGGGCCAGGAGTTTGAAACGATTGCCGGCGTCGAGGCCGATGCCGCGCTGGGCAACGGCGGGCTTGGACGCCTCGCGGCGTGCTTCCTCGACTCCATGGCGACGCTCAATCTGCCCTGCTATGGCTATGGCATCCGCTACGAATATGGCATGTTCCGCCAGAGCATCGAAAACGGCATGCAGATGGAACATCCGGACAACTGGTTGCGCTACGGCAATCCCTGGGAGTTTCCACGTCCGGAGCTGCTGTATCCGGTCAAGTTCTTCGGCCATGTGGTGGAGTACAAGCACGAGAACGGTATTTTGCGTCATCACTGGGTGGATACCGACGACGTGATGGCAATGGCTTACGATACGCCGGTTCCCGGCTATGGTGGAAAAACAGTCAACAACATGCGGTTGTGGGCGGCCAAATCATCGCGTGATTTCGACCTGCGCTATTTCAATCAGGGCAACTACATCCAGGCTGTCGCCGACAAAAACGAATCCGAAAACCTGTCCAAGGTGCTGTACCCGAACGACACCACCGAGGTGGGGCGCGAACTGCGCCTGAAGCAGCAATATTTCTTCGTCAGTGCTTCGCTGCAGGACATGCTGTTTCGTTACAAGAAGAGTCATGAGGGCTGGGAGGAATTGCCCGACAAACTTGCGGTTCAGCTGAACGATACGCATCCTTCCATCGCCATCGCCGAAATGATGCGCCTGATGGTGGATGTGCATCATCAGACCTGGGAAGTGGCGTGGGATCTGACCACGCGGATATTCTCCTATACCAACCATACGTTGATGCCTGAAGCGCTGGAAACCTGGCCTGTCGCGATGTTCGAGAGCATGTTGCCGCGCCATTTACAGATCATCTACGAGATCAACCATCGTTTTCTGCAACAGGTAATGCATGAGTTTCCCGGCGACAGCGAACTGCTGCAGCGCCTGTCCATCATCGATGACCGCGGCGAACACCGTGTACGCATGTCGCATCTCGCCATTGTCGGCAGCCATGCGGTGAACGGTGTTGCAGCGCTGCATACCGAATTGATGAAGCGCACCATTTTTGCCGATTTCGAGCGTGTCATGCCGGGCAAGATCATCAACATCACCAATGGCGTGACACCGCGTCGATGGCTCAACCAGGCCAATCCTGGATTGGCCGCGTTGATCACGGACCACATCGGCAAAGGGTGGCTTACCGATCTCGACCAGTTGCAGAAGCTGCGCGAATTAGCCGGTGACGATACTTTTCAACAGCGATTCCGCGCCATCAAACTGGCCAACAAGGAGCGGCTTGCGGGATTGATACGCCAACGGCTTTGTATCGAGGTCAATCCCGCCTCGCTGTTCGATATCCAGATCAAGCGCATGCACGAATACAAGCGCCAACTGCTCAATGTGCTGCATGTCATTACGCTATATAACCGTATCCGTTCCGGCACATATCCGGATTTTGTTCCGCGTGTCGTCATCATTGCAGGCAAGGCAGCACCCGGCTATGTGATGGCAAAACTTATTATCCGTCTCATCAACGAAGTTGCGGACATCGTCAATAACGACCACCAGATCGGCGACAAGCTGAAGCTGGTATTCATCCCCAATTACGATGTTTCCAATGCCGAACTCATCGTGCCTGCTGCAGACCTGTCCGAGCAGATATCCACTACAGGTACCGAGGCGTCTGGAACGGGAAACATGAAGCTGGCACTGAACGGTGCGCTCACTATCGGCACACTGGATGGGGCGAACGTCGAAATGCGCGAAGAAGTGGGGGCGGAGAATTTCTTCCTGTTTGGCCTGACCATCGAAGAAGTCGATGCGTTACGCCGCCAAGGGTACGATCCGCTCGGATATTACCGCGGCAATGCCGAGTTGATGCAGGCGCTCGACATGATCTCATCCGGATATTTCTGTCCCGGCGAGTTGGCACGTTACCAGCCCATCGTTGATACACTGCTCAAACACGGTGACGCGTATCTGTTATTGGCAGATTACGCATCCTATGTCGCCTGCCAGGACAAGGTGAGTGAGTTGTATCGCGACCAGAAGGAATGGATGAAGCGCGCCATCCTTAATGTTGCCGGCATGGGCAAGTTTTCCAGCGATCGCACCATCCGCGAGTATGCGGAACGTGTCTGGCATGTTGCGCCGCTGGAACCCTCCGGGAAGACAAGTATTCCGTAAGGCGGGAGGGTGCTGGCGCTGTGCGCAGCAAGCTCTCTTGACGTGCAACATTGGAGCGGGTTGCTGCATCTGAGTGCACATTTGTCAGGTTCGTTGCGCTGCACAAAATAGATATTAAGTTATATATCAGCACGATATGGAGTCAGTATGCCCCTTGCTGAATAACGTTTGAGAACGGTTACTGTTTTCTTCATCTGATTTACCGCTTTTTGTTTTTCCTCATGTATTCCAGGTATTCTTGCGGATGCTTTTTTTGGACGGAAAAGGAAAGTGCGGCAACAGCTATAATACGCCCCCTCAAGAAACCCAATGCCCCGATGAAGCGCTACTCGCACACTCCTTCCGTCAATACCCGTACCGATTGGCGTGTCGTTCGCAGTTTGCTGCCCTATTTGCTGGAGTTCAAGATCCGTGTGGTCGCGGTGATCCTGCTTCTGGTGCTGGCGAAACTCACGAATGTGGGCGTGCCGTTGGTGCTCAAGGAAATCGTGGATGCGATGAGCAAGCCGCAGGCCATGTTGACCATCCCGGTGTTCCTGGTCGTCGGCTATGGTCTGTTGCGGTTATTCAGCACCCTGTTCGGAGAGTTGCGAGACGCGCTATTCGCCAAAGTCACGCAACGCGCCATCCGTCGTGTGGCATTGCAGGTGTTCGAGCATTTGCACAGCCTGAGTCTGCGTTTTCATCTCGAGCGCCAGACCGGCGGTGTATCGCGCGACATCGAACGCGGTACGCGCGGAATCAGTTTTTTGCTCACTTTCCTGTTGTTCAATATCCTGCCGACATTGCTGGAGATCGGGCTGGTGGCGGGCATTCTCTTTATCAAATATAACCCGTGGTTCGCCATCATCACGTTTACCACGCTGGTGATTTACATCGTCTTTACGCTGGTCGTCACCGAATGGCGCATGATATTCCGCCGCACCATGAACGAAATGGATTCCAAGGCCAATACACGAGCCATCGACAGCCTGATCAATTACGAAACGGTGAAATATTTCGGTAATGAGCGTTACGAAGTACAGCGATACGATGAGCAAATGCTGCGTTGGGAAGTCTCGGCAGTACGCAATCAGACCTCACTGGCAACGCTTAATGCCGGTCAGAGCGTCATCATTGCGGCCGGCGTGACCTTGCTCATGTTACTGGCAGCGGACGGCGTAGTGCAGGGATCCATGACAGTGGGTGACCTGGTGCTGGTCAACGTGTACATGTTGCAGCTTTACATGCCGCTGCATTTCCTGGGCTTCGTCTATCGCGAGATCAAGAATGCCCTGGCCGACATGGAAAGAATGTTCCGCCTGCTGGATGTTGACCGCGAAGTGCAGGACGCGCCGGATGCGCTTCCGCTCAAGCTGAACGGTGCTGCCGTTCAGTTTAAGAATGTCAGTTTTTCCTATGAAGCGGCGCGCGAGATTTTGCCGGATGTCAGTTTTGACATCCCATCCGGGCACACGGTGGCGGTGGTGGGCGCGAGCGGGGCAGGGAAATCCACGCTGTCGCGGCTGCTGTTTCGTTTCTACGATGTGAATTCGGGCAGTATTTTCATCGATGGGCAGGACATTCGTAATGTGACGCAGGCCAGTTTGCGTGCGGCTATCGGCATCGTGCCGCAGGATACCGTGCTGTTCAACGACACCATTTATTACAACATCGCCTACGGCCGGCCGGATGCCACCCATGAAGAGGTGATTGCAGCGGCACAATCGGCGCATATCCACCCGTTTATCGAATCGCTGCCTCAGGGTTACGACTCCATGGTGGGTGAGCGTGGCCTGAAACTGTCCGGCGGCGAAAAGCAGCGTGTGGCCATCGCCCGGGCAATCCTCAAGAATCCGGCCATTCTGATTTTTGACGAAGCGACCTCGGCACTGGATTCCAAGTCCGAAAAAACCATTCAGAACGAGTTGCGCAGCATCGCGCAGAACCGCACCACGCTGGTCATAGCGCACCGTCTGTCGACAATCGTTGACGCTCATCAGATTCTTGTTATGGACAAAGGGCGTATTGTCGAGCGCGGATCACACCGTAACTTGTTGGAAAAAAAGGGACTTTATTCCCAAATGTGGGCTTTGCAGCAGCAGGAAGAACATTAGCAATTGTGCCACTCGCCTTGATTCAGCTGATTTTCGTACGGTATCCTGCGTACCGTTTGTTGGGGAGCTTTAATTTTCAAAGGATAAAAGGGTACTAAATGAGTAAGAGAATCCAGAAAATCCTGATTCTGTCATTGCTGAGTCATGTCCTGCTGGTGCAAGCGGCGACCAATGGCGATTCGATCGTTCCGGTGAAGGATGACGTATTCGCCAGTGCCATACAAAATAATACTTCCGTGCCCAAGCTGGGTTCTGCCATCGCCGTTATCTACGATGAGATGGGACAGCGTCCACTTTATTCCAAGAATGCCGATACCATCGTTCCCATCGCCTCCATCACCAAATTGATGACGGCCATGGTGGTCCTGGACGCAAGACTGCCGCTGGATGAACTGATCAGTATCGAACCGGAAGATCGCGATCGCCTGAAAGGATCGCGTTCGCGCATGCGTAGCGGCATGATGCTGACGCGCGGCGAACTGCTCCGGCTGGCCTTGATGGCGTCTGAGAACAGCGCTGCGGCGGCGTTGGCGCGAACCTATCCCGGTGGGACGCAAGTTGTTCTGGCGATGATGAATGCCAAAGCACGGGAACTGGGAATGGCCTCGACCCGCTTTTTCGACCCTACCGGCTTGCATAGCGAAAATGTCTCGACCGCGCACGATCTGGTGAAAATGGTGATGGCGGCACAGAATTACGAACTGATTCATCAGTTTACAACGACGACTTCTCATACCGTTAATGTCGATATGGAAGGTCGGCGTGCCATGCGTTTCTATAATACCAATCCGCTGGTGCGCAGTTCTTCCTGGGATATCGGTTTGAGCAAGACTGGATATATCAGCGAAGCGGGGCGCTGCCTGGTGATGCAGGCGAACATACTGAATCGTCCGATAATCATCGTGTTACTGGATTCCTGGGGCACGCGCACCCGTGTCGGCGATGCTGTCCGTATCAAGCACTGGATGGAGAGAGCAGTTGCTAGATCGGTGCGAATGGTGAAACGCAGCAGTTACTAAATTCAATTTCAGGCAATCATGAAGGGGGCGCAAGCCCCCTTTGTTTTGCCTGTTCAACGCTCAGTTATATTGCTACGAAGGTGGTGCAGGCATTCGTTGTTAAAAGGGGTTGTTGAAAGATTAACATTTCTATAATATTAGAAATATAAAATTATTAAGGGATGAAAGATGGAGATCGGAACGGCGGTAACGGCACTGGCGGCCTTGGCGCAGGAATCTCGTTTGTCGGTTTTTCGCCTGCTGGTTCAGGCTGGAAAAGAGGGCGTGGCCGCCGGCGTCCTAGGCGAAAAGCTGGGCATCCCTCCGGCTACGCTGTCTTTTCATTTGAAAACACTTACACACGCCGGGCTGATCAGTTCGCGTACCGAGGGACGCTACGTGATCTACAGCGCGAACTAT
This sequence comes from Sideroxydans sp., assembly GCA_050287265.1. Lineage (GTDB taxonomy): Bacteria > Pseudomonadota > Gammaproteobacteria > Burkholderiales > Gallionellaceae > Sideroxyarcus. The sequence goes on along the minus strand of JBNKBO010000010.1, from coordinate 28,687 downwards.
GCCGAAATGGACAAGCTCATTGCCTACCTTACCGAACATTGCTGTGCGGGCGATGCGACGCAGTGCGCCACGGTCAAAATATGTTGAATTCAATAATTGAGAATCCGAATGAGTGAAAAAACGTACAACGTGCTGATTCTGTGTACCGGCAACTCTGCGCGCAGCATTCTGGGCGAAGTGCTGTTCAATACGCTTGGGAAGGGCAGGTTCAAGGCATTCAGCGCAGGCAGCAAACCGGCCGGTCAAGTGAATCCGGGCGCGCTGCAGTGGCTGAGGGAACATGGTTGCAGCACGGAAGGATTGCGCAGTAAAAGCTGGGATGAGTTTGCCGTACCCGGCGCTCCTGAGTTCGATTTTATCTTCACCGTATGCGACAACGCTGCCGGAGAAGCATGTCCGCTGTGGCTGGGGCATCCTGCCACCGCACATTGGGGTATTCCCGATCCGGCCCAGGTTGAGGACATTGAAGAGCAGGCTGCCGCTTTCAGGAAAGCTGCCGAGCAATTGACGCGGCGCATTCAGATGTTCCTGGCCTTACCCATCGAAACAATGGACAAGCTAACGCTGAAAGAAAAGCTCGCCGAGATCGGCCGTATTCAAGACTAAGGAGAACACATGAGCGAACAACAAATATCCTCCTCGATTTTTACTGAACAGGTTGCTGAACTGGTGGCTATCGGCGCCGCGATTGCCGCCAATTGCGAACCCTGCTTCAAATACCATTACGATCAGGCGCACAAGTTGGGCGTGACCGATCTGGACATGCGTTATGCGGTCGATCTGGCCCAGAAGGTCAAGGATACACCAGCGCGCAACATGCAGACACTTGCCGGGCGTTATCTTGGCGCAGCAACCGCCGAAACCCAGGCTGTCGCAAATTCATGTTGCACAAGCACACCTGTCACTCCCGCAGGGGCGAACGCATGAGCATTTTCGAGCGCTATCTGACCCTTTGGGTGTTCCTGTGCATCGTTGTCGGCGTCGTGCTGGGCCAGACGATACCCGCGCCATTCCACTGGCTAGGCGGGCTGGAGATCGCCAAGGTCAATATTCCGGTCGGCCTGCTGATCTGGGTGATGATCATTCCGATGCTGTTGCGCATCGACTTTGGCGCGCTGCACGAAGTGCGTAAGCACTGGCGTGGTATCGGCGTCACGCTGTTTGTCAACTGGGCAGTGAAACCCTTCTCGATGGCGCTGCTGGGCTGGTTGTTCATCCGTCATCTGTTCGCGCCATATCTTCCGGCGGAACAACTCGACAGCTATATCGCCGGACTGGTGCTGCTTGCCGCTGCTCCCTGTACCGCGATGGTGTTCGTCTGGAGTCGGCTGGTGAATGGCGAACCGCTGTTCACGCTGAGTCAGGTCGCGCTTAACGATACGATCATGGTGTTCGCGTTTGCCCCGCTGGTGGCTTTGCTGCTCGGCCTGTCGGCCATCGTCGTGCCGTGGGATACCTTGCTGACTTCGGTTGTACTGTACATCGTGCTGCCGGTGATTCTCGCGCAGATCTGGCGCAAGTGGCTGCTTGCACGCGGAGAAGCTGCATTGCAGCGCACGTTGGCTGCGCTCGGTCCGATCTCCATTTCCGCACTATTGCTGACGCTGGTGCTGCTGTTCGCTTTCCAGGGCAAGGCCATCGTCGAGCAACCGCTTATCATCGTCATGCTCGCTGTTCCCATCACCATCCAGGTGTATTTCACTTCCGGATTTGCCTATTGGCTCAACCGCCGTTTCGGTGAGGCGCATTGCGTGGCCGGTCCGTCGGCGCTGATCGGTGCATCCAACTTCTTCGAGCTGGCCGTGGCGGCTGCGATCAGCCTGTTCGGTTTCGAATCCGGCGCAGCATTGGCGACGGTGGTCGGCGTGCTGATCGAAGTGCCGGTGATGCTGAGCGTGGTCTATCTGGTGAAACGCAGCGCGGGCTGGTATCAGGTGGGATTACAGCGATAGATAACTCTGCTGGCAGCTTTACCGGCTTAGCGATCGAGATGCAGGAAGACCCAGCCGGCACCCACGAATACGAGTGTGTTGTACTTGCGCGAGGCCAGGGGGCTGTCGGTCATGCCGGAACCGAACCGCGTGTGTGCCACGCCGGCCAGCAATATTGTATTTTTCGAAAGACGTGCAGTGCCGATGAGTGCGGCATTGACGTTGACAGTACTGCGGCCCGTATACAATGGTGCGCCGCCCCAGGTCTCCTCGGGGCGGACGCCATAATAATAGTCAACTGTCTTGCTGCTGAGCCATTCGGCAGACAGGCTAGGTCTCAGCGTCCAGCGTTCACTCAACCTGAACGGAGAAAAAGCAAAACGCAGGTTTGCCACCTGGCCTTTGCTGCGCCTGCCGGCGTCAGTAAGCACCGAAGCAGTAACTGTTACCGGGGCCGTATTCCAGACCATGTTAAGACCGGCATCGACGCTAGCATTGCGATCCAGGATGCCGTTATACCCGGTATATTCGCCTTTGACAGCACCGCGCCCTTTTGCCACAAGCCCGAACTTGAACGAACGATCATCGGTACGCCACAGCCAGCCGCCGACGTTGGCGAGGCCCCAATACACGCGATCATTGTAATTGAAGTACACAAGCGGCAAGGGAACAGACACGCGTTCGCTACTGCCGAGAAACCGTCCTGTGTTGAACATTCCGCCACCGACAAAACCCAGCAGAATGCCTGGGGTGCGATCCTGGGTGGTCATGGGAGCGCTGGTGTCAGGTTTTGTATCCGATAATGCTTCCAGGTCGACTGTATCGGCGGAATCTGATAACACATCCATATCAATCGCTTCGGCACCGTTTGCCGCCAGTGCCGATACGGCGAAACAGGCTGCACATGCCCATTTTTTCATCAAAAACCGCATTTTTGTCTCCTTGGTATTGGTGGTAGTCGTTGTGTTAGTGCGCAAATTTCGAATCGGTTTACCCGGTGGGTGACCGCGGGTAAACCTTATGGCGGTTTGTACCACTAATTTCCTGTCTGCCGCGAAACCTGCATCCGGAAAGCATGCTTCGTGGATGCCATTTTGGCACGGCAGCGTCCGGCAATTGTATTATTCGTTGTCTGCCTGCTGGTAACTAGTGAGTAAACCGGGGGGCATCGATAGACACCAATGACAAGGGGAAGCTGTGGATTCGGTCAGCGACCGTGAACTTGTAAAGCACTTTCAACGTGGCGACGAAAGGGCTTTTGCGCAACTGGTACAACGGCATCAGGATCGCATTTTCCGTCTGGCGCGGGCGCGCCTGTACGTACCACAGCACGCCGGCGATGCTGCGCAAGATGTTTTTCTGCGGGCTTACAGTGGGTTGCGCGGATTTTTGTTTGCGGCCGAACCGTTCACGTGGATTTACCGGACGATGATCAATGTATGCAACGAATACAACCGTAAAACCGAGCGCGACCAGCGCATGTTTTCGGCGTGGGAAGAGACCACGGATGCCGAGGCGCCAGCTTCTGAAGACATTGGCGCTATCGACGCCCGTACGATCCGGCGGCTTGTGGCAGCGCTTCCGGCGCGCCAGCGCGAAGTGGTCATGCTGCGTGTATTCGAGGATATGTCCGTTGAGGAGGTGGCCCGCGCCATGGGTTGCCGTCCCGGTACAGTAAAGGCGGCGTTGCATAAGGCGTTGGCAAATCTGCGGCAAGCGGCCACAGGCGACAATATTGCGGAGGAAAGAACATGACTGCGACAAACGAGGATCTGACACCGGAATTGGCGCAACTTATTACGCGTTACCGGTGCGAGCGAGCACCCGTTGGATTCAGTGCGCGTGTGATGACACAGGTCGCACAACATACATCTGGAGCCAGACGACAAATCTGGCGCCCGGTATTTGCGGCGGCGGTGATGGCCTTGGCTATTGCCGTCGCTCTGCCACTATTGCACAAGCCTGCTGCGCCTGCCAGTGTGCGTAACGGTGCCGATACGCAGGCGCTCGCTGCGGTGAGTGAAATGCTTGCCAAAACCGAAGCCCATCGTCCCGACCCGGTCGACCTGCCCGATGTAATGTCGGTGCAGTCGCTGACGTCGATTCCCGATCCCATGAGCTGATTTTTTGAAAGGAGAGAACCATGTCTGTCTTTACGCCCACCTTGACCCGTCCGCTGCTCGCGCTTTTTGCTTTGCTGATGCTTGCGGCACCCGCGTACGCGGCTCCGGAAGACAACTTCGAGCTGATGAGCGCACGCCTGAACCTGCTCAACCAGTATTTTGAAATCGTCAATAGTGTATATAACGTCGCGCACGATCCGGAAAGGGCGGCGGTATTGAATCTTCAGCAACTTGAAGACGCCTATAAAAAACAGAATAAACCGGACGAGATAACCAAGATGTACCAAGGGATCCTTGATGGGTCGCGCAACCAGACATTGCGCAACGTCGCCTACATGAAGCTGGCCGAAATCTACAAGCGCGGCGGACGCGCCAAGGAACAGACGGCGCTACTGAAAAAGGCGCTGGCTGAAAATACGAAGCTCATCAAGTAATGATACCGGGAGACCAATGGCCTTGCTCTGAACAAACGAAAAAAGACGAATACATTATAGAATTGGTCATGGATATCAAACTTTACGGCACTACGTTCTGCCATTTGTGTGAGGAAGCGGAAGCCATACTTCAAGCGCTGGGCATTGAGGCAGAATATATCGATATTGCTGATGACGATGAACTGGTTGAAAAGTATGGTGTGCGCATACCAGTGTTGCAACGCATGGATACGGGAGCGGAATTGGGATGGCCGTTCGACGCGGAAGCTGTTTCCCGCTTCCTGATACTATAGCAACACCAGATTGTGGCTTCGGCCGCCACTTCGTGGCTTAACATTCACCGCGTTCATGTTAGCCTGTGCCGCAACCTTGTTTTGCTTTTTTAAAGCAAAACAAGGTTGTCCCTATGGATAAGTTCGGGTTCGTCCACATAACCGAGAATATTTTCAATCTCCCGGCTGGCCTTGCCGGCAATGCGGCGTGCTTCGTTTGCACTGTAGTTGACCAGGCCATGCGCGATGTCCTTGCCGTTTTCATCCAGGATTGCAACGACTGCACCGCGCTGGAATTCTCCGCTCACCTGTTTGACCCCGATGGGTAGCAGGCTTTTTTTGTCCACGCGCAGGGCTTTTACTGCGCCTGCATCCAGCGAGACTTTGCCGCTGACTTGCAGGTGGTCGGCCAGCCATTGTTTGCGCGCATCCAGCGCCAGCGAACTGGCGGTGAGCAGGGTGCCGATGGATTCGCCCTGCAACAGGTGCAGCAGCACATCCTGTTTGTGACCGGAGGCGATAACTGTATGCGCGCCGCTGCGGGCGGCGCGTTTGGCGGCAAGAATCTTGGTAAGCATGCCGCCGCTCCCGATGTGACTGCCCGCACCGCCTGCCATCATTTCCAGTTTTGCATCGCCTGCCTGTGCTGCGCTGATCAGTTTGGCACCGGAATCCTTGCGCGGGTCGGCGCTGTAGAGGCCATCCTGGTCCGTGAGGATGATGAGCGCATCGGCCTCGATCAGGTTGGCGACCAGGGCACCCAGCGTATCGTTGTCGCCGAACTTGATTTCATCGGTGACCACGGTGTCGTTCTCGTTGATGATGGGGATGATGCCCAGGTCGAGCAGGGTGCGCAGGGTCGAACGTGCGTTGAGATAGCGCTCACGGTCGGTGAGGTCGGCATGGGTCAGCAATACCTGGGCAGCATGCAACTTGTGCTGGCGGAAACAGCTTTCATAAATCTGTACTAGGCCCATCTGGCCGACCGCAGCCGCAGCCTGCAGTTCATGTACGGCGCTGGGGCGTTTTTTCCAGCCCAGGCGTTGCAAGCCTTCGGCAATCGCGCCGGAGGAAACCAGGACCACCTCACAGCCATTCTCGCGTAATACGGCTATTTGCCTTGCCCAGTTTCCTATCGCACCAGTATCCAGGCCTTCACCCTGGTTGGTGACGAGGCTGCTGCCGACTTTGACGACGATGCGTCTGGATTGGGTCAGAACGGTTTTCATGCTAACGGGTCATGAACAATGATTTCGGTTTCCTGTGCGCTTTCGGTGATGGCATCCTGTTCCTGAGCAGCGATCTGATTCAGGTGTTCCATGATAGCGTATGTCAGCTCTTTGCAGCCTTCGCCGTTGATGGCCGAGATGGCGAAATGGCGCGTATTTTCGCCGTACGCCTTGAGGAAGGCGGTGATTTTTCTGGTGCGATCTTCGTCCGACAACAAATCCAATTTGTTCAGCACCAGCCAGCGCGGCTTGTTGTACAACTCCTCGTCGTATTTCTTCAGCTCATTCAGGATGGCGTGCGCCTCATGCACCGGATCGACGCCTTCATACAAGGGAGCGATGTCCACCAGATGCAACAGCAGGCGGGTGCGCGCCAGATGGCGCAGGAATTGATGCCCCAGTCCGGCGCCTTCAGCTGCGCCCTCGATCAGGCCCGGGATGTCGGCGATGACGAAACTCTTTTCATTGGAGACACGCACCACACCCAGATTGGGGTGCAAGGTGGTGAAGGGGTAATCCGCCACTTTGGGACGCGCCGCAGAAACTGAGCGAATAAAGGTGGACTTGCCTGCGTTGGGCATGCCGAGCAGGCCGACATCGGCCAGCACTTTCAATTCCAGTTGCAATTCGCGGCGTTCACCTTCCTCGCCCGGTGTACATTGACGCGGCGTACGGTTGGTGCTGGATTTGAAATGCAGGTTGCCCAATCCGCCTGTACCGCCTTTGGCAAGCAGGATTTTTTCGCCGTCGTGGGTGAGGTCGGCGATGACTTGTCCGCTGTTGATGTCGGTGATGACCGTACCCACCGGCATGCGCAGGATGATGTCGTCCGCGCCCTTGCCGTAACAGTCAGAGCCGCGGCCGGATTCGCCGTTTTTGGCGCGGTGCGTGCGGGCAAAACGATAATCGATCAGCGTATTGATATTGCTGTCTGCAACGGCGATCACGCTGCCGCCGCGTCCGCCGTCGCCACCATCCGGCCCGCCCTTTTCGATGTATTTCTCTCGACGAAAACTGGCTACGCCGTTGCCGCCGTTGCCTGCGATGACTTCGATTTTTGATTCGTCGATGAATTTCATACACTTCAACCCGGTCTACCCTGAGCAACCCGTGCAACGGGGGTGTTGAGGGAGAAAATAAAAAAGCCCTATCTTGCGATAGGGCTCATTCTAATCGCTTGCTTGCTTAAGCAGCGACGATGCTGACTGTCTTGCGGTTCAGTGCGCCCTTGGTCGCGAATACCACCTTGCCGGTGATTTTGGCGAATAACGTGTGATCCTTGCCCATGCCGACGTTGTCGCCAGCATGAACTTTAGTACCGCGCTGGCGCACGATGATGCTGCCCGCGCTGATCAGTTCGCCGCCGTAGCTCTTTACACCCAGTCGTTTCGACTGTGAGTCGCGGCCGTTACTGGTACTACCCCCGCCTTTTTTCGATGCCATGTTGCAGCTCCTTCAGAATTAAGCCGAGATACCGTCGATGCGGATCTCTGTGTAGTTTTGACGATGACCTTGATGTTTCTGGTAGTGTTTACGGCGACGCATCTTGAAGATGGTCACTTTGTTGTGGCGGCCGTTGGCGACGATAGTCGCCTTCACCGTTGCACCGCTCAGCAGAGGCTGTCCAACGGAGACCTTGTCGCCATTGCCAACCATCAGCACTTTGTCCAATACGATCGCGCCGCCGACGTCGCCGTCAATGGTTTCGATCTTCAGTGTTTCACCTTCGACAACGCGATATTGCTTGCCACCGGTTTTGATTACTGCGTACATAACGTCCTCGCTTGATGCGGTTTTTGTTACGGCATAGCCTGTAAGGTTAGCCTCCACTGAAATGTGGATTTTCAGAGCCGCGCATTATACATAAACCAGTCCAACCGTCCAAACCCTTTTTTCAGGGGTTTTAACGCTTCATCGAGTCGAAAAACTCGGCGTTATTCTTGGTTGCCTTGATCTTGTCCAGCAGGAATTCCATCGCCTCCAGTTCGTCCATGGGATAGAGCAGCTTACGCAGTACCCAGATGCGTTGCAGCAAGTCCTGCTTGATCAGCAATTCTTCCTTACGCGTACCGGAACGGTTGACGTTGATAGCCGGGTAGATGCGTTTTTCGGCCATACGGCGATCCAGGTGGATTTCCATGTTGCCGGTGCCCTTGAACTCTTCATAGATCACATCGTCCATGCGGCTGCCGGTATCCACCAGCGCGGTGGCAATGATGGTCAGCGAACCACCCTCTTCCACGTTACGCGCCGCGCCAAAGAAGCGCTTGGGACGTTGCAGGGCGTTGGCGTCCACCCCGCCGGTCAATACCTTGCCGGAGGAGGGGATAACGGTGTTGTAGGCGCGTGCCAGACGGGTGATGGAGTCGAGCAGGATGACTACATCCTTTTTGTGCTCTACCAGACGCTTGGCTTTTTCCAGCACCATTTCGGCGACTTGTACGTGACGTGTGGCCGGTTCGTCGAAAGTCGAGGCAACCACTTCGCCGCGCACGGTGCGGCTCATTTCAGTCACTTCTTCAGGACGTTCGTCGATCAGCAGCACGATCAGCGTGGCGTCGGGGTTGTTGGCCGAGATGGAGTGCGCGATATGTTGCAGCATCACAGTTTTCCCGGACTTGGGCGAAGCGACCAGCAGGCCTCGCTGTCCCTTGCCGATGGGCGCGACGATATCGATTACGCGGCCGGTGATATTTTCCTCGGCGCGGATGTCGCGCTCCAGCGTCATGTGTACGGTGGGGAAGAGTGGCGTGAGGTTTTCGAACAGAATCTTGTTTTTGGCGTTTTCGGGCGGTTCACCGTTGACCTTGTCCACTTTGACCAGGGCTACATAGCGCTCGCCCTCTTTGGGGGTGCGTATCTCGCCTTCGATAGAGTCACCGGTATGCAGATTGAAGCGGCGCACCTGGCTGGGACTGACGTAAATGTCGTCCGGGCCTGCCAGATAGGAAGTGTCCGGGGATCGCAGGAAGCCGAAGCCGTCGGGCAGTACTTCCAGCGTGCCTTCACCGAAAATACTTTCGCCTTTCTTTGCCTGATTTTTCAGCAGCGCAAAAATCAGATCCTGCTTGCGCATGCGGTTGGCGTTGTCGATTTGATTGGTGGTGGCTATTTCCACCAGTTCAGTGATATGTTTGGTCTTGAGGTCGGATAAATGCATATTATGGATGATGCGTACTAACGCTGGATTATGAAGTGATTGAGTTGCAAGGGACGTTGAGGCTGATTTTTTTTCTTGGGGTATTTACGGGGTTTATTACACGATATTACGCGCCGAACTGCTGTGTGTGTCTTTTAGTTCTTCAAACAGGTTTCAGGACGAAACAGGGCAGCTGCGACGCGAAGACTAATCTGTTTTAGATATGGCTGTCAATGAAGGCGGTGAGTTGTGATTTGGATAGTGCGCCGACTTTGGTTGCCTCAATGTTGCCGTTCTTGAACAGCATCAGCGTCGGGATGCCACGAACACCGTATTTCTGCGGCGTTTGCTGGTTTTCATCCACATTCAATTTGGCGACATTAAGACGCCCTGCATATTCTTTCGAGATTTCATCCAGTATCGGGGCGATCATGCGGCAGGGGCCACACCATTCTGCCCAGTAATCTACCAGCACAGGCAACGGTGCTTGCAACACCTCCGCAGTGAAAGTGGCATCGGTGACATAATGGATATGTTCGCTCATTTTTGGATTCTCGCTCTGGAATAAATTGTTATTTTGATGCGGTGTGTGCCGTATGGATGTACTGCCGAATTGGGGATGCATCCTAACGAAAAAAAACCGAGTTGGGAAGGGGCTCGGGGGTGTTTTTTAACCCATTGATGAGGCAGGTTTTAGTTGTAAGTGTACTGATACGTTCAAGTTTACAGGTCGTGATAAAGGAAGAAGCCGCAATTTTAGCCGCAAAAATGAGCGTCCGGGGTCACGATTTGAAAAGCACACAAACGCTGAAGCCGCTTCCGTTTTGTTGCGATGAAAATTGTAATGCGGCGGAATGAATCTCCGCGATGCGTTTGACGATCGACAAGCCCAATCCGCTTCCGCTGGCACTGGTACCCAGGGGGCGATAGAAACGTTCGCCCAACTTGTCCAGTTCCGATTCGGGGATGCCGGAACCGTTGTCGCTGACAGACAGGCATGTTTGTCCCTGCTTCATGGCGATACTGATACGTACGGAGGTACCGGATGGAGTATGGCGCACTGCATTGTCGATCAGATTGCGCAACAATATTTGCAACAAGACGGGATTGCCGCGCACCGATATTTCGTCTCCTTCTGCCAATTCCAGCCGCACGTTCTGATTTAACGCCGTTGGTGCCATCGCGGCGATCATTTCGGAGGCTATTTCTCTGAGCTGGCAAGACTCTGTGATTTCGGCGACCAGCGTATCGATGCGTGCAAGCGTCAGCAACTGATCGATCAAATGGGCGGCCCGGTCACATCCAATGATCGCATTGTTAAGCGCGTGAGTGCGTTCAGTGTCGCTGGATGCGGTACTGGCAACTTGAGCCTGGGCTTTGATGGCGGCAACCGGGGTGCGCAATTCATGCGCTGCAACCGCTGTGAAACGGCGCTCTTTTTGCATGGAGGCATCGATGCGGACGAAAAGGCTATTGAGGCGCTCGATCAAGGGTACAACTTCGCGCGGTGCCGTATCGGCATTCAGTGGCGCAAGATTGTTCGGTTCGCGCTGAGCCACTTCGCCGGTCAGATTATCCAGCGGACGCAGGCTGCGTGTTACGGCCAGCCACAACATGAGCGCCAATATGGGTAGCGAGAACCATAGCGGGTCAAGCAAATTGCTTACGACCGCGCGGGATAATTCTTCGCGATCTCCGGTAAGTTCTGCTACCTGGATCAGGTTTATTCCGGAATCATCCCAGGTGCTGAACACACGCCAGTGTTTTCCGTCGATGACTTTGTTGCTGAAACCCTGCTCGTGATCAGAAAGTGGCGACCCAGGCGCGTTGGCTGAGTGCAGACGCAACAAACGTCCGTCCTCCCACACCTGAAACGCGACCCTGAGCGAATATTTGTGCAGCAACGGGGTATGCTCAGTTTCGATCTCGTTGAGTTCATGCGAAGCCTGTATGACCAGGAGCGAGGCGGTTTGGGCCAGGTGCGAATCCAGTATCTCGCCGAATTCCTCGCGCGCATCGAAATAGGTAATAGCGGTCGCTGTCAGCCAGACTATGGTGACGGTCGATAAGGCAAGCGCCAGCAGCCGTCGTCTTAACGAACCATGGCCGCGTTTATTGAAAATTTTTATCATTGGGTATCAAATAGCCCACGCCACGTATGGTTTCAATCAATTCCGGAAACAGCTTGCGGCGCAAATGATGGATATACACTTCAACTGCATTGCTCTCGATTTCCTCGCCCCAGGCATACAGTTGTTCTTCGATCTGGGTGCGTGACAGTACTCTGCCTGTATTGAGCATCAAGGTATGCAACACGGCGAATTCCTTGGCGGGAAGCTCAATTGTGTTATTGCGGTACAGGACTCGGTGTGCGACAGGCTCAAGCTCAACCCCTGCTGCCTTTAGCGCAGGCGCTGTCTTGCCACTGGCGCGGCGAATCAGCGCCCGCAGACGTGCAGCCAGTTCCCCCATATCGAACGGTTTGACCAGGTAGTCGTCCGCGCCGGCGTCCAGTCCCCTGATGCGGTCGTCCACCGAATCCATTGCTGTCAGGATCAGTACCGGGATGGGGAGTTTGCGGTTGCGCAAACGTTTTAATACATCCAGACCGGACATTCGCGGCAGTCCCAAATCCAGGACTGCTGCGGCGTAAGGTTCGGTACTGAGGGCCTGGTCGGCCGTCACGCCGTCTTTCATCCAGTCCACGGCATAACCGGACTGCTTCAAGCCGGCTTGAATTGCATCGCCCAACAGAGCATCGTCTTCGATTACCAATACGCGCATTTTTTGTCTGTGTACAAACTGTCAATTGTCCTCATCGTGCCGGAGCCCACTCTGTGTGGCATTGCTGCTGGATTGCGCCAATCCGGTTGCCGGATAACTCATCCAGAAGGCCGGTGCTATCGCAATTATTATGACACCCAGCCACATATGAGCGCGACTGATTCCGGCACAGGTTGGCTCATCGTTGCCGTCTGCTATCAGGGTATGATGATGTCGTGTCCGTTGTAATTTCCGCTCTCGGCTTTAACGTGGCAGGCAACGCAATTTGCAGCGCTTCTGATTTTCGGTCTTTCCCAGGTGCGTTTTGAAACTTCACTATGCACTTGCTGGAACCAGTGAGTTTCGGTGATACGCAAGAGCGGATTTGGTGATGCTTCATACTTTCTGGTACCTGCATGCTTTTGCAGAAAAGCGTAGATCTTGCGGGAAACTGCTATATCCAGGCTGGCATCGGTGCCGAAGTGTTTTCGCAGGCCGGACATCACTGCGCGCCATGATACGGCGGGAAGCAGACTCGGCGGAAAAGCTACGTGACAAGAACCGCATTCGGTTTGCCAAAGAACATTGGCGACTGGGTCGTTTTTGTCTTCGTCTTCTGAAAAATAGGCGATTGACATCGATCCACCCGTCAATAACAGGACGGCAGCAAGTATTCGTAATCTGTTTTTCTTATTAAACATCATGTCAGCATCCTTAATCTTTTGCGGTGAGTGAGTGTACTGGCGATTGTGCCACCTATTTCATGTATGTGCCGGGTTGAATGGGAACGAACCGAATCGCGGGTGAGCGAACCGGCCAATCCCCGCCGCAGGTCCAGTCTATCTGGGTATTTTGATATACCGCTCGCTGTAATTGCCGCTTTCTGCTTTTGTGTGGCAGGCCGCGCAGTTGGCCGCGCTTTTTATCTTTGGGTTTTTCCATACACGATTCGATACTTCGTCATGCTCATGCACGAACCAGCGGGTCTCGGTAATGCGCATGGTTAGCTTGCCATCTTTGGTGCGCCGCTTTCTGCCTGCATTCTTGTCCAGAAAGGCGCTGATCTCACGCATGGGCTGGGCGTCCAGACTGGCATCGCTTCCAAAGTGTTTATCCAGTCCGGACATCACAGCCTGCCATGATTCGGCAGGAAGCATGCGCGGCGGAAAGGCCACATGACAAGATCCGCATTCAGTCTGCCACAGGGGGTTGCTGACGACCGGTCTGCGCTTATGCTTACGATCACTGTCGGCATGCGCGGCCGTGATCATTCCGCCCGTCAGTAATGCGGTTAGCGCAAACATTCGTAATATTTTCCGTGGCTCAAATGTCATGGAGTTCTCCTTATTTCTTTACGGTGAGCAGGTAGGTCAATACATCGCCTTTTTCCTGTGGTGTGCATGCTCGTTCCAGCACATCATTGCAGTTACGCCTGAACCATTTATTCACTTTGGCGGGATCGGTGAAACGTTCCTTGTTCGCCGCAGGGGCCAGCGCCTCAATGATCTTGCCAGTCTTGGCATGCTTGCCTGGCATGGCCGGGTTCTCGGTGTGGCAGGTGGCACAGCTTGATTCTTTGGCGGTTTTTTGCCTGAAGAAACTTGCACCTCGATCGGCTGAGAATTCTTCAAAGAATGAATTGGAATTTTTCGCCTCGGTTCTGATAGCGGACAGTATTTCGCCAGGTGTTTGTGCCGAAGCGGACATTGATATTAATCCTGCCGCTATCGCAAAAACAATAATAAATACTTGAATAGCGCGAATCATTTTTTCTCCGAATTGTATTGCGAGGCGTGCAGAATAAATACACAAACTTAAGAGGTGCTTAAGTGGCTTCAGGAGATGTTTGAGTTGCTACATATGCCAGACATACAGCGTCGAGCGATGCAGGTCATCGACAGTAATGGTTTCCTGCGGAGGATGATCAGGCACTGAAAAAGTATTACTGATGAACTGGCTGTCAGGACGCATCTCGCGTCTGACCTTTTTCCACAGGTCGTCCATCGGGACAGGTGAAAGATAGGCGAACACAACGTCGAATTGCGACAAGTCACTATCCCAGAAGCTATCCCTGCGCACGGTGCAGTTGCGGTAGCCGCAGAGTTTAATGCGCAACAAACTCCACAGAAAGGGTAACGGGGCGGTTTCGATGCCGAGGTATTGACCCTGCGGGTGGGTGCGGGCGAGATACGCAAGAACACCGCCAATGCCCGAACCGAGATCGACGAAAGTAAAAGGCTGGCTGGCGGGCAATTTTGTTTCCAGAGCTTTCCATACCTTTTTGCTGGAAAAGTAGAGTGGCACTTGTGTGTGGAAGGTACTCCAGTAAACCACCAGCATGATCAGGAAAGCGACCAGGAAGAATATGGGTGGGATGTTGAGGGCCGACACCAACACCAGTGCCGGGGCGAAAGCGAACTGGATGAACAGCCACCAGCGCGCCAGGCCGGCGAAACGGCTGAGGGTGGCAGCCAAAGTGCCGCAGAGTAGTCCGAAGAGCAGTGGAGGAAGCTGGATGCCAAGCAGGCGTAAAGCCAATACAGCCAGCGCAAAAGCAGCCAATTGCAGCAGCAATGCGATAACTGAAGGAGGCACTTTCATGAGTAGTGAGTTCACATACGCACCAAACCGGCTTCGACCTCGTCGCGTTTCGCCTTGCCCACCAGGCGTTCCACCAATGTCAGCGCAAAATCCATTGCCGTGCCGGGACCACGCGAAGTGATGAGCTTGCCGTCTTCGACTACGGCTTGCGGCTGGCGCAGCACGTTGGGGAACGCTTCGAGCGAACCAGGGAAGCTGGTGGCACGTTTGCCGTCGAGCAGTCCTGCTGTTGCCAGCACCGAGGGGGCGGCACAGATCGCACAGACAAAGCAGTCGTCAGCTGCCATGCGTTGTAGCAGTTTGATGATGCGTACATCGGCCTTGAGGGTGTTGGTGCCGGGCTGCCCGCCGGGCAGCACTACCATATCGAAGCGGCGTTCGAGCGCCTCATCCAGTGAAGTATCGGGGATCAGCATCGTACCGCGACTGCCGCGTATCGGTTGTCCGTCCAGGCTGGCGCTGATGGCTTCAATACCGGCGCGGCGCAGGATGTCGAGGACGGTGACTGCTTCCAGTTCTTCGCTGCCTTGTGCGAGTGGAACAAGTACGGATTTCATCAGAACCTCCCAGCGATGCGAATCCCGATTAGACCCGGTCCAAGCTCGGGAAGCAATACCACCCTGGCGGAGCGCAATTCAGCGTTGTGCGCGACGACGCTCTTGCCAACCAGCGTTCCGATCATCGCCCCTGCGACCACGTCCGAGGCGAAGTGCGCATGATGATAGGTGCGGGCGAGTCCGACCAGTCCGGCGATGGTATAGGCAGAGCAGGTGACCCAGGTTGTTTCGTAATGGTTGGCAATGACCGAAGCGAGTGCGAACGCTTCCGTGGTGTGGCCGGAGGGGAAAGAGGCGTTGCTGTTGCTGAACGGCTTGAAGTGGAAGATACCTGTATCGTCGCGTGGACGGCTGCGTCCGACCACCAGCTTGATGGCGGGGGTGATGATGCCGCTGGCAATAAGGCTGGCAGCGAGTCCGTCCTGGGCAACCTGTATCGCTTTGGCATCGTCGGTCAATGCGCCAACGACATAGAATCCACCGACCACGCCTGCTGCATACTGCGCGCCGAAACGTTCTACCTGGGTAATGAATGCCTTATCGCCAGTATGTTTGCGCATCTCATCACGCAGTGGCCGGTCAATGATCAGCGCCGTACCGACCACAGCCAAAGTCGCCCAGCCCGCTTTACCCCACTCATCCTCTTCCCAGCGGGCAGGCGCGGTAACGACGTGTTTCACGTCGTCGATCAGAATCTCGGGGTAGGAGAGCTCATCTGCACTGGCCTTGTGTACGGAACACAAGACCAGAAGAAATGCGAGAAAGAAGGATGGGGATTTCAATCGCGGAAATTCTGATATTGCAGAGGGAAGTCGGTGATCGTCTTTTTGACGAAGGCGATGGCGTTCTGCAAATCATCGCGGTTTTTGCCGGAAACGCGCACGGTGTCACCCTGAATGCTGGCTTGTACCTTCAATTTACTGTCCTTGAGATGCTTGACGATATTTTTTGCCAATTCAATCGCTACGCCGACCTTGACCGTGCAGTTGCGCTTGACCTTGTTGCCGCTGACTTTTTCGACCTTGTCGCTGATGTCCAGACATTTGATATCCACGCCACGCTTGGTCAGTTTGTTGTTGAGGATTTCCTGCACCTGGTTCATCTGGAATTCATTGTCGGCGTATACGGTGAGTACCAGTTCGGCCTGCTCGACACGGGCATCGGAACCTTTGAAATCGAAGCGGGTACTGACTTCCTTGTTGGTCTGCTCGACTGCGTTTTTGACTTCAGTCTTTTCTACTTCGGAAACGATGTCGAAAGAGGGCATGGATATTCCTTAAAATTTATTCAACCTGAAAAAAGCAATTTCCCCACGAAAACACGAAAGAATTCAAAAAATCCAATGCATTTGATAGTTTTATTTCGTGCCTTTCGTGGACTGAATACAGTTTTTTGGACTAGCCATAACTGCATACGTAATGTACTGCATCTGCTCCGGTATGGATATCGAAGCTGCCGTTGGCAGCGATGCTGAAGCTGCTGCCTTCGGCGTAAGTTTTGAAATCGGATTCACCGGCAATTCTAACCTGGCAGGTGCCACCGCTGATTTCCATCAGCTCGGGCGAGCTGATATTAAAAGTGAGCTGGTTGTTGGGCAGCACCACGCCGAGTGTTTTGCGCGTCCCGTCCGGGAAGAATACCGAGTGCGAAACACAATTGCCGTCGAAGAAGATATTGGCCTTCTTGCCGACACTGACGTTGTCGATTCTGTCTGACATGTTGGGATTTCCTTTGGATCGTTGGATCATTTCGGGGGTTCGGCGGTTTTGATGCCTTTTTGGTAGTTTACATAGATGTAAACAGGAATTTTGAGATCGCCGAGATGTTTTTCGATCAGCGGTTTGACATCGTTCCAATCCAGCCCTCCTACGCCGCAGGCCAGACGCGGCAAGGCCAGGCTGTCGAGTTTTTCTGTTTGTATAAAAGAGCGCAGGGCGTGCAGACTATGGTTGATATGCTGCAGTTTGGCACGGCCGGGTTTGCTGCCGTGATTGTAAGCGGCATCCCGCGTGAACAGATTGACCAGAAAACGGCCATCGGCGCTCATCCATGTCCATAACTCGCCGGATTTTGGACGTTTGGTCTGGCAATAATGCCTGAAATCCTTGTACATGGATGGCATGCGTTCGCGCAGTTGCAGTGCGAGCCCCTGATGGAAATCGTCATTCGGCGCGACGCCCTGAGCTATGGCTTTCGCGCCGCTGAATAGAATGTCACCGCTCAGTTCGTGAAGCATGCTGCCTCCTTAAAACGTGAAGCTTATTTCCGGTTTCTCAAGTTTGCCGCAATACGCATGCGCAACGCGTTCAATTTGATGAAACCACCCGCATCCTTTTGGTCGTAAGCGCCTTGATCATCTTCGAAGGTGGCGATGGTCGGGTCAAACAGCGAGTCGGTACCGGAATCGCGGCCGACGACGATCACATTACCCTTGTATAGTTTGACGCGCACCCAGCCGTTGACACAGCTTTGGGTATGGTCGATCAGCGCCTGCAGTGCCTTGCGCTCCGGGCTCCACCAGTAGCCGTTGTAAATCATGGCGGCATAACGCGGCATCAGATCATCCTTGAGATGTGCCACTTCGCGGTCCAGCGTGATGGATTCGATGGCGCGGTGCGCCTTGAGCATGATGGTGCCGCCAGGGGTTTCATAGCAACCGCGCGATTTCATGCCAACGTAGCGGTTTTCCACCAGGTCGAGGCGGCCTATACCATGCTTGCCGCCCAGTTCGTTCAGTTTGGTCAGTATCTGTGCAGGAGAGAGCTTGGAGCCATTGAGTGCCACAATATCGCCATTGACGAATTCGAGATTCAGGTATTCGGCCTTGTCCGGTGCTTTCTCCGGCGATACCGTCCAGCGCCACATGCTCTCTTCGGCTTCGGCTGACGGTTCTTCCAGATGGCGGCCTTCGTAGGAAATATGCAGCAGGTTGGCATCCATGGAGTAGGGGGAGCCGCCTTGTTTGTGCTTCATGTCGACGGGAATGCCGTTTTTTTCGGCATACGCCATCAGCTTTTCGCGCGACAGCAAATCCCATTCGCGCCACGGCGCGATGATTTTGATGTTCGGATTCAGCGCATAGGCGCCCAGTTCGAAACGCACCTGGTCATTGCCCTTGCCGGTGGCGCCATGCGAGATGGCCTGTGCGCCGGTCTGGCTGGCAATGTCGACCAGGCGCTTGGCGATTAATGGCCGTGCGATGGAGGTGCCCAGCAGGTATTCGCCTTCGTAGACAGTGTTGGCGCGGAACATCGGGAACACGAAATCGCGTACAAACTCCTCGCGCAGGTCGTCGATGAAAATGTTCTCCGGCTTGATGCCGAATTGCAACGCCTTCTGGCGGGCAGGCTCCAGTTCTTCACCCTGGCCGAGGTCGGCGGTGAAGGTCACCACTTCGCATTGGTAGGTATCCTGTAACCACTTCAGGATGACGGAGGTATCGAGCCCGCCGGAATAGGCGAGGACTGCTTTTTTGATTTCGCTCATTTTCTAATGCTCACTTAAAGTTTGATTGTTCTTTGTGGTCAATTTTGGTTTCAGCCGTGCTCCGCACTTAACATTCGCTGCGCTCATGTTAGCTTTCACCGCAACTTCGTTGTGGCTTCCGCCGCTGCTTCGCAGCTTAACATTCGCTGCGCTCATGTTAGCGTCCGCCGAAACCGCCTGCATATAACGTGTTTCGCTTCGGCTAACTGTCTATTTTCCCCAACAGTAAATACTCCATAAGAGCTTTTTGTACGTGCAGGCGGTTTTCAGCCTCATCCCATACCACGGATTGCGGGCTGTCGATGACAGCTGCCGAGACTTCTTCGCCGCGATGTGCGGGCAGACAGTGCATGAACAGGGAATCTTTTGCGGCGATGTTCATCATTTCATCATCTACTTGCCAGTCGGCGAAGACTTTCCTGCGCTCTTCGTTTTCCGCCTCGAAACCCATGGATGTCCACACGTCAGTGGTCAGCAAATCCGCACCGCGCGCTGCTTCCATCGGGTCGGTAAATTCTTCGTAATGATCTTCGCCAAACAGGCCGGCACGTTCCGGTTCCACTTCGTAGCCGGGAGGGGTGGAGACATGTACGTTGAAATCCAGCAATTCCGCGGCCTGCAGCCAGGTATTGCACATATTGTTGGAGTCGCCTATCCATGCCACGGTTTTTCCGGAGATGCCGCCGCGATGCTCGATGTAGGTGTAGATGTCGGCCAGTACCTGGCAGGGGTGGTATTCATTGGTCAGACCGTTGATGACCGGTACGCGCGAGTTGGCGGCAAAGCGTTCGATGATGTCCTGCTCGAAAGTGCGGATCATCACAAGATCGCTCATGCGCGAGATGACTTGCGCCGCGTCTTCTACAGGCTCGCCGCGCCCCAATTGCGAGTCGCGTGTATTCAGATAGATGGCGGAGCCGCCGAGTTGTTGCATCCCCGCCTCGAATGACAGGCGTGTGCGCGTACTGGCCTTTTCAAATATCATCACCAGCGTGCGATCCTGCAACGGCCAGTGTTGCTGGTAGGTTTTAAACTTCTGTTTGATGATGCGTGTGCGTTCGAACAGGTACTCAAGCTCGCCGCGGGTCAGGTCTTTGAATTGCAGAAAATGCCGAAGGCTTTTCAGTGAAGACTCATGCCCGTTTGCGGGCGTGATACTGGAACTTGAATGCTTGACGGGTTTGCCGCTCATGGTTCACTCCTGTGCGAGAAATTCCGTGATCAATGGACACAGGATATCCAGCAACTGTTGTGCTTCGGTCTGCGTAAAAATCAGTGCAGGCAATAACCGGACGACGTTATCCGCGGTGACATTGGTAAGCAGACCTTGGTCCAATGCTTTGGCGACCAGTTCGCCGCAGGGTTTGTTGAGCTCAATGCCCAGCATCAAACCTTGGCCGCGTATCGAGACAATGCCTTTCACGTCGCCCAGGCGCGACTGGAGTTCCTGTTTGAGCCATGTACCCAGGGTGGCTGCATGGTCGAGCAATTTATCCTGCTCCATGATGCTTAGCGTGGTCATTGCGGCAGTCGAAGCCAGCGGATTACCACCGAAAGTCGAACCATGGTTGCCCGGTTTGAATGTGCCCGCAGCTTTGCCCGCAGCCAGACAGGCGCCTATGGGCACGCCCGAGCCCAGCCCTTTGGCCAGTGTCATGACGTCCGGCATGATGTCCGTATGCTGGAAAGCAAACCATTTACCGGTCCTGCCCAGGCCGCATTGCACTTCGTCCAGCATAAGCAGCCACTCATGCTCGTCGCATATCTTGCGCAAACCATGCAGATAGTCGATTTCCGGCGTACGGATGCCGCCTTCACCCTGGATCGGTTCGACCAGCACCGCAACGATGTTGGGCGTGTGTGCTGCGACCTGGCGGATGGCTTCAAGATCGTCATAAGGCACGCGCACGAAGCCCTTTACCAGCGGTTCAAAGCCGGCCTGTACCTTGCGGTTGCCAGTGGCGGAGAGGGTGGCCAGCGTTCTGCCGTGGAACGCCTTTTCCATCACGATAATGGTCGGTGTGTCGATGCCGCGCTGATTGCCGTACAAACGTGCCAGCTTGATTGCAGCTTCGTTCGCCTCGCAGCCGGAGTTGCACATGAAAACTTCCTGCATGCCGGATATTTCGCACAGTTTGTCGGCGATCAGTTCCTGTTCGCTTACCTGATAGAGGTTGGAGGTGTGGATCAGCTTGCCGATCTGCGCGGACAGCGTAGCGGTGAATTCCGGGTGTGCGTGCCCAAGCGTGTTGACCGCGATACCGGACAGGCCATCCAGATAGCGCTTGCCATTGACGTCCCACAGCCATGCGCCTTCACCGTGGGTGAAAGTCACGTCTTGCCGGGTATAGGTGTTCATCAAATGCGACATTGCAGGCTTTCCGTTTTGTTGCTTCTCTGATATCGGAACTATAAACAAAAAAGGCCGACAGTAAGTCGGCCTTTCGTCGCAGACTTGACGTCTGCAATAAAATCAGGCCATCGCCTTGATCGCGGCGGACAATCGGCTCTTATGGCGAGCTGCCTTGTTCTTGTGAATGATCTTCTTGTCGGCGATGGAGTCAACCACACTGGTCGACGCCTGGAATTCGGTTTGTGCAGCCGCCTTGTCACCAGCTTCGATTGCCTTGGTAACCTTTTTGATTGCAGTACGCAGCTCGGAACGCAGACTGGAATTGTGCTGGTTCAGTTTGACCGCCTGTCTTGCACGTTTTCTGGCTTGTGCGCTATTTGCCATGACTTAACTACTCCTTGAAAATTCGGCTTTTTCGGAAAGGGGCGCATTCTAGAGGCTAGCCCATGGTTTGGCAAACGGTTTTTTCGGTGGATATCATGGCGGCATCAGGGACATAAATCAGTGTGGCAAATGGCAGACCCAAGGCCATGCACCTTGCGGCAATGGGGCCATATGGAAGAATATCCCCTGGACATGAAGCGAAGTGCTGGGTGTATCGATTGAACAGCTGTTTTTAGGGCAGTGGTATGATGATGACCGCAATAGCCGCCGAAGAATAACAATTGCCAGTTCATCCATGTCTATGTCCAGTGTCCCCAATATTTCACCTACTCAATGAATTTGCTTAAAGCCCTTGCTGCGGTCAGCAGCCTGACCCTGGTTTCGCGCATTCTGGCTTTTGTGCGCGATATTCTGATCGCGCGCATCTTCGGGGCGGGGATGGCAACTGACGCATTCTTCGTTGCATTCAAAATTCCCAACCTGTTGCGTCGCATGTTTGCGGAGGGCGCGTTCTCACAGGCTTTCGTCCCGATTTTCGGTGAATACAGAAATCGCAAGGGTCAGGATGAGACCAAATTGCTGGTCGATCGGGTAACCACTTTGCTGGCAGTTGTCCTGTTTTTTATCACCATTATCGGCATTGTCGCCGCCCCGATTCTTGTCTACATCAATGCCCCGGGCTTTGCCAGAGAGCCGGAAAAGTTTGCCCTTACCGTGCAACTGCTGCGCATCACTTCGCCCTACATATTCTTCATCTCACTGGTTGCAGTGGCAGCAGCCATACTCAATACCAATAACAAATTCTGGGTTCCGGCCTTTGCGCCCATCCTGCTTAATGTGTGCTTTATCGTGGCGGCGCTGTGGCTGGCGCAATATTGCGATCCCCCCATCCTGGCGATGGCCTGGGCAGTATTCGTTGCCGGGGTGGTGCAACTTGCATTCCAGATTCCGTTCCTGAAAAGGATCGGCATGGTGCCAAAATGGAATATGAACTGGAATGATGCGGGCGTCAGGCGCATCATCAAACAGATGGGGCCTGCCATGTTCGGCGTTTCCATCGCCCAGATCAGTCTCATTATTAATACCATCTTTGCTTCATTTCTGGTGTCAGGCAGCGTGTCCTGGCTGTATTACGCGGATCGGCTGATGGAATTTCCTGCCGGGTTGCTGGGTGCTGCACTGGGTACCATCCTGCTCCCGTCTCTTTCCAAGCATTACGCCGACAACAGTACCGCGGAATATTCAAAACTGCTGGATTGGGGATTGCGTCTTGTCTTCATGCTTTCCCTGCCCGCCGCTTTGGCGCTGGGCTTGATTGCTGTGCCGTTGCTGTCGACTTTTTTCCAGTACGGTGCTTTTGACGCCAATGACGTGCTGAAAACCAGCTATGCACTGGTTGGCTATAGTGTGGGTCTTGTCGGCCTGATCGCAGTGAAAGTGCTCGCCCCGGGTTTTTATGCCCGGCAGGACATCAAAACACCGGTCAAAATTGGTATTGCTATCCTGCTTGCCACGCAATTGATGAATCTGTTGTTCGTTTTTGGACTGGAATTGAATCATGCAGGACTGGCGCTTGCGATCGGTCTTGGAGCATGTTTAAACTCTGCCATCCTGTTTTATTTCCTGCGCAAGCGGGGCATTTACCAACCCGAACCGGGTTGGGGCAAGTTCCTTCTCAAATTATGCATGGCTTTACTGGCGCTGGGAGTGGCGCTCTGGTTCGGCATGGGCGATGAGCAGCACTGGCTGAACGGCCGCGGCTGGACGCGTATCATCCATCTCTCCTGGCTGGTGCTGCTGGGGGTGGCAGTGTACTTTGCGGTGTTATTTGCGCTGGGCTTTCGCCTCAAGGATTTTGCAAAACGTGGAGCGAGATGAGTTTGAGCAATAAACTTTTGAAGTGATGATGTAAATGACAAAGAAAAGAAAATGGCTATACAAAGAACCCAGGGATATCCGGTTTTGATTATTGGTGCTGGACGTGGCGGCACCGCATTGCTGGAAATGTTCATGACTGACGGCTTGGTCAATGTTGTAGCCATGGCCGATACGGATGCTGAAGCACCCGGAATCAGGATCGCTAAAGCCCAAGGGATTCCAACTTTCACGGATGCTGTCAAGGCGCTGCAAGCTTGCAAGGATTACCCGGATTGCATTGTGTACAACCTGACGCACGACGATAGCATCGCCGAAGAAGCCTTCAAAGTATTCGGTGACAGGCGGGTTGCCAGCGGCCTTGAGGTTCAATTGTTCTGGCAGATGGTTACCAACCTGAAGCAAACCAAAGGCGAGCTCGAGAAAAGCCAGCATCAATTGCAATCCATAATCAGTAATGTGATGGATGGCATCATTACGATCAATGAGTCTGGTGAAATTCAAGGATTCAATCCGGCGGCGGAACTTATCTTCGGATATTCACAGCAGGAAGTAATGGGCAGAAACCTGAACATACTGATGCCGGAGCCGGATCGCAGTGCTCATGACTTCCATCTCAAGCGGTATTGGGAGACAGGTCAGGATGGGATACAGGGTGTGCGCGGGCGTGAAGTGACTGCCGTGCGGAAAAATGGCGAAGCGTTTCCCATGGAATTATCTGCGTCGGAAATGATGGTGGGCGTAGATCGTTATTTCATCGGTATCGTTCGGGATATTACAGAGCGCAAGCTGGCTGAACAAAAAATCGCCCATCTGGCACACTACGATTACCTGACCGACTTGCCCAATCGGGCGCTGTTGCTGGATGTGCTCGACCACTCGATTTCGCTGGCGAAACGTAACAAGCGCAAGCTGGCCGTCTTGTTTATCGATCTGGATGGATTCAAAGCGATCAACGATAGCCTGGGGCACGATGCGGGCGATCTGTTGCTTATGGGCGTTTCCAAAAGAATAAAAGAAACGATCCGGGATTCGGATATGCTGGCCCGGGTGGGCGGAGATGAACTCATCCTTGTTCTGGACAATATCGAATCAGCAGAAAATGCGAAGTCCGCATCAAATAAAATACTTGTTGCCTTGTCTGAGCCCTTTGATTTGAAGGGTCACCCGGGTCAAGTAGGGGGCAGTATCGGCATCTCCATTTTTCCGGGCGATGCGGACACTTCCATCCAACTCGTCAAGTTCGCAGATGAGGCGATGTATCTGGCAAAACGGAGTGGAAAAAACACTTCCCGGTTCTATCGGGAAGTATTGGCGGGACGGCAAAAAGAATGAGACTGGCAGTAGTGAGCAGAACGTATTGACACCTGGGTCAAAAAAACGCCCTGACGCTGAGTCAGGGCGGCGTTGTTTGCATGGGTAAGAATACTTTGGGGAGCGTGATCGCCACTTAACCGTCAATATTACAAAACGGAAAACGCGACCCACCGTCCTGGGTCGCTGACGATATCAGATTCTCTCCGGCATGCAGGCACAATGCAAAAACTCTGATTCCATACAGGAATAGCAAACTTGTTCCAGTCTAAAGACGACATAAATGGCGGCGGAACGCATGATGACCTTCTCTCGTATTTCTCCATCTGGAGCGTTTTGCACTTAAGGTTCCTCATTTGATCCGAAACGGAAATCCCGACATTTAATATCCATGTCAGAAGTATGGGTAGTATCTACATTAAGCGCTGAGGGTCAATATGTCAAACGGACTAGCCGAGACTCAAAAAGATATAGATATGCATATATACCCTGCTTTTGCATAAAAAGCCGGTGAGCGCTGCCGGGAATCAGGCTGAAATAGCTTGATATAACTGGTTTCGGCGGGGTATACCCGCAGGAAGACTTTCTGAAATCGGTTTTATGCTTGACTGGAAAGACGGACAACCCTATTCCAATTGCTACGGTGATGTGTACTTCTCTGCCGATTCCGGACTGGAAGAGACGCGTCACGTGTTTTTACAGGGCAACCAGCTGCGAGAGCGCTTAGCAGTGCTCTCAGCGGGCGAGAGCTTCTGCATCGGCGAGACGGGCTTCGGTACCGGGCTGAATTTTCTCAGTACCTGGCAATTGTTCGACCAAATCGCACCGCCCGGCACGAGCCTGGATTTTTTCAGTGTCGAGAAATTTCCCTTGAATGATGACGAACTGCGTGCTGCCTTGGCACTGTGGCCGGAGCTGGCTGCGCAAGCCGAAGGGCTGTTGGCGCGCTGGCATCGTCGCGTGCCGGGCTGGAACAGATGGAACTTTGCCGGTGGGCGAGTGCGGTTGACACTGGCGATGGAAGATGTGGCGCAGGCCTTGCCGCAACTACCGGTGGGCTGCGTGGATGCGTGGTTCCTCGACGGTTTCTCCCCCGCCAAAAATCCAGAGATGTGGAGCGATGCCGTGCTGGGGGATATTGCACACGCTTCGCGCAGCGGGGCAACGCTGGCGACCTACACCAGTGCTGGATGGGTGCGGCGCGGTCTGCAGCAAGCGGGGTTTGCGGTGGAAAGAGTGGAGGGGTTCGGGCGCAAACGGGAAATGGTGTGCGGTACGACTTTTCCCCTCGCCCCCGTGGGGGAGAGGGGGCGGGGGAGAGGGGCGCTTCCAGAATCGGCCATCATCATCGGCGGCGGCATCGCCGGATGCGCGGCTGCACATGCGCTGGCGCAGCGTGGCATTCAAGTCACATTGATCGAGCGCGCAGCACAACTGGCGACGGCAGGCTCCGGCAATCCGCGTGGCATCCTGCATGCGCGCTTCGGTGCAGGCATGAACGCGCTGCACCGTTTCGTGCTGGCGACTTACGGCCATGCGCTGGCGCTGCTGGACGAAGTCGTTCCGGTTGATGGTGTGAATCGTGCCGAATGCGGTTTGCTGCAGTTGGCGGCGACCGAAGCCGAAACCAAACGCATCTCTAAATTGGCAGCTCAAGAATGGCCGACGCATCTGTTGCAGGTTGTGGATGCAGCCCAGGCATCGGAACTGGCGGGCATGCCCATGGAACATGGTGGTTTGTGGTTTCCCGCCGGAGGCTGGGTAGTGCCGCCGCAGGTCTGCGTTGCGCTCGCACAGCATCCGAATATTGAAGTACGCCTGAATAGTGAAGTGACGGCGCTGGAAAATACTGTTAATGGTTGGTGTGCAAGCGGCGGCGGATTTGCTGTCGAAGCGGAACAAGCCGTGGTGTGCAGCGCGCACCAGGCGAAGAAACTGGCGCAGTTCGCCGCTTTTCCTTTGCAGCCGGTGCGCGGGCAGATCAGCGTGTTGCCTTCGACACCCGAGAGCGAACGATTGAAGGTGGTACTGTGCGCCGAAGGCTATTGCGCGCCCGCGGTGGACGGACGGCATGTGGCAGGAGCGACCAGCACGTTTGACGACGATGCGCTGGATATTCGCGAAGCCGACCATGCTGACAATCTTGGCAAGATTGCTGCGCACATGCCTGCGTTGTATCAGGCGTTAGGCGATGCCCAACCTTTAGCTGGTCGCGCTGGCGTGCGCTGCTCGGTGCCCGGAGCGACTCCTTTGATAGGAATGGTGGAGCCGGGGCTGTATTGCAGCTTGGCGCACGGTACGCGTGGTCTGCTCACGGCAGGACTGTCCGCCGAGATTATCGCCTCCGCGATATGCGGCAGTTTGTCGCCGCTACCGCAAACATTGCTGGATGCATTGGCACCGTTACATCGGCTGCGGAATAAGGGAAAATGAGTCGCATGAAAAAACACACGCCAGTCGAATACCCCGAGATCCGCCCCGGCCAGTCCATCGAGTTGCTGAAGGCGCTGCATATTCTCACGCGCGACGGCAAGATGAACCAGGATTCGCGGCGCAAGCTGAAGCAGGTGTATCACCTGTACCAGTTCATTGAGCCGTTGCTGGAGGAGGTGCGTAAAGAGAAGGGAGCGCTGATGCTGGTGGATCATGGCGCGGGTAAGTCGTATCTTGGTTTTATTTTGTACGATCTGTTTTTCAAGGCGCTGAACGACACTTCGCATATTTATGGCATTGAGACACGCGAGGAGTTGGTGACACATTCGCGCGAACTCGCTCGGCGGTTGGGGTTCGGCGGTATGTCGTTCCTGAATCTGTCGGTGGCGGAATCCATCGTTTCGGATAAGTTGCCAGCCAAGGTGGATGTGGTGACGGCGCTGCATGCCTGCGATACGGCGACCGACGACGCGATTAATTTTGCTTTGAAGAAGCAGGCGCAGTTCATCGTGCTGGTGCCATGTTGCCAGGCCGAGGTGGCAGCGGTGTTGCGCAAGAACAAGGGCAGGCAACTGGCAAAGGATGTGCTTACCGAGTTGTGGCGTCATCCCATCCATACGCGCGAGTTCGGCAGCCACATCACCAATGTGTTGCGCTGCCTGCAACTGGAGGCACACGGTTACCAGGTGACGGTCACGGAACTCGTGGGCTGGGAGCATTCGATGAAGAATGAGCTTATCATTGCGAGCTACAAAGACTTGCCGCGCAAACGCGCGGCGGAGCGGCTGACAGCAGTGTTGCAAAGTGTGGGGCTGGAAGAAATGGGTTCGCGCTTTTTCACCTGACGGAGACGCAACGACGATTTTTTTACTTTGGAAAGAAACATCATGCAAATCAGCAATGACACGCGCTCACATTTCGAGCGCATCGGCGGCGAAGAGAAGATTCGAACCTTGGTGCAGCGGTTTTACCAGATCATGGATTCGACACCGGAATTGCAGGACCTCCGCAACCTGCACGGTGCCGACCTGAAAAGCTCCGAAGATAAATTGTTCAAGTTCCTTACAGGTTGGATGGGCGGGCCGCAGTTGTTCGTGCGTGAATTCGGTCAACCCATGTTGCGTCAGCGTCATATGCCGTTTGCGATTGGTAACAATGAACGCGACCAGTGGATGCAATGCATGACACAGGCTATAGAGGATACGCTGGAGGATGAAACGCTGCGCGAGGAACTGCTTGCCGCGATGGGCAAGGTGGCGGACTTTATGCGCAACAAGGCTTAGCAGCCTGTTAGGGTACTAGTCTGAAGTGGGTCGTGTTGTTCGCAACATTTCTTGCCGTGTCGCCGGTGTTTCCAGGCTGATACGCCCCAGTATTCCCGTACGGTAATCCTGCAGCAAGGTCATCGCGGCCTTTTCCAGATCGAACTCCTGTCCCCTGATGCGGAAGCCGCGCTGTCTGGCGATGGCTTCGATGAGGGTGACGCCGTCCATTTCGTCGTCCGCCGATTTGTAACGCTGTTTGACCAATGCCGGATAACGCGCCATGAGCAGGTCGCCGAGGAAAGTTGCGACTTCGCTTTCATGATAAGCATTGCGGCCGATCAGGTTGCTGGCGGCGAGCAGGTAGCCGTCGCTCTCATAGGCGATCTTGGGCCACATCATGCCCGGCGTGTCGATGAGCTGCATGTGGTCGTTGAGGTCGAAGTGTTGCAGGTTCTTGGTGATGGCGGGTTCGTCGCCCACGGCGGCGGTGCGGCGCTTGAGCAGCGCGTTGATGAAAGTGGATTTGCC
>JBNKBO010000009.1:32138-69651 GCA_050287265.1 Sideroxydans sp. | reverse complement strand
GGTGCCGGAAGCGCCCTGGATACGCTTGCCGTTCTTGTCCTGTACTTCCTGGGTGAAATTCGCCTGCGCGGAATGCGTTGCAGCAATAAATGTTTTCAGCTTATCCGTGGCCGTCGCATGCGCATCGAACGCTGCAAAACACAAAGCAGCAAGAAAAAGTTTTTTCAGCATGATTATTCCGATCTGGAGGGGGCAAGCACTTCGCGATTGCCGTTGCTCTGCATTGTCGACACGATTCCCGCTCTTTCCATCGCTTCGATCAGGCGTGCAGCACGGTTGTAGCCAATGCGCAAATGGCGCTGCACCAGCGAAATGGAAGGACGACGGGTTTTCAATACAATTTCAACGGCTTGATCGTAGAGCGGATCGGCTTCGGCATCCACGCCACCGTTCAGTTCGCCGTTTTCGCCCCCCTGCTCGTCCAGCGAGGTCAGCACGCCTTCGATATAGTTGGGTTCGCCTTGTGCCTTGAGGTGCTCGGTAACGCGATGGACTTCCTGATCCGAAACAAATGCGCCATGCACGCGCTGCGGATAGCCGCTGCCCGGTGGCAGGTAAAGCATGTCGCCCTGCCCAAGCAGGGCTTCCGCGCCCATTTGATCCAGAATCGTGCGCGAGTCTATCTTGCTGGACACCTGGAACGCCACACGCGTGGGTACGTTGGCCTTGATGAGTCCGGTGATCACATCTACCGAAGGACGTTGCGTTGCCAGCACCAGATGGATGCCGGCGGCACGTGCTTTCTGCGCCAGGCGTGCAATAAGCTCTTCTACCTTCTTTCCCACTACCATCATGAGGTCGGCGAGTTCATCGATGAAAATGACGATAAACGGCAATTCTTCCAGCGCCTCCGGATTCTCCGGCGTGATGGTGAACGGGTTGGTCAACGGCTCGCCCGCCTTGATCGCATCGCGCACCTTCTGGTTGTAGCCGGTGATGTTGCGCACGCCAAAGTAGGACATCAATTTGTAGCGCCTGTCCATTTCCTGCACGCCCCAGTTGAGCGCGGAAGCAGCCTGGCGCATGTCGGTGACCACCGGCGCGAGCAGGTGCGGGATACCTTCATAAACCGACAACTCCAGCATCTTGGGATCAACCAGCAACAGGCGCACGTGCTGCGGCGAGGATTTGTAGATCAGGCTCAGGATCATGGCGTTGATTGCCACCGATTTGCCGGAACCGGTGGTGCCCGCCACCAGCACATGCGGCATTTTACCGAGATCGGCGACCACCGGCTTGCCGGAGATGTCCTTGCCCATTGCGATGGTCAGCGCCGAATGCATTTCGGCATAGACCTGCGAACCCAGAATCTCCGACAGATGCACGAGTTGCCGTTTCGGGTTGGGCAGTTCCAGCGCCATGTAGCTCTTGCCGGGAATGGTCTCGACCACTCGGATGCTGACGACAGACAATGCACGCGCGAGGTCGCGCACCAGATTCATGATCTGACTGCCTTTCACGCCGACTGCGGGATCGATCTCGTAGCGCGTAATGACCGGGCCGGGATAAGCACCGACTACTTTAACTTCCACGCCAAAGTCCTTGAGCTTGCGCTCGATCAGACGCGACGTGAATTCCAGCGTTTCGGCGGAAACAACTTCGATTTGCCGTTTTGCCTCATCCAGCAGATGTAATGGCGGCAGGTCAGAATCCGGCATTTCGGCAAACAGCGAAACCTGCTTTTCCTTTTGTACGCGCTTCGAGCGCGGCACTTCGAAAACAGGCATCCCGATGTGGATGGGCTGGTGTTCTCCCACGCGCCTTTTTTCTTCTTCTACCAGCGCATTGCGCTCCTGCATCGCAAGTGCGCCCATGCGTTTGTCCTGTCGTGTTTGCCAGGCGTAGTACACCCACAGAAAGGTTTCTTCCAGAACAGCACCCAGCCTGTCTATCAGACGCAGCCAGGACAAACCGGTAAACAGGCTGAAGCCTGCCATCATCAAAGCCAGCAGGAACATGGTCGCGCCAATATAACCCAGCGCATGCGCCAGCGCACCACCAAGTGTCGCCCCCAACATACCACCCGGCGTCAGCGGCAATGTGACTTTCCATGTATAGAGACGTAAAGCTTCAAGCGCACTGCTGGAAAACAGCAACACAAAAAAACCCAGCAATGAGACCCACAAAGCGCGTGAATCGAACAGACTGTCGGAACGTATGCGGTGATAACCTGCCCACACACGCAACAGCAACAGCATAACCCACCACCATGCAGAAAAACCGAACAGGTAGAGCAATACGTCTGACAGCCATGCACCAAATGTGCCGCCGGGATTATGCAGCACGACTTGGCTGCTCACACTATGCGACCATGAAGGATCGGCGCGATTAAAACCTGAAAGAATAAGAATAAGATAGAGCGCAACTGCCACCTGCAACACCCAGTGCGATTCACGTAAAAGGCCAAGCAGCCTTTCCGGTAACGGCGGACGGGAGCGGGCGGGCGGCGCCATTAAACCGCCTCGGAATCATTGGGCGCCGGCGGCAGAAATCCCAGACGGCGTGCCGCACTAACTGCTTCCAGCCTGGAGTTGACGTGAAGGGCTTGATAGACGGCTGCGGTGTGAATCTTGACTGTCCCCTCGGCCAGATTCATTTTTTTCGAGATTTCCTTGTTCGCCATACCGGAAGCAAGATACGTAAGCACTTCGAGTTGACGCGAAGTAAGACCAAATTTAGCTGCCCGTTGCGAGCGTTTATTGACTTGCGTCACACCCGGATCGACGTTGTTCACCGCTTGTTGCAATAATTGCGGCGGCAGATAGATTCCGCCTTCCAGCACCATGCGCAGCGCAGACAGCATGATCTTGCTCGACGACATCTTGGAAATAAAACCCATCGCGCCAGATTCCATCACACTTTCGATGTCGTCGCGATGATCAGAACCGGACACGACCACCAGCGGAATGTCGGGGTGGCGCAGATGGAAATATTGAATTGAGGAAACCCCCTCGCTGCCGGGCATGTTCAGATCGAGCAATGCCAGATCGACATCGGGATTGTCATGGACCAACTGCAATCCATCCTGAAAATTACCTGCATCCAGTATTTCGACTTCGTCTGCCAGTTGCTGCAATACGTAGCGCATTCCATCGCGAAACAGCGCATGATCGTCCGCCATCAATACCTTGATTTTCATATTATCCCCCTTCTTTCCTTGGCCCCTGTAATCATACCACTCCCGATACAGGCTTCTCGTTTTCCCCATGCAGGGCAAAATACATCATTGCCCGCAAGCGTACAGGCGCAATGGGTTTGTGCAACAAAATTGCGCCACTGTCATGAATCTCGTGCAAGGTCTCACTGGCAGTATCGCCAGTCAATACCACCGCCGGCAATTCGCTTCCCCAGAGTTCGCGCATGCGCTGAACGACATGAATTGCCGTCATGCCGTTGGGCAGACGGTAGTCGCACACCAGCAGATCCGGCTTACATTCCGCAATATCCAGCTTGCGCATCACATCTTCGGCAAACTCGCCAGCCACCACCGTGCATCCCCATTGTTCCATAAGATCGGCAGACTGTTCGCGTATATCCCGATCGTCTTCCACCAGCGCCACCACAATGTTGTTCAGATCGTAATGGGAATGGGTAATGACAAACGGCTGCGCCAGATGCTGTGGATCGCCCATCGGCACTTCGAAACTGAACACGGAACCAGCTCCCGGCTTCGATCTGACAAGCACTTTGCAGTCCAGCAGCCCTTCGACCCGGCGCACAATAGCCAGGCCCAGTCCCAGTCCTTTGCGACGATCCCGGTGCGGATTGTCCGCCTGATAGTATTCCTCAAAGATGTGCGGCATTGTCTCGGCCCGGATACCGATGCCGGTATCAGCAACTTCAAGGCTTACCCTGCCCTGCAAACAGGCACAACGCAATGCCACACCGCCGCTGTCGGTATAACGAATGGCATTGGAAATCAGATTGCGCAACAGGCGCTCCAGCAGGAAGGGATCGCTGTTGATCACTACCGTGCAAACATGATCCGAGTCGCCATCCTCCCCTTCGCAGATTGGCAGCTGAAAGCTCAATCCTTTGGCCTGGGCGAGCGGCGCAAAATCGCCGTACAGCCGATCAAACAGGTTTACAAGCAGAAAATGCTGTTTGCGTGGCTCGACGATCCCCGCATCCAGGCGCGAAACATCCAGCAGATCGTCGAACATATCGACCAGCGCATTGACCGACTTGCCGATCTGTCCGGCCAGACGCAGTGTGTCTTTTTCTTTTGCCGTATCCTGCAATGCGTCACTAAACAGCCGCAACGCCTGCAACGGCTGGCGCAGATCGTGGCTGGCAGCGGCAAGGAATTTGGATTTTGCCTGGCTGGCCTGCACGGCCTCAACACGCGAAGCTTCAGCCTCCCGTTTACGTTCCAGCAAGGCGCCGACCAAAAGCTCGTTCTCGAATCTGCGCTGTTGCGATTGTTCGAAGGTACGAATCAGCGCCAGGGCAGAATTGAGTACGTATACACAAAACAGGCTCAACATACCGAACAATATCCAGTGCGTCACATCGTTCGCCCATGCAAGCCGGCTCAACAAAGGCAGGATAATGCCTGCCTGGTAGATAAGCATTGAAGGTGGATGAAAAGGATTGCTTGTCGCTGCACCCGCTGACAAGCCCATCACCACGCATATCAACAACGCCTGATAGGCAAGATCGCCCGGAACAAACATGAGCATCCCGGCGCTACCCCAGGTGATGGCAGCCATTGCGGTCATTTTCTTGAACAGACGATCCCAGGCCTGATTTTGTGCAACGGTTTTCGCCAGCAAGCGACGACTGCGCCAGAAATGGAACTCGATGAGCATGACGCAAAAAACTGCTGCCAGCCATGCTTCCAATACACCGTGAGCTATTTTGCCCCACACCAACATGACCAATAACGGCGCCAGAATCAATTCCGAAACTAACATCAACGGATAACTGCTGATCCGCGACCGGATCTGCTCTGCTCGAATCGGCAGATTTGCTTCGTCTATTTCGAAACGCAACAGTTCGGTCAACGAATTCATTTAATTGCCAGCAATAGTCTGATGTCGTGCACCAGGAACTCTACGCGCTGCCCGTAAGGTGACAGCAGCACCCGCTTCCCGTCAGGAGCAATAAGATAGGTCCCGGCGGAATGATCCAGTTCATAGCCACCGTTCTTGTTCATATGCTTCTGGTAAGTCACACCAAAAGCCTGCGCCGCTTTCGCCGTCGACATACTGTCCCCGGACAGACCTATGAATGCAGGATGGAACGCGGGGGGATACTGCGCCAGCAGTTCGCGCGTATCACGTTCCGGATCAAGCGTTACGAACAAGACCTGCACCTTGTCCGCATCCTGGCCCAGCATGCGCATCACATGTGCAAGTTCCGCCAGTGTGGTGGGACATATTTGCGGACAGTGCGTGTAACCGAAAAATAGCACCACCACTTTGCCACGAAAATCTTTCAGACTGACCGGCTTGCCGGATGCATCGTAGAGGTTGAAATCTGCCTGAGCATACTTCGCAGTCACATCACCGGCCTTGAAAGGCGAAGGCAATTTTTGCTCGCCGCAAGCGCCAAGCCAGACAAGCAATGCCAGTATGATCAGATTACGCAGCCACATGACACGCCCCCGTCCAACCGTTTACATAAAACGAATAACCCACCCTGATCAAACCATACACGCCAAGTGCCGCCACCAGCAACCCTGCCGTCCGTCTGACGCGCAGCGACTGCACCCGGCTCTTGATACTTTCCCAGAACAGACCGATTGCCAGCAGGTTCGGAAGGGTACCCAGACCGAAAATCAGCATTATAAGCCCACCCTGAACGGCACTGCCGCTCGCCAGGGCGGTGAGCAGCACGCTGTACACCAGCCCGCAGGGCAACCAGCCCCATAGTGCGCCAAGCCCGAAAGCCCGCGGCAGCGTGTTTACCGGCAATATTCTGGTCGAATAGGGCTGCAATCGTGCCCACAAGCCGTTTCCGATCAACTCAAGCCGACTCACCACACCCCACACACCCGCCAGATACAAGCCAAGCGCGACAAGCATGAAACTCGACAGCGCAAATAACAGGTGTTGAACGGGAACCGCATCGCGCAGCAGCAGCCCGGCCTGCCCGATTGCGCCAACCAGTGCGCCCGCAATCGAGTAACTTATGATGCGTCCACTGCTGTATGCCAGGTGGAACGGCCAGCGTGCCTTGTCCTTTTGCACCTGCGAAGTAAAGATACCGACGATACCGCCGCACATACCGATGCAATGCACACCACCAAGCAGACCAACAACAAACACTGCGATAAAGCCGAAATCAGTCATAAAAGCCTTGTCCGCAGATTACGCAGATTACGCAGATTCACACAGGTTTATGCCATCTGCTGCTTTGAATCTGCGTAATCTGTGGATCAATATTTTTCCTATCCAGCAACCCCAAATCCAGACGCCCCGCCACCGTTTCTGAATCCGGCTCTGCCATATGCGGTATCACGCCCAAAAGCGGAGAAACAATGCGTTCGCGCAATGCCGCAATATTCTCCTGCAATACGGGCATTTCGGCATCCAGTACATTGGCCACCCAACCAGCACATTCTAATTGGTATTCGGCAATAGCGCGCACTGTCAGCAAGGCATGATTGAGGCATCCCAGCCGCATGCCCACCACCATGATGACAGGCAGGTCAATTTCTCTGGCAAGATCTGCGCTGTCCTGTTTCTCGTTCAGCGGAACACAAAATCCGCCCGCGCCCTCGACGATGACCACGTCAGCTTGAGCGGCAAGTTCACGATATGAAGCAATAATGCGTTTAAAATCGATACGCACCCCGGCATGACGTGCGGCCAGGTGAGGCGCAATGGCATGAGGAAAACAATAGGGATTAATCTGACCGTATGTGGCCCGGATGCTGCTCGCGGCGCTAAGCAGCTTGGCATCCTCGTTGCGATCATCCTCATCGCAGCCTGCTGCCACCGGCTTAAAACCGGCCACCCGCTTGCCTTGCGCTGCAAATGCCTGCAACAGCGCGCAACACACCAGCGTCTTGCCGACGCCGGTGTCGGTACCGGTGACGAAGTAGCTCATCTTTAAACCCTTAAGCCACAGAGATCACAGAGCACACAGAGAGATACGCGCGCTGCATTTGTCTTTCTCTGTGTACTCTGTGTTCTCTAGTGGCAAAAAATTGTTCTTCATAATTTGAAATCCGTTCTGATAATAGCGTGACCTTCAGCTGTTACCTTCGGTACTGGTTTCCACGCATGACCGTAGATGATCTCGAACGTCGCGGGCAGTTTTCCGTCGCGGCGCAGGGTTTCGTAGTTCTGCACAATATGCGCCCAACGCGCCTTGCCCATCATGCCGGTTGCGCGGCCGGCAGTGACATTGTGCGCGCCGATGCTGCGCAAATCCTGCATCACTGCCTTGACATCATTATAGGTAAGCGTGACCTTTTCCATCTCCATCACCGGATCCGCAAAACCCGCCGCCACCATCATGTCACCGATGTCGTGCATATCGACAAAACGGTTAACATGATTGTAGCCATCCACGCCGTTGAAGGCGATACGCATTTCCTGCAATGTATCCGGACCGAAAGTGGAGAACATGAGCAGCCCGTTTGTTTTCATGACGCGATGCAACTCCACAAAAGTATTTGGCAGGTCGTTGCACCATTGCATGGCCAGGCTGGACCACACCATATCCACGCTTTGCGCTGCCAGCGGCAAAGCCTCAACGTCTGCGCACAGATAATTTTCGCGCTTTCCTGCGAACAATTTTGTCCACCACCCCGACATGCCGCGCGCCGCCTGCAGCATACCGATGGCAATGTCGAGCGCAATAATCTCTGCCTGGGGATACAGCCCGCCGAGTTGGCGCGTACCCCAGCCCGTACCGCTGCCTATATCCAGCAAATGAAAAGGCTGATGCTTTATGATGCCCAGTTTCTCCAGCATCCGGCCGCATATTTCTCGCTGTAGCACAGCAGCCGCATCGTAATGCTTCGCAGCCTTGCTGAAGGCACGGCGCACTTCGCGTTTGTCTATTTCGAATTCATTCATACAGAAAATTCTCTACCAGATCGTTGAAAATTCCGGGATGCGACAGAAACGGCGCATGTGCTGCACCCTCGATTACAACCGCGCGCGCATGCGGCAGCGATCGCGCCAGATAATGCGACGCTTCCGGCGGTGTCAGCCTGTCACGTTCTCCCGCGATCGCCAGTGTCGGCTGTTTAATCTGCGGCAACACAACACGTAAGTCCGCATCGCGCAGGATAGCCAGCCCGCCGCGCAATGCTTCCAGATGAGGTTCACCGCGATCGAACAGTTTCTTGCGTAATGTAGCCAGCAACTCACGTTCGTTCTCGCTGCCGCGCACCTGCAAAGCAAGGAAACGACGCAAGGTGGCCGCATGATTCTGTTCCAGTTCGACGGCAAATTGCGCCAGCGTCTCCTGTGATATGCCGCAAGCCCAGTCTTCGCGCGCCGCAAAACTTGGTGTGCTGTTCACCAGCACAAGGCGTCGTATTTTTTCCGGTTCGCGCACCGCCCAATGCTGCGCAATGATGCCGCCCAGCGACCAGCCACAGAGATTGATCGGCTCAACGAAAGATGAGGACAGTTCATCCACGATGATATTCAGCCAATCCAATCCCCTCTCCCGCAAGCGGGAGAGGGTTAGGGAGAGGGAGGGATCCGCATCACCCTCTCCCCCAGCCCCTCTCCCGCTTGCGGGAGAGGGGAATTTACTCTGCCCATGTCCCGGCAGATCGACGTTATGCACCTGGAAATCCGTCCCCAATTTCTGCACAGCATCGTTCCACACCCCGCCATGCATGCCCCACCCATGCAACATGACCAGCGGCGCTCCGCTCCCTGTCACGTCAACATGCAAGTTCATGCAATGCCCCGATCAATTGATCCACATCCGCTTCAGTATGCGCCGCAGACAATGTGATGCGCAGACGTGCCGTGCCCTGCGGCACGGTAGGCGGACGGATCGCTGCAACCCAGATGCCGCGTTCGCGCAGCCCTTCGCTCAGCTTCAGGGCTTGCTGGTTGTCTCCGATCAATAAGGGTTGAATCGCTGTATTCGACGTCATCAGTTGCCAGGGCAAGTCAGCCAACCCGCTACGTAATCTCGCAACGAGTCGCTGCAAATGCGCACGGCGTTCATCGCCTTGCGCTATCAATTGCAGACTTCGCAACAACGCAACAGATACAGCTGGCGGTGTTGCAGTGGTGTAAACATAGCTGTGCGCATGATTGATGAGCGTGTCGATCACAACCCGTTCAGCCGCGACAAACGCGCCTGAAACACCCGCTGCCTTGCCTAATGTCGCCATATAAATAATGCGCTCTAACCCCGGCTGCGCGGGCGATCTGCTTTGTCGCATGCTCGCTCGCTCCTCCCCTACCAACATGGTATGTGTCGTCGCTCGCTCCGCGGCTCCGCGCATCTCATCCCGCTCGCTCGGGCTTACGAAGCCGCTATGCAGTCCAAAATGCGCGAGAGATCCGCGCCCCTGCTCGCCCAGCACGCCGAAACCGTGCGCATCGTCCACGTACAGCCATGCATCATGCTGCTCGCATAAGGCCAGCAGATCTCGTAGCGGAGCCATATCACCATCCATGCTGAACACCGCATCGGTGATAACAAGCTTGCGCCCGTTATTGGTCTGTTCGAGCCGTTTCGCCAACTGCACCATGTCGCCGTGCCGGTAGCGTTTGATTTCGGCGCGCGACAGCAGCATGGCGTCGTTGAGCGAAGCGTGGTTTAGCTTATCGGCGAACACAGTGTCGCCCTTGCCAACTAGCGCCTGTACTACGCCGAGGTTGGCCATGTAGCCGGTGGAAAACAGCAGCGCCGCAGGCTTACCGACAACGGCCGCGAGTTGTTGTTCGAGTTCATGGTGCGGCCCGAAATGACCGCTCACCAGATGTGCCGCACCCGCGCCGACCCCCCACTGCTTTGCGCCTTGCTGCAATTCCGCGATGAGTTCCGGATGGTTGGCAAGTCCGAGATAGTCGTTGCTGCAAAAAGCCAGGTATGGTTTGCTTTCAACCACGATATGCGGTGATTGCGGCGTGGCGAGCGTACGGCGACTGCGCAACAACCCCGATGAGGATCGCTCATCCAGCTCAACCTGCAGTGAGGCAAAAGGCTTCAACAACATTTATCTGCGAGAGGATACATGCCCAATTTGTCCATCAGCGCGCGGTCGCGATCAACCTCCGGATTACCCGTTGTCAGCAGTTGGTCGCCGTAGAATATCGAATTAGCCCCGGCCAGGAAACACAAGGCCTGCACAGCGTCACTCATTTCCCCGCGCCCAGCGGAGAGGCGCACAAATGCGGTCGGCATGGTGATACGCGCCGCGGCGATGGTGCGCACAAAATCCAGCGGATCGATATCCTCGGTGCCCGCCAACGGCGTGCCTTCGACCTTGACCAGATTGTTGATCGGCACGCTTTCCGGATACGGATCCATATTGGCCAGTTGCGCGATGAGCCCGGCCCTCTGCGTCAATGATTCCCCCATTCCAATAATCCCCCCACTGCAGATATTCATGCCCGCCTTGCGCACGCGTTCCAGCGTGTCGATGCGATCCTGATAGTCACGCGTGGAGATGACGTTGCCGTAAAACTCGGGGGATGTATCCAGATTGTGGTTGTAATAATCCAGGCCGGCCTCGCGAAGCTGTTCTGCCTGTTCATCGTCGAGCATGCCCAGCGTGGCGCAGGTTTCCATGCCCAATGCGCGCACTCCCTTGACCATTTCCACCACGGCTGTCATGTCTTCCGCTGAAGGCTCGCGCCAAGCCGCGCCCATGCAGAAGCGATCTGCACCGGCTTCCTTGGCAGCCTTGGCAGCCTTCACCACTTCATCCACTTCCAGCATCTTCTTGTTCTCAACAGCACCATGGAAGGAAGATTGCGTGCAGTAGCCACAATCCTCGGAACAGCCGCCGGTCTTGATCGACAGCAGGGTGGAAAGCTGCACCGCGTTCGGATTGAAATGTTCTCGATGTACTTGTTGTGCGCGGTACATCAGGTCGGAGAAAGGCAGTTTGAGCAGCTTCTCAATATCTGCAACAGTCCAGCGTTGTTGCGCTGCTTGAGTTTTGGCAGTTTGGTTTTGCATAAATTATAAGCACGTAGAATAATGAAAAACGTATCCCCAACCCGGAACGGCAAAAGGAATAGAGATAACTTGTCTATTTTATCCCATCGTTTGTTTGACATCGGCGCAATATTTACGCGCTCTTTGCCTGCTCAGCCTTGTCTGCTGTGCGGCGCAAGCAACCATGATGGCTTGTGCTGTAGCGCATGCGACGCTGATTTGCCGCGTCTGTCTGTCGAACATTGCCCGATTTGCGCTTTGCCAAGCCCGGCAGGCAGCATCTGTGGCCACTGCCTGAAACAACCGCCGCCGTTCGACCATACGGTGGCAGCCTTCGGCTACAAATTTCCGCTGGACAAGCTGATTCAGGCGCTAAAGTATCGCGAACGTCTGATACTGGTCAGTTTTCTTGCTGAAGCGCTGCTTCAACGTATCACCACACAACCGGACTGCATTGTGGCGTTACCGCTGCACCACGTCCGTTTGCGCGAACGCGGCTTCAATCAATCATTGCTGCTGGCACAGCATATTTCACGCCGGCTGGATATCCCGCTGTTTCGGAATGCCTGTAAACGGATACGCAACACACTGCCACAATCCTCGCTTCCATGGAAAGAACGCGATAAGAACATGCGTCAGGCCTTCGCCTGTGACGCCCACGCCAAAGTGCGTGGCAAGCATGTCGCCATTGTGGACGACGTGATGACAACAGGCGCTTCGATTGGTGAGTTGGCACGCGCGTTGAAGAAGGCTGGCGCAAACGAAGTCAGTGCATGGGTTGTAGCACGAACCCTGCCCCACAATTAACCGTCTCAAAGCTCGCTTAGCTTCCGCTTTACGTAGGCCTGCAACTGGGGGCTCAGTGTGTTCGAAGCCAGCGCGTGCTGATAGGTATTGCGCGCTTCATCTTTGCGGTGCAGTGCCTGCAGGGAAATACCCAAGCCCATCAGCCACACGCCGTTATTGGGCACAAGTTTCAGCGCAATCTGATAATGCGCAACGGCTTCTTCATGTTGATCCTGGCGCTGCAGCAGCGCCGCCACGAACGACTGGTAA
Source organism: Sideroxydans sp. (assembly GCA_050287265.1). GTDB lineage: Bacteria > Pseudomonadota > Gammaproteobacteria > Burkholderiales > Gallionellaceae > Sideroxyarcus. The sequence goes on along the minus strand of JBNKBO010000009.1, from coordinate 57,498 downwards.
TCGGCCTGACCTTCGGCATAGGGCAGGGTTTTCTGCAACGTCTCCAGGGCCAGCGGCGTAGCATCACGCTCGACCTGCAAACGCGCCAGCATCATGGCAAACCATGTATCGTGGGAATCGTGCATCAAGCCTCTGTGCAACACTTGCTCGGCCTCATTGTTGCGTTGCAGGCTCACGAGCAAACCAACCCATGCCTGCCGCGCAGGTTTATAGGTCGGGTCGGCAAGCAGTGCATTTCTATACCCGGCCAATGCATCGTTCGTGCGTCCTTCCTGAACAGCCCGATTGGCCTTGCTGAACTCATTCTCTGCGCGTTGCTGCGGACTAATCGTTTTGAGTTGCTCCAGATTATCTGACGGCAAGCTTTCCGTATTTTCAGCGACCTGCTTTGCAATGCGTTGCGGTTTGCGCCCTGCTTTCTTCTTTACTTCGGGAACTGCAACCGGTTCTGCTTCGCTTTCCATTTTCAACAATGGTTTTCCGTACAAATTGTCGACAGATTGCTGCACTCCTGGTTCCCTATTCGAATCCGTCGTTCCCGCCTCAATTGGTGCTGACTCCGTTTCTGCAGCCGGACCAGGCACGAGCGCAACATCGTTCGCCGGCACAGCCATGGCAACAGCACTGCCTGAGGCAGCGGTTTTTTCGCGCCCAAGATACCATGTTGCCGACACCGCCAGAATCAGCAGTATCCCTGCAAGCAACGCATAGCGCAGCAGAGGCGATTGCCCGCGCGAAACAACTGAACGTATCGCGGTCTCGTCCAAAGGCGCACTTTCCCCGCGTTTTTCCAGTTCGTTCAATACTTGATTGATAACACTCATCGTATTCAATTGACCAGTAACAAGACCAGCACCAACAGCAAGACTGCCGCAACAGCCCACCAGACCCACACCATCCAATCTTTGTACGACTCCGGCGTATCGGCTGCTGCCTTGCGCACATGTCCAGCCTGCACTTGCTGGCGCCCTTCCGCATAGGCCAGCATCATTGCCTTGTGCGCAATGATGTTCGCCAGCCTGGGCGTTCCGCGCGAAACCCGGTGCAGCAGATTGACCGCGCCGGAAACAAACAAAGTTTCACCCTGGAAGCCTGCAATGGCCAGGCGATGGCGCAGATAGCGATCCATTTCATCCCGATGCAATCCATTGAGCTGGTATTGAAAACTGATGCGTTGACGTAACTGACGCACCGAATTCTGTTTAAGCCGCTCATCCAGTTCCGGCTGCCCGAACAACACCACCTGCATCAACTTGCGCTTTTCTGTCTCGAGATTGGTGAGCAGACGCAACATCTCCAGACTTTCCAGCGGCATCGCCTGCGCTTCGTCCAGACACACCAGCACGCGCTTTCCCTCCCGCGCATAATTGAGCAGCGTGCGCGTCAATTCCTTCAGCAATTGATGCTGATCGAACGCGCTGTCGACCGGAATGCGGAATTCTTCCGTCAGCGCCATCAGCAGACTGCGCGGTTCCAGATACGGATTGGGGATATAGGCAGTAATGAACTTCGCCGCATGGCGTCCGCTGACTCCACCGTCCTGCGTACCGATATCGGTGGTGGTCGTGCGGTCGGTACTGAGCGTGGCGAGGAATTTACGGCACAACAGCGTCTTGCCGTTGCCGACTTCACCGACGATCTTGATGAATCCTTCTCCGGTGCGTGCCGCAACCAGCAGGGTGTTCAAGCCTTCCTGATAACTGGAACAGGCGAAGAAGAAACTGGTATCAGGTGTCAGCGAGAAGGGTGATTCGCGCAGACCGAAATGCTCCTGATACATGATGCTATTTACTCAGGTTTTTCATGCGATCGCGGCTGCGCGCAATATCGTCCGACCAGTCGCTGTCGCTGTCCACCACGGTTGGCTTCAGCAGGATGATCAGTTCGCGCTTCTCAACAACTTTGCTGGTCTGGCCAAAAATCGATTTTGGCAACATCGGCAAACCGGATTCGTCGTTGGTCTCGGCCTGGCGCATCAGCCCGCCGATCGCAACAATCTGCCCGTCGCGCGCGCGCACCACGCTGTCGGTCTCGGAGATCGTGCTGGAAGGAACCGGCAAGTTGTAATCGCCAAATGCGCTACCAAGGCTGATCAGCTTGTTGACCGTCTGCACTTTACTGACCGAAGGATGCACGTGCAGTACGATCTCGTTGTTCTCGTCGATCTTCGGAGTCACGTCGAGCATGATGCCGGAGAAGAAGGCAGTGGTCTCCACGGTAGGGGCTGAGACCGTGGCCGATGTCGTCGCCGAAGCACCGGTCACGCTGCCACCGGTCACCTTGGTCACGAAAAACTCATCCGTGCCGATCTTCAATACCGCTTTCTGGTTATTCAATGTTGCGATGCGCGGGCTGGAGAGCACATGCACATCTCCCTGCGTCTCGAGGAAATTCAGCAACGCCGCAAAATTACTGGTCTGGAAGGCCAGTCCGAACAAGGTTCCGGCCACTGCGCCTGACGGCAAAGTGCTGGCGCCTGTCACCGCCATATTCGCTCCCGGCGTAGAAGTAATAATACCGCTCGAAACGGTACCGCCAAGCGTACTCAAACTGGAGCCATTCGAAAGCTGGCCGCCGGAAAGGCCGCTGTTGGGTCCATTCTTGAATGCCGCCCAGTTCACACCGGACTGGAACGATTCGTTCAGTTGCACTTCGACGATCTTTGCCTCCAGAATCACCTGGCGGTCGACGGAAATCTGCGATGCCTTGAGATAGGTGGCAACATTCCTCAATTCATCCGGCATGGCGCGTACCACGATCACCCCCGACATCGGACTGATCACCACGCTGCGCCCTTTTTCGTTGCCCACGATAGCAGTCAATGCCTTGGTCAGACCGTCCCAGAAATCCGAACTTGATGTGGTTGTAATGCGCGCACTGTCGCGATTGGATACCGCACCTGGCGTCTGGCCGTTTGCCGAACTGCTCTGAACCACGTCCGCAACCGACCCGGAGGCGACGCGTACAGACGACTTGCCTTCGCGTTGCCCGGTCAGGTAATTCACCTGATACAAACGCGTTTGCAGCGTCAGCGGCTGGATATAGATGCGGGTGCCGTCCACCTTGTAATCGTAGCCGTACATTTCGCGTATCGCCTCCAACGCATCGAACACAGTCACATCTTTCAATGAGAGCGATATGTTGCCGCGGACTTCCGGATTTACCAGTACGCTGTAGCGCGTACCCGAAACGATTGCCATGAACACCTGTTTCGCCGGGGTACTGTTGACCGACAAATCGAATTTGGTTTCCAGCGGCTTGACAGCGGATTGCGAGCCCAGCGCCGTCAGCGGTGGCAATAACGCCTGATCCACCATCTCCGGCATCGCCGCCTCGGGGGCTGCGGCAGCGGCATCCATCTCCTGGCTGATCTTGTCTGCCGTCTGACTCTTGTTTGTTGTTGCACAAGCTGACAAGAACAACAACGCCAATAATAATACTGAAACTGGTTTCATCTATTTTCTCCCGCAGCGCCTTCCTGCTGCACCGACCTGTGTTTATTCATAATCACTTTTGGGAACAGTGCCAACACCCGTCGGCCACGTACACTCTGAAGAACTACACTGTCATCACGCACTTCGACCAGCCTGGAATCGCCGGATTTTTCGCCCAACACCACGGTCTTGCCGTTGATGATGGCGGCACGATACTGTGGTGAGATGATGATCGACTGCAATCCGTGCGACACCGGATCGCCGCTCACCCCCTCCGTCGCAGCACCCGGGCCGCTACTGTCAAGATCGATAGCCGGTCTGGTCGGGTCAGGCAACGGTGCTGCCGCTGCGATCTGCATCGCACACAGCAACCATGCCGCCATTAGTGCTCTCATACCTGCAGCCATGTCTTGTCCAGACTCAAGGTATAGAGCGTCAGTGTCAATTCCACCGTGGGATACTTGATCACTTCCATCTTTGCGATGCTCCAGTACATCTGCGTACGCAACTTTTCCAACGCGGCCAGATATTGCAGCAAACCGGCATATTTGCCGCGCACCGTAATCTTCACGCCATGCTTGTAAATCTGCTTTCCCGAATCAATTAACTGTACGGCACCGTCCGCCTCGCCGGAAGCCGCATCGGCCGAAGGTTCGACAAGCAGACTCGCCGGCAGCGTATCCAGCGCGACCAGTTGCAAATGGCTGTTCCTGTTGAGCACCTGTTCCAGCAGACGAGCCATTTTTTCCGGCGGCACCAGCTTGTCGCGCCGTTCTTTCAGATAGGCAGTACCCTCATCCAGCCGTTGCCGCAACATGCGGATGCGTTCGCGCTGCGGCGAATTGACATCAGCCTGCTGTGCCTGCAAAAACGAAGAGATTTGCGCCTGCACCTCTTTCATCTTCTCCTGCTGCTGGACGACCTGGGTGGAAAGCTTCTTCTGTTTTTCCAGCAACGGTTCGAGAAACAGCGCATCGATCAGCGCCACCAGCAGGAATGCGGCAGCCGCAAAAATCAGGACTCGCTCGCGCAAACTGTAGCCATCCACTTTGGCGACGATCCTGTCGATCTGTTCCGGCATCGCCATTAGTTTGCCCCTTCAGTGACTGCGCTCGTGCGCAAAATGAATTCGACATAGCGCGGCACAAGCCGGTCGCCATCTTTCTTCGGCTGCTGGATCTGCAAAGTCGAAAAAGTCTTGCCGCGCATGACCTTCTCCTTGCCCAGGCGCCGGATATACGACGGTACCAGTCGCGGATTCACCACCGCACCGCTCAAGCTCATTTGCGAACCGTCACCGGCAATATCAAATCCGGTAAGCCACAATCCCTTGAGCGATTGCCGCGCAAATGCGCGCATGTATTCCGAATAACCTTCGGTGTTGCCGAGCGCGCCGCTCTTGAGCAGGCTTAGCACTTCATCCTGCAATTTCGCCTGCGCCTCCACCTGCTTCAGTTCATCCGCCAGCATTTTTTCGGACTGTTGCAGCGAGAACCCGCTGGACATATTAGCCAAACGTTTCTGTTCGGCAACATAGCGTTTGTTCATGTCGGCAGCCTGTTTTGACAACTGTTCCACCTGATAGACCGCATAGCCAAAAAACACGACCGATCCCAGTGCGATCAACCCCAGCGCCTGTAACATCGTAAACGCGGAGAAGTATTTCTTCTGTTTCAGGAAGATCGGATTGAACAGATTGATCTGCTGGCTCATAACGCCTTCTTTTCCCGGCGCAGCGCCGCACCCAGCGCTGGCAGCGCATGACAGGCGTATTCGCTGTCGGACATTGCCGGCACGCCCGCAATGTCCATGCCTTGTGCCAGATCGAGCAATTCCACCGGCATTCCCAAACTGCCGGCCAGCACTTTTTCCAGTCCCAGCGATTCCGGCGCAGCCAGCAATAGCCGGCTGACCGGGATGTGATGGAACTGGCGGTCGAAGTAATCCAGCGAGCGCTGCAATTCCAGCTCGACGCGATCCACATGTTGCTGGCGCAGATTCTCATCCGCGTCCTGCAGTTGCCCCAGCGAAACGTCGATGTGTCGCGCAAGGTACAGTTCTCCATCACAGGTGATGGTGAACAGACAGCTCTCATCGCAGAGCGACAGCATTGCCAGACCCCTGCCTTCATCCTCAAACAAAGCCGCGATATTGCGCTGTGCCATTTCCGGGATATCGATGACAGTCAGATCGAATTTTGCTTTTTCGAACATCTCGATGCGTTTGCGTATTGTCTCGTTGGAGGCGGCAATCGCGTAGAGGGATTGCGGCCGGTCGCCGCCGTATTTGTTGGTCGGTATCTGCAACACGTCGACAGTGGCATCGTCGATGTGGTAATTCAGGGAATCCTTGATCTTCCAGCGGATCGCCGTTTTCAGTTCATCGACCGGGACATTCGGCGCATCCACCATCATCAGTTGATATTCGTTGGGTGCCAGCAATGTGGTGAATCTGGCTTCGTCGAGTTGCGCGTCCTTGCGCAACTTGTCCAATGCGGAAGCTGAAATCTCCGGGAGCGGGAAAAAATCGCATCTCGTTATTTGCGGGCGAGGACCCACATACTTTGCTTGCGCGATGTGGACACCCAACTTGCCGGTGGTGACAGCGACCCACTCGCTGACGCGACCGCTTTTCTTGAACAAGTTGAATAACTGGTGAGTCGCCATAATTAGCGTGAACTTAATTCACTAACCCATTGCTGTCAAGGGATTTTTTTATATTTTACTGTCTACAGACAGTCATAAACTGACTTCATTCCGACAGTAAGCAAAAAATCCGTCCGGAACGCATTCCGGACTGTTTGAGTATCTTGACTGAAAACAGACGCCGCTATCGTTCGCGACGATAGATAAAATTGTTATTGTTGCTGTATATGCCAAAAGTCGCCGTACCCGGAATCACCGGCAGATAGCATGTCGCAGGAAGCGGACATGCGTCGATTGCCGGCGTGATCGTGGCAACACCGGCAGAACCTGCGGGAACCGGCGTTGACAAGTTGATGTTCAATTTTCCGGCAACCAATGTTCCGTTTGTCGGCGACACCGTCGTAGTACCGCTGCCGACCACTGCCGATCCTGCCAGGGTCATGCTCGTAATACCATCCGTGATACTGCCCCCCCAGCCGTTGGCGGTGTAGTACTGGGCAGCTGCAACCAGTGTCAACGGCAGCAATTCAGAGCCGTATGCGTTGGAAACCTTGACGCGGCCGCTGACCACTTTGACACCCCCTTCGACTGAAGTCGTTGTCGGATTGATCGCACCCAGTGATGTTACGTTGTCCGTATCTTGCGCACGAATATAGATATCGGTAGGCGTGGTTGGGATAGTACCGAAAGTATAAATCGGCGCCGCAGGCACACCGGGGAAGAGGGTTGTCCCCATGCTGAAGGATGTGGCTGCAACCGTATCGCTGCCTCCCGATATCGATCCCGGTGCGGCGGCTGGCGGATTCTGCGTAGTGGTGCTGCCGAGCGCATCCCAGGCAGTAAGCGTCACGGTTTTGGCAAAATTCGGTGAGGTATTCGCCGTACCGTCATAGTTTTGCGTTAACGCACCTGATGCATTCATGGCAGAAATATTGGCAGTAAATGCCTGACCGGAATAGACCAATCCTCCTGCCGGGCAGGTAAGCCCTCCTGGACAGGTCATTGGTCCCGACACCACCGTATCAAAATGGTCCGGGATAAAAGGTCCGATATTCCCGGCGCCTGAACTATTGCATTCGATGCTGCCGGTGCCGGTGTTGCCGGTTGAAGCCAGTCCCGAGGCCAGATAATTACTGTTGGTCGCCACCAGATCGCCATTTCCGACCTCGCTCCAATTCAGGTTGTTTGCACTTGCAACTCCTGTTGTAAATGCACCGACATTACCGCTGAAAGCGCCATTGGACGAATTCGTACCGGTCGGCTGACACTTGGTAAACGACAGCACCACAGACTCCGGCGCAATTTCCCCGCCAAAATTGGGTGTAGGGTTTCCCAGTGAATTCATGGCGGTGACGGTGGCCCCGAACAGGTTGCCTGCCCTGATCGGCGCCGGGGTGATGGCACTAAACGCAAACGATGCAGGAACGGTGATGAACGTTCCCGACCCGGTCATGTTCAGTCCCTCGTCTTCGCTGCCTGCCGCACCCGTAAAGCTGGCATCGATCTGGATGTTGCCTACGTCGGCGTATTGCAGCGAGGAGGTGGCAATGCCGCTTGCATCAAAATTCAGACTGATGTCGCCACCGTTGCCATCGCATGCTGCAGCCGCATTGTTGCCCGCGTTGAGTGCAGCACCGCCTACACGCACGGAAAAAGTGCCGCTTGCCGGATCCACATAGGTGCATCTCAGGTTCACGGTCTTGGGCACAGTGAATGCAGGAACGCAGACTAGACTGTTGTCCGATTTCCTTACTGCCTGGACAGTCAGCGCGGAAAGGGTTTCCGAAACATGATTCGGCGCGCTCACCAGAAACCCTGAATCCGCTGCCGTGAAAGTGCAACTCGGGGTACCAAAATTGCAAGTGGTCGCATTCGTTGGAACGGGATTCGCGCTTGAAATACCAAATACCACCGAGCCGGGCGTCGTGACCTGGACATTCTTGGTCACGCTACTTGCACCAGCAGGAATGACAAATCCTGCTCCGGCGGCCCCGCCCGTCGTCCCATCCCAGTTGACGGTGGGCGTACCGGCCGCACTCAAGGTTCCGCTGACACCCAGCGTGTAGAGTGTCGAACAGGCCGCATCCGCGCAGGCAACGACAGTCAGGGTGTTCGGCGTACAAGTTACACCCGTACCAACCGAGTGAACTTCAAGGTGATCGGGGATGTTGCTGGCACAGGCGTGCGTCTGTGTTGCGATTTGCGCCAATTGGGATTGGGTCAATGCCGAATTGAAAACCTGAACTTCATCAAGATTCCCGCGAAAATGGAAACTGGCATTCGATTCGCCCGAAGCATTTGTTTCAGCACCGATCGACACCGGACCGGCATCAACTCCCCAGGCGCCCCCAGTCCAGGCCGCCTCGGTAGTGCTATTCAGCAAGGCGCCTGCCGCATCGAACACATAAATGGTGCGTCTCCTGTTGGTTATGTCCGCCACTGCAGCCACGAAATACCAGGTGTTGTTGGCGATGGTATATGTGGAATCGAGACTGATGGGAGAGATGCCCCGGGAAAAGAACCTGAGCCTCCCTGCCGTTCCGCTATCCGCAAGACTGAAGCCATAGCCTCCCGTGTTGTTTTGGTCGTCAATCAGGATGCGTTGGCCGGAAACCGCATTGTTGGTGGTTCTGATCCATGCGGAAATCGTGAAATCGGTGATGAAGTTGGTGAGTGGCGTTTGCACGTAGCCTTGGGTAATCGTGCCGCCATTATCGAATACCCCATAGCGGCAGGTACCGGGACTGGACGCGATGGCCGGTGTCGTTCCATCTGTGCTGGCGTTGTTGAATGCCTGGCCGTTATTCCCGCTGCCCGAACTATCCACGACTTCATTGACCGTTCCGTTCCAGCTTGCTTCATCCATGTGATAAGTCGCCACGGGTTGCACCGGCAACGTGTAATCGACGGCGATCGACATGTAGTCCACGTAGGCCGTATCTGTAGTGTTATATGGGCCGCGAATTGCCGCAAATGCAGCGCCAAACGTCGGACTGTTGATTTCGGCGGGCGTCCATGTATTGCCCCACAAGTTCGTGGCACCGCCATATACAACTTCGGTATTATTCCTCGCGAAGCGCGTCTGCGTAGCCAGATCCCGGGTAGCAGGAGGTGCAGTCTGTACGACATCCGCCTTGACCAGCACCATCGATTGGTCTCTCATGGTTCTGCGTGACCAATCCCACACGCCGACCGTGATACCGTTGATGGTGGCGCCCGCCGGGATATTGAACCCGTAGCCGGTACATTTCAGATAATTGGTGATCTGACCGTTGCGGCCGCTCGACTGCGCATAGATATTATCCTGCGCCCCGACATTGCCAAGTCCGGACCAGGGCTGCGTGCCGATAGTGACGTCGTTGACACAGAGTGTGGGTGAGCCGGTGACGGTCCCACCGGTTGGCGGCCCGCAGGGCGACGAACCCAGGACCGTAATACCGGCAGCGAGCGGGCAAGTTACATTTGTGCCGGCAAGATTGAAATAAGTCATCGGATCGAGCGGCGTTGCCGTACCGTCAAACGTTACCGTATTGTTGGAGGCCGACGCATTAAACGTTCCGGACCAGGCAGCCATCGGCTGCGTCATTGTCAGATTGGCATTAGCGCCTTGCGTCCATGTCGCCGTTGCCGCGTTATCACCGTCAAGGTTCTGCAAACTGACTGTGCCATTGTTGGTTACCGTGCCACCCGCCTGAACCTCGACAAAAGAGTTCGGCGCATTAAAGGTGCCATTGATGATTACAGTTGAAGTGTTATTGTTTTCCGCCCTGAGAATGCGATTGCCGTTGGTTTGTGAGGTTCCGGTGATCGTCCCGTCTATGGTCAGCGTGGCGGGGTTGTTGTTGCCCACCCGAATCTCGCTGCGCAGCGTCAGATCAAGATTAGAACTTGCAGGAATGGTAATGTTGGCATCGATCTGGATGCGGCCGATATCGATAATTGTCCCGGTGCCGGAAAGTGTCTGTCCGTTGCCGATCATGATCAGTCTGCCACCGTTCCCCGTGCCGTCATACGTGCCGTCGATGACGACACTGCCAGAAACAGTCAGTCTTCTGTTATTGCCGTCATTCAGTGTTGCGCCAGCCTGAATGGTCAAATTCGTCACCGAATAACTATTATTCAGTGTCACCGTGTGCGGACTGACAATGATCACATCGTCCCCGCCACCGGGTCGCGTAACCCCGCCGGTACAACTCCAGGTTGTTGAACTGTTCCAGTTTCCCGACTGGACACTGGTGCACGTTGCCGCCTGTGCCGTGCCAGCCAGCAAACCCATCATCAGTAAAAAAGCCCTTGCATACTGACTCATCATCCACCTCCACCGTACTTTCTGGCTCGCGCCCTGTCTACGATCCGTCAATCGACATGAACCATACAATCTGTTTTCGGCTCGATATCATCCGAACCTTGGTCGCAGCTATTTCTTCGCCGTAACCACCCGTTCAACGTAATTCGGCGTGCCCGGCACACCCAATGTGGATGTGGAGGTAATGTCATACGTCCAGACCACCCCACCAACGACATCCGCCCCCTCTTCCGCGGCTGCGGGAGCGCTCGCAGCTGTGTAGGCAACCGTCACCGTAAAAGGTGCCAACGAAGGATCGGGAGGACTAAAAACGTTTGCAGGAACCTGAACACCGGGATTCACCGCAATATTGTATGCAGCCCATTCAACCCCTGTCTGAGCTGCCTGGTAGGCACGTGAACCAAGCACATCCATAGACAGATTCTGGTTCTGCACAGTCGAAAATGAAACCATGCCCGCTCCCAGCCCCGCCAGCACCACCAGCAGGAAGATGGCCGACACCAGACTGAAACCGCACTGCATATGCCTTTTCATTTCTGCATCTCTCACGGTATGTTATTCACATGTATCTCGTGGTACAGGTTCACGCTCTCGTTTCTGCGCGTAATCGTAAGCGTCACCGCCACCAGACTATTGCGATAGCTGGTCGGATTGTAGGCAAAACTGCACGCGCTCACGTTGGTTGCAAGAATGGCATTGCCAGGCAAACCCATTGCCGCTATTGCCGCCGGCGTTATTTGCGGGTTCCTGAAATCATATCCCCAATATCGAGTAAGCGTCATAGTGCCATCGCCATCCGGATTCGTCCCCGCGGCCCCTACACAAGCATAGGTCACCGCCTGCTCGTTGAAAGGCACCACCGCAAAGCGATGCCCAACCTGCTCTGCCGTGGCCGGGAAATTTGCACCCGGTGTGATTTGCACCGTCGTCCTGCCCACTCCCGCGCCCGCCGCCGGAACCATGCGCCTGACACTGGCCGGATCATTTATTGCCAGATAGGGCAGATTCCCGATCGATTGCGTGCTACCGATCACGATGGCATCGCCCGCGAATAAGTTAATCCCGGTGCCGATGATTTCGAAACAGCTATCGGTCGTACCGAATGCGAATGCGGCACCGTCCACATCTCCCGCCACGGCATCGCAACCCGCCCCGCCGCCCGTCCTGTTCACGCGGTAGCGTCCACCGTCCCGGGTCGGTAAAAATTCAACATAAGCCGAGCCCGCCGGAACAGGCAGGCGCACGCTGTTCGGCACTGCCGTACGAATATCCCGCGCCATACGCCGTAACGCGGTATCGGCGATATCCGACATCTCGGCACGACGGGAACTGTCGACATAACCCTGTACCGGCGCGCGCAGGAACATCGCCACCATCCCGGCAATGATGCCGGTGATGACGATCACGATGATCATCTCGATCAGCGTAAACCCTCTTTGTGTTCGCGGATGCATCAGTTCCCAGCCCTGTAACCCGTCGCTGCAACCGTCGCCCCTGTCGGATCGGCGACAGTAACGGTAATTTGGACCGCACTTCCCGGTGCGACCGGCGTGCCGCCCAATGCGCCGAGTGGTGTCACCACCACACCGGTAATGTTGTAATTTTCCAATCCCGCTATCACGGCGTTAGCGGGCGTGAACTCCCTGATCCCCGTGGAACTGTAGCCGTTGTAGGCGCACACATTGCTCGCGCCAGTTCGTACCGCATCAGGCCCCAGGGTTCCCACACAGACGACTCCCGACAAACTTTGCAACTGGATCTCTTCCAGCATCGACTCTGCAATTGCCAATGCCTGTTTGCGGATGAGCGGATCGGCACTGTGGCTCGTCACCTGATTCATCACCAGCAATATCCCTGCCAGCGAAACGCTGACGATCACGATGAACATGATGAGTTCGATGAGGCTGATGCCGCGCTGCAACAGCCAGACAGGTAGAGGTTTAGCGGACATAACCGGTCTCCGTGTCAACGAAGATATGATCAGGATATCCGTTCACTGTAATATCCTGGACAGTGCTGGCACTCCCCAGTTGATCAAAGCTCATGGGAGTAACAAATCCGGACAGCGTCACGCCGGATGGCGCATCGACCTGGTAAGGCGTTTGCCCGGTTGGGCCGCTCAGATTACCCGCCGGGGCGGCATTGCATACGCCATCGGGAGGAACATCGCTGTCGATTGTCAGCGTGATGCTATTCGCCGTAAAGGCAACGCAAACCAGCCGGTGCTGCGCAATCGCCACTTTCTGAGCGTAGCGCAAAGTCGAGATTGCTTCATCGTGATATCGGCGGCTGTCGAATGTGCCGCGATCAAAGAAACGCGGCACGGCCACGGCGGCCAGAATGCCGAGGATGACCATAATGGTGATCAGTTCTACCAGCGTGAAACCGTCCGCACCAGTATGCATCCCGACACCTGAATTCCACAGCAGATTTCGGGGTGCTTCAACTTGTTTGGAACGCAAGTACATGTCAATCCTCAATTCGGAAATCCACGTCTGGTTTCGGCACAACACTGTTCCATGCGGGAAGATACATTATTATCCTTTTGATAATTTCCCGGCTCAAATGACAAACAGGGGGTCTCGCCCCCTGTTTGCTTCCAACGACGGGTACCGCAGATTCACCCCATCAATCGTGAATACATTACTGACATGCCGCCGCTGTCAATCCACCGGCGGGCACGGTAGCCATCGCTGGCGGATTAGGCGCAACGGCCTCCGTATAGGTAATATCGCATGCCCCCGCCGTTGCTCCCACCGGAGTTACCGTCAACACGCCTGCAGCAGCAGCATAGTTGTAATTCACCCCATTAGCACCAAGGCCTGCTAACGCCGCCATTTCTGCAGCAAGGGGATAACCATTGGTATTGGTGGCATTTGCCCCCTCAATCACTTCTACTCCGGCGGCGGCAGTATTGCGAGCCAGAAAAACACCATGAGCAATAGCCGATGCGGAGCGCAGCGAACCTAACGCAGCGTTACCCGATGCTGCGCGCGCATCACCCTGCAAATTTGCAAACCGCGGCAAAGCCGTTGCCGCCAAAATACCCAAAATCACGATCACCACGATCAGTTCGATCAATGTAAAGCCTTGTTGCTTTTGCATAGCAGTCTCCTATCAAGATTGGGGCCGCAGCCCCGTTTTGGCCTTTATTTCACCCTCGCCTGTATGATGCCGCAGCACTCCGTCAGGCCTATCTAGACACAATTTAGCCAGATTCGTGCCAGAAAGCAAGCAATAATTTATGTCACAGCAAAGGCTTAGCACATTTTTTTAATGAAACAGATGACGCTCACTCGACACTAACGACCAATCCATGACAACAGGAACACCAGAACATAGAGGCTTCCCAACATCAGCAGGATTCCCGCCTGGCGTCCATACTTGAATACGTAGTCGTCCAGGCTGTGATTCGACACTTCCATCGGTTTCAATGCGCGGCGCATGGATACCCAGCGGTTTGCCGCCTGTTCGAAATCGCGCAACAAGCTAGGACGCAACAGCATGAACAGGCCGACAAACGCCGCCAGCAGGGCGCCCAGCAAAGCGCTCAATACCAGCGCATCCAGCAGTCCGCCAACCAGCAACGGGTGCAGTTTGGAATATTTTACCAATCCGTTAATGGTGTCTGTCTTGTCCATACTCACCGCGAAGTAGTAAAAAATGTAGACGGCTCCCAGCAGGATGAACGTTCCGGCAGTGCGGCGATAGCGGTAAAACCAGGGATCGAGATCGATGTTTCGTTCCAGAGATTGATTCAAGTGGCGAGTGGATATCCAGCGATTGAGGTTTTGACTGACACGTTGCAGGCTTTGCGGATGCAACAGCAGCAGCGCGCCAACCACCATGCCCGCAATGCTGCCGACGATCAGGAATATCACGAAAGATTGCAGCAGCCAGGATTGGATCAATGGGTCCATGATGTTCGCCCTTTGTTATTGCTCATTTCAGCCAATGATACGGCTCAACGGGCTGGAACAGCGTCGCTGTTATTTCCTTGCCCGGCTTCGTCCGTCCGGCGCCCTGTTCGTATTCGAATTTGACGTGGAAACGGATCCATTTTTTGCCGTCGCTTCCCGGCGTGAAATATTCCGCATGATCGACCGTATAAACCAGGTCGCGCGTTTTCAGATCGTAAAACCAGTGACCGGGCGGAATTGCCTGTGGGGCGGGATCGAAGAATTCACCTGCATAGTTGGACGGCCTTTGTTGCAGCCAATCCATCGGATTGGCCGTATCCAGCGCTTTCAATTCTTTTTCATTAACCAAGCCGCGCGTCATGAGCGCACCGTAGCGCATTACCAGCGCGCTTTGCACCGCACCTGCAATTTGCTCCATCGCGGCTTTTTCGGCCAATTCCTGGTTGAGCGGGACGCGCTTCAGGAACAGACCGACCAACACCGAGATGATGCCGATGACGACGATGAGTTCGAACAGCGTGAAACCTTTTGAGGATCGGGGATTGAGGATAGAGGATCGAGTTAAACCCGCACCTCGGAGCGCTCCACCCTCAAGCCTCGATCCTCGATCCTCAATCCAGATGAAGTTCATCTGTGTAGCGCCGCCTTGCCCAAGTCCCACATCGGCAGGAATATACCCAGCGCCAGCACCAGCACCAAGCCGCCCAGCAGCACGATCATGATGGGTTCGATATTCGCACTCAGCGTCTTGATCTCATATTCCACTTCGCGCTCGTACATGCCGGCGATCTCGAACATGAGTCCGTCCATGTCTCCCGTTTCTTCGCCCACGGCGATCATCTGCAACACGGTCGGATTGAACACACCGGTCGCCGTAGCAGTACGCAGGATGCTTTCGCCGCGCTCGACACCGTCGCGCATCTGCTCGACGCGGCTGCGCATGAATTCGTTGTCCACCACCAGTGCGACCGAATTCAGCCCCTGCACGATGGGAATGCCGCTCTTGAAGGAAAGCGCCAAGCTGCGCGCGAACCGTGCCAGCGTTGCCTTCATGATGATCCGCCCTGCAATGGGAATATGGAACTTGTAGCGGTCCCATTTATAGCGCCCGTCAACCGTATTGACCCATGAACGGAAAGCGACCACTGCTCCGATCAACACTGCCAGCAACACCGGCCAGGACTGAACCATGAAATCGGAAAAGCCCATCAGTATCCGCGTCATCAGCGGGAGCTCAGTATGAAAACCCGCAAACACTTTGGCAAAAGCGGGAATCACGAAAATGTTGACAATAACAATGGCGATGGCCATCGCAACCAGTACGAACATCGGGTAGCGCACCGCCGATTTGATACGCTCCTTCATTTCTTTTTCGAATTCTAGATGTTCGTACAGACGCAGGAAGGTCGTATCCAGCATGCCGGTCATTTCGCCGACCTGCACCATGCTGAGGTAAAAAGGGGAAAACACTTTGGGATGGCGGCGCATCGCCACTGACAATTCGCGTCCGCTATCCAGGCTTTCGCGCATGTCCTGCAACATGGCGGAAAAAACCGGATTGCGCGTCGATTCCTGCAACCCTGCCAGGGCGCGCATGATGGGTACGCCGGCCTTGAGCAGGGTGTACATCTGACGGCTGAACAGCATCAGTTCCAGCGCATCGACTTTCTTTTGCATCGTCAGCCGTTTCCACAAACTGATTTCCGGGTTATTGCCGCTACGCGCAGCCTTGGACGTTTGCTTGATCTCAGTCGGCGTGATGCCGGTGTTCAGCAACTGGTCTGCGACAACACTGCTATCCTGCCCTTCCAAGGTACCCTGCACGAGGTCGCCGCGATTGCTTCTTCCCTTGTAGGCGAATATGGGCATCAATCTTCCACTTGATTACTGATACGCATGACTTCCAGCACCGAGGTATGTCCCAACTTCAGTTCCCGCATTGCGGCGTCGAGCAGCGTCTTGCCTTTCAAATGTTCACGTGCCACCTGCATGAAATGGCGGCTGTCCTCATGGGCCGCGGCTTCGACGAGTTCTTCTCCCATCTCCAGCATCTCGTACACGCCCAGACGTCCGTGATAACCCGTACCGTTGCAGTGTGAGCAACCGCGGCCGTGCAACAGCGTACCCCATTCGCTTTTTGCCACGCCTTCAGCCTCCAGCCACTCGGCTTCCTGCGGCGTTGGGGTATGTGCTTCGCTGCAACTTTCGCACACGCGCCGCAGCAGGCGCTGTGCCAGCACCGCCTGCACCGAAGACGCCACCATGTATCTCGGCGCACCCATGTCGACCAGGCGGAACAGCGTACCTGCAGTGTCGCGCGTGTGGAGCGTGGAGAACACCAGGTGACCCGTCATCGCCGCGCGCATGCCGATCTGCGCGGTTTCGGCATCGCGCATTTCGCCGACCAGGATCACGTCCGGATCCTGGCGCAAGGCGGAGCGCAGCACGCGCGAGAATGTCAGTTCGATCTTGTCGTTCACCTGCACCTGGTTGATACCCGGCAAACGATATTCCACCGGATCTTCCACGGTGATGATCTTCTGGTCCATCGTGTTGATTTCGGCCAGCCCTGCGTACAGCGTGGTGGTCTTGCCGCTGCCGGTAGGACCGGTAACCAGCACCATGCCGTTGCTGCGCTGGATAATTTCGCGAAAACGCTTGAGCATGTCGGGCGGCATGCCGAGCTTATCCAAAGTCAGGAAACTGTTGCTCTGGTTGAGCAAGCGCATCACCACCGATTCGCCGTATTGCGTAGGCATGGTGGAGATACGCACATCGATTGCCTGCTCGCGCACGCGCATGTTGAAACGCCCATCCTGCGGCAGGCGTTTTTCGGATATATCCAGGCCGGACATGAGTTTCAGTCGAAGTGCGAGAGAAGGCGCGATCTTGCTGTCTGCTTCCGTTTGCATGTGCAGCACACCATCAATGCGGAAGCGTATCTGCACTCGCGTTTCCTGCGGTTCGATGTGAATGTCGGATGCGCGCACCTGGGCCGCGTCGTCGAACATGCTTTGCAACAGTTTGACCACCGGTGCTTCTTCAGTACCGACTGTGTCGCTCAACGCGCCGAAATCGACATAGGTATCACCCAGATCTTCCGACACTTCGCGCGCCAGACCACTGATCTCTTCGGTACGGCGATACACGCGATCAATGGTTTCCAGCAACTGTCCTTCGGTGACCACGGCTACGTCGACGTCATGCTTGAGCGCTTTGGATATCTCGTCGAACGCGAACAGATCGGTCGGGTCGGCCATACCGACCAGCAGCGTATTGCTGCGCTCTTCCAGTAACACCGCGCGAAAGCGCCGCGCCTGGTTCTCCGGCAAACGGCGGACAATTTCGAGATTGACGTTGTAGTATTTGAGGTTGATGTAGGGGATATTGAGCTGCTTGGCAATGGCTTCGGATATCATGTCTTCCGAGACAAAAGCGTTATCCACCAGCACCCGGCCCAGTTTGCGGCCACTGAGTTTTTGCTGCTCAAGCGCGAACTGGAGCTGATCCTGTGAAATGAGTTTCTGCTGAACCAGCAAATCGCCTAAGCGGACTTTCTCCGGACGCGCCATAATTCCCCCTGTAGACTTTTCAAACCATGTTGTCAGGTACAGAAGTTAGCCGTTTTTCCCTGTACTGACAAGCCTTCTGAGCGCTTTCTTCATGTTTAACGTTATCTTGTTCGAACCCGAAATTCCACCCAACACAGGCAATATCATTCGTTTGTCCGCGAATACCGGTACCCAACTGCATCTGATCCGTCCTCTGGGGTTCGATCTTGATGATAAAAACCTGCGCCGGGCCGGACTGGATTATCACGAGTACGCCACTGTCCAGGAATACGACACACTTGACGGATGCCTGGACAGTTTGCCTGGCTCACGCGTGTTCGCGTTCACGACCAAAGGGGCGCACCCTTTCCACGAGGTGCGATACCGCGCGGGCGATGCATTCCTGTTCGGACCAGAGAGCCGGGGATTACCTGAAGATGTATTAGCACTATTTGTGCCGGAACGGCGCCTGCGTCTACCGATGTTACCGGGCAACCGCAGCCTGAATCTGTCGAATACGGTGGCGGTAACAGTGTTCGAAGCGTGGAGGCAGTGCGGGTTTAAAGACGGGATACAGGATACGGGACACAGGATACAGAACCCGGCCGATGTTCCCTGAATTCTGTATCCAGAATCCCGTATCCTGAATTATTGGAATTCGCTGCCAGGCTGACGACTGAGCAGTGCTTCAACCGCTTTATCCGCCGCAAGATTTTCATACAGGACGCGATATACCGCTTCGCAGATCGGCATTTCGACGCCACTCTGCTGCGCTATGCGATGCACTTCCCGGGCCGTATATACGCCTTCCGCCACATGACCCAGTTCGCTGAGAATATTGTCCAGCGACTTGTGCTGTGCCAGCAACATACCCACCTGACGATTGCGCGAAAGATCACCGGTACAGGTCAGGATCAAATCGCCCACGCCGGACAAACCGCCCAGGGTTTCTGCGCGTCCCCCCATCTGCAAACCCAGGCGTGTCATTTCGGCTAAACCACGCGTGAGCAGGGCAGCCCTGGCATTGAGCCCCATCTTCATGCCGTCGCAAATACCTGCGGCGATCGCCAGCACATTTTTGACCGCACCGCCGATCTCCACCCCCACCATGTCAGTGCTGGAGTAGATGCGCAAGCGTGAATGATGCAGGGCTTTTGCCGCGCGCTGTGCGAACTCATGATCGTTAGATGCCAACGTCATTGCCGTAGGCTGGCTGCGCGCCACTTCCTGCGCAAAACTGGGACCGGACAGAACGCCGCGCGGAAAATTTGCCGGCAACTCCTCCTCAGCGATCTGGTGAGGAAATTGCGAAGTCCCGCTTTCAAAACCTTTGCACACCCATATCACGAAAACAGGATGCGTCAATTGGGAAAGTTGTTGCAACGTGCTGCGCAACCCGGCAACTGGAACAGCGACGATGACCAACTCGGCACCGTCCAGTGTCTCATTCAACGAAGTGGAAAGTTCAAGTCCGGCCGGCAGCGGAACATCCGGCAGAAAGCGCTGGTTACAGCGATCACGTACCATCGCCTCGATTTCTTCGACTTCACGAGACCATAGCGTGACCTGATGGCGCGGCGCAAAACTGACTGCCAGGGCTGTCCCCCATGCACCGGAACCCAGTATGGCAATCTTCATCAATCACCCCACACGTCGCCGGACTTCAGATATCCCGTGCTTCCGTCCGCATGACGCACTTTTACCCAGCCACTGTTTGTGTTACCCAGCCATTCCAGACCGAGTTTCTTGGTTGCCTTGAACACCACTTCGGCACCCTCTTCCGGATTGCGCCTGACGGTCGCGAGCGCAACGATCACAACGACAAAACGTTTGCTGCTCAAATGGCGTTTTTCTATCCAGAATATTTTGCCAGAGACGTCGCGCACCTTGACCCAGTTTGCCAATTCCACCACCTTCTCCAACGGAAGGTAGCGCGTCGCCACGAACAGTTTCTTTGCCTTGAGCGAATTGGCGTCATACAGAATGGCGGGTTCGGCGACCGAGACGAACTCGAAGGCATGCGCTGTCTGACTGACTGTAATCACCAGCAACAGTGCCATAAAGTACCGCATCAGTGTTTGACCGCCTCTGTGTCTGGCACCTGTGTTTGATTCTGCTGTTTTTGCTGCAGATAGATTGCCTCGAAGTTGATCGGATTGAGCAATACGGGTGCAAACCCGGCGCGAACCGCCACATCCGACACGACTTCGCGCAGATAGGGATACAGGATGTTGGGACAAACAACCGCCAGTACCGTCTCCATTTCCTCTGCAGGAATGTTGCGCACCTGGAATATCCCCGCCTGTTTGGCCTCGATCAGGAACAGAACTTTATCCTTCTCTGGCAGCTTCGCTGTCACAGTAACGGTAACGGTAACATCAAACATTCCTTCTTCGATCGGTGCGGCCTGTGTATGCAACTGAAGATCGATCTGGGGATTTTCGCGCTCCAGAAAAATTCTCGGGGCATTGGGCACCTCCAGCGACATGTCCTTCACATACAGCTTCTCGATGTTAAAGACGGGCTGTGTATTCGGTTGCGCGTTTGCTTGTGCTGCTTCAGTCATGGCATCTTCCTTAATATAGTTACTTATTCAACATTACATCCAGTTTGCCTGCGCGATCAAGCGCGGCCATGTCATCATATCCCCCCACATGTGCGCCGTTAATGTATATCTGCGGCACGGTACGACGCCCCGTCTTCTGCACCATGATATCGCGCATCTCGGGCTGCAAATCGATACGGATCTTTTCGATCTCTTTTATGCCCTTGCGCTGCAATAAATGTTCGGCCCGTACACAATACGGGCAGACTTCCGTGCAATACATGATGATTTTACTCATCATTTTTCCAGCGGCAGACCGGCTTTCTGCCATGCATTGATACCTCCGCTCAGATTGTAAGTCTGGGCAAAACCATGACTGCCAAGAAAAGCGCACACTGAGGCAGAACGCTGTCCCGTGCGACATATCACTACAACAGGACGCTCACGGTATTTCTCCAGTTCACCGAGGCGCTCTTTAAGCTTTCCCATCGGGATGTGTTTGCTGTTCAGCACATGCCCCGTAGCGTATTCGTTTTGCTCGCGCACATCCAGTAACAGCGCGTTCTTGTGATTGATGAACTGCATTGCTGCGATGTGATCAACCTCCTTGATGCCGCGCAGGCGGTTACCGAAGAATGACCAGAAAAGCATAATCCCGCTGGTCAATGCAAGCAGGACTAACCAGATGTTATTTTGCAGAAACAGCAGCACTTTGATACTCCTCATATTTTTGGGTGGCAAATTCTAGCAGAGGGGAAAAGCGCGCGGGGTCTTTGCGTACCAATTCCTCCAGTTCATGGCGAGTCGTCTGAAAATTCATCGGGTAAGCCCAGACCGCTCGTTCCATCTGTGTTTTGGCGGTTTCCGGCTCATCCGACAATGCCAGCAACAATGCCTGGTGATAGGCAAGAGAGGCTATCGGAATAAAATACAACGACCTCTCGTTCAATTCGAGCTTGTCTTTCAGATGTTCGTTGCTGATTTCCATTGTGCTGGCAATATACATCTCGGCATAGGAACTCAACAGGGGGGAGCGGGTCACGGCCATCATCTCATCCTGTGCACGCGGAATCAGGCTGCTGTCCTTGACCGCCATCCCGCGCAGCTTTAGCGCATTCTCAAGTTGTCTGTAACCCTGGAAGACCTGCAGCAAAGAGAGCGTACCCAGCACCAGCATCATCGCAACTGACACTCTTCCCAGGTTGCGCAATTCCAGACGATAGGATGTGACATCGAATATGCCCAGCATAACGGCGGCCACACCGAGGAAATAGGCATACCACAGCGGGTATTCAAGCATGCTGTGAATACCCAGCACGGCCAGAATGGCAAAACCCCACCAGTGAAAAACGGTGAATTGCGCATTGCGAACAACCGATTGCCAGAACCACAAGCCCAGCGCACCCAGAAGAATCACCACACCTGCCAAGCCGGCTTCTGCTGCAATCTGCATCACCAGATTGTGTGCGTTGTTGTACAGACCGGTGATGGCTGGATAGCGCATTTCCTCAGCCAGTTGCAGGTGCTGGAAGGCGAACTGACCGAAACCGGCACCCAGCAATGGAAATTCGGAAAATATCAGTACAGCTTCACGCCATAGCTGCAGACGGATGTAGCCGCTGGCATTGTCGCCAAACAATCGTTCTGCCGTCGTCATACTACCGGTTGTACCTTCCAGCCAGGGTATCTCGACAACAAAGTGCATCAAACCGAATCCGAACAATAACGCCAGACTGTAATACATCAACGGCCGCAGCGCCTTGTCACGCCGCTGCCACAAAAATGCCAGACCTGCGGCAAACAACAGGTAAAGCCAGGAACTGCGCGAACCGGACAACGTCATGACAAACAGCATGGGCGCAGCCAGCAAGGCGACCAGCCACACACGTATCGATAGCTGCCTGTAAAGCAAACCCAGGGAAATCATCCCCAAAGCGAGATAGTTGGCGTAGTGGTTTGGTTGCGCCGTGTTGCCGTATATCGCAGAGGAAGTCTTGGCGGTTATAACCGTGTTTAAAAACGTGTTCCAGCGGTAATGCTGCAAGATGCCCGCCAGCGTGTTCAACTCTGCTCCGATCAACAAAAACACTGAAAGCACTGTCACCAGCGTGGGCAACCCCAGTTCAGCCCGTAGTCTCTGCCCCAGCATCATCAAAAGGGCCGCAAACAGGAAATACAGACTCATCAGCATAAGGTGATCGAAGTGATTGATGCGGCCCACGAAGAACTGAATCATCAACAACAGCATCAACCCGATCGGTAAAATCACAATGCGCGGTACTTCAGGGGCTTGCCAGTAACGCGTAGTCAGCAGCAATGTCAGCGCACATAAACCCAACAGCCCGGCTCCCCACTCCTGATAGAAAGTGGTGATTGGATAAGCGTGATGGTAGTTCAGAAAAGGCAAAACCCACATCAGGCCGACGAAGGCCAGACTAATGTGGGCAAATTTTAAAGAAAAAGGAGGTGTGATTTTTAGCAACTGCCTTTGACGCCGAATCTGGCGAGGATGTTATTCAGCGGACATATCCGGGTAAAACCGCTCTGAAACAGGTTCAACCCCACAAATGCGGTAAACAGAAGGAAATAATTGCTGACGAACAGCGGGCTGGCTTCTGCGCCCAGCGCCAAAGACAGCAGGACAAAACCCCCTGCCACAATACGGACAATACGTTCTGCGTTCATGCTTGATACTCCTATTGGTTAAAGATTTTAATCGAATTTTAGTTACAGCATAACCTGAAGGTTAGCTTTCACTGAAACTTCGTTTTTTGTATAAGGTTGCGTAATACAGCACCGGGATCACGATCAGCGTCAGCATGGTGGACACCAGAATGCCGAAGATCAATGACAGTGCCAGACCGTTGAAGATCGGATCATCAAGAATGAATAGTGCGCCCAGCATGGCGGCCAGCCCGGTCAGGATGATAGGTTTCGCCCGTGCCGCGGCCGCGTTGATGACCGCATGCTGCAAATCCACTTCATCGCGCAATTGCAGGTTGACGAAATCCACCAGCAGGATGGAATTTCGCACAATGATGCCCGCCAGCGCGATCATGCCGATCATCGACGTCGCGGTGAACTGCGCGCCAAACAACGCGTGTCCCGGCATCACGCCGATGATGGTCAGCGGAATCGGCGCCATGATCACCAGCGGCACCACGTAACTCTTGAACTGCGCCACCACCAGCAAATAGATCAGGATCAGGCCCACGCCGTAGGCAATACCCATGTCGCGGAAGGTCTCGAACGTCACCTGCCATTCGCCGTCCCACTTCAGCGCGTAACTGGCATAGGGATCTGACGGTTGCTTGAAGAACCATGATTCCAGCATCCCGCCCTGCTCCAGCGCCATGCCGCTGGTTTTGCCGTTGATGTCGAACATGCCGTACAGCGGACTGTCCAGCTTGCCCGCCATGTCGCCGGTCACGTACACCACGGGCAGCAGATCCTTGTGATAGATCGGGTAATCGCGCTGCATCTGCACTACTTGTACCACTTCCGACAGCGGAACCAGCGCGCCGTCACGAGAGCGCACCTTGAGTTTGAGCACATCGTCGATGCGGCTGCGTTTTTCCGCAGGCAAACCGAGTCGAATAGGCGGGGCATATTTTGCATTGGCATCATGCAATGCGGTCACATCCTGGCCGGTCAGCGCAACCTGCATCACATCCACAATGTCGCGTTGAGCCACACCCAGTAAAGCCGCCTTGCTTTGCATGACACGCAATACCAGCTTGGGAGCAACCTCGCTCACTGTGTCATCGATACCGACAATGTCAGGCGTGGCAACGAACTGCTCGTGCACCTGGGCCGCCACCTTGCGCGTACCCTGGTAATCCGGCCCGTAGATCTCGGCCACGATGGGTGACATCACCGGCGGCCCCGGTGGCACTTCGACGATCTTGACCTTGGCGCCCCAGACCTTGGCGATCTTTTCGATCGGCTCACGCACCGATGTGGCGATCTCATGGCTGCTGCGCGAACGCTTGTGTTTGTCCTGCAGGTTGACCTGGATGTCACCCTGTTCCGGCTGGCTACGCAAATAGTACTGGCGTACCAGACCGTTGAAGTTGATGGGCGAGGAAGTTCCGGCATAAGCCTCGTAATCCGTCACTTCCGGCACGGTCGCAAGATAGGCCCCGATTTCATGCATCACGCCGGCGGTCTGCTCCAGCGCCGTGCCGGTCGGCATGTCCACGACCACCTGGAATTCGGATTTGTTGTCGAACGGCAGCATTTTCAACACCACCAGCTTGACCACGGCCAGTGACACTGCGAACAACAACGCGCCCAATATGCCCAGCCACAGCTTGCGGCGCATCGGTTTGCCGTGATGCCTGTTCAGGAACGGGGACAGTTTGTCGCGGAAGAAATGCGCGATCTTCGTATCGCGCTCATCCTTGACCACCGCGTGATGGGCATCGGCCAGCTTGTGCGCCAGCCAGGGCGTAATCATGAAAGCGATAGCCAGCGAGATCAGCATGCCCATGCTGGCGTTGATCGGAATCGGACTCATGTAGGGTCCCATCAATCCGGTGACGAACGCCATCGGCAACAACGCCGCAATGACGGTGAACGTGGCCAGGATGGTCGGACTGCCAACCTCATCCACCGCTTCCGGAATGATCTCGGACAACGGCTGATGCTGCGCCAGTTCGCGTCGGCGATGGATGTTCTCGACGACCACGATTGCGTCATCCACCAGGATACCAATGGAGAAAATGAGTGCGAACAGCGACACACGGTTCAGCGTAAAGCCGTAAGCCCAGGAAGCGAACAGTGTCACCGCCAGTGTCAGCATCACCGCAATACCCACGATCACCGCCTCGCGCCTTCCGAGCGCAAACCACACCAAAGCAACTACCGCGAACGTGGCGAAGAACAGTTTCTTGATGAGCTTCATCGCCTTGTCGTTGGCGGTCTCACCGTAGTTCCGCGTAACGGTGACCTGCACGT
>JBNKBO010000009.1:0-32132 GCA_050287265.1 Sideroxydans sp. | reverse complement strand
CGAAGAACAGTTTCTTGATGAGCTTCATCGCCTTGTCGTTGGCGGTCTCACCGTAGTTCCGCGTAACGGTGACCTGCACATCATCGGGAATCACGCTGCCTTTGAGTTCGTCCACACGCTTGAGCAATTTGTCGGCTACATCCACCGCATTCTCGCCCGGTTTTTTGGTCACTGCGATCGTCACCGCGCCAAACTCGCCTTTTAGTTTGATGTTCTTGTCGCCCGCCGACTCCCCGACACCCAGCCACTCGTAACTGGCGGGTTGATCGGCGCCGTCCTGCACCACCGCGACGTCGCGCAGGAATACTGGTTTGTTGTCGGTCACGCCGACCACCAACTGGCTGACTTCTCTCGCATCGCTGAGGAAGTTGCCGGTCTGCACCAGCACTTCACGATTGTTCTGTACCAGACTGCCCGCGCTTTGGGACATGTTGGAAGCCTGCAATGCCGCGCGCACTTCCTGCACCGAAAGCTGATGCGCATTTAAAGCTTCCGGATCGAGTAACACCCGCACCACACGCGGCGTTCCGCCCAGCGTGATTACTTCGCGCGTGCCTTTCACCCGTTTCAACTCGGCCTCGATGGCATGCGCAATTTGCGTCAGTGCCACACCGCCGACATCCTGTTCGCGCCACAGCGTAATCGCCCACATCGGCACATCGTCTATGCCCTTGGCCTTGATGATGGGCTTTAATACGCCCAGTGTGGGCGGCAACCAATCGGCATGCGAATTAATCACGTCGTAAAGTTTGACCAGCGAGGGCACATGCTGCTCACCGACCTTGAACTGCACGCTTATCACCGCCATGCCCGGCTGCGACACGGAATAGACGTGATCGACACCTGCGATCTGCGACAGCACCTGTTCGGCCGGCGTCGCTACGGTATTCGCCACATCCTGCGCCGAGGCACCGGGATAGGCGATCAACACATTGGCCATGGTGACGTTGATCTGGGGCTCTTCCTCACGCGGCGTCACCATTACGGCGAACAGGCCAAGCAGCACGGCAACCAGCGCCAGCAACGGCGTCATCTGCGAATGCAGGAAAACGCGCGCGACGCGTCCCGAGATTCCCATGCTCATTGCTTGTTCTCCGTTGCAACCATACCGGCCTTGACCGCATCGCGCGCAACGCGCTCACCCACATTCAACCCTGCCAATACTTCGATCTCGTTCTGTTCGTTTGCCTCACCCAGACGCACCTGGCGCAAACGAGGCGCATCCTTGTCATCCACTACATACACGGCCACTACTTCGCTGCGGCGCAGCACGGCACTGACCGGAATCAGCATCTTCTTCACCTTGCCCACCACAAAATGGGTACGCACGAACATGCCAGGGTACAGGTTGGAAATATTGGAAGGCAGATCAACTCGAACTTGCGTGCTGTGCGTACGTATATCAGCGGACGGCTGTACCGTCACTGAAGCAGCCTTGATCCAGCGGCTCAGTGATGGCACTTCAATGGTGACGACTGGACGGCTTCCTATATCCTCCAATTTATCCTGCGGCACATTGGCGATCACGCGCAACTGCGACGGATCGAAGCCGGTCATCAACGGCTTGCCCACGGTCACCATTTCGCCTAATTCCACCATGCGCGCCGACACCACGCCTGCATAAGGCGCAACCACCGAGGTATAGCTCCGCATGAGCGCAGATTGCTGTGCCCCCGCCTGACTAGCCTCGGCCTGCGCTTTGGCCATGTCGTAATCAGCCTTGGCTTTGTCCAATGCGGCCTGACTGATGAATTTTTGCTTGAACAACTCTTTCGAGCGCTCGTAGTTCAGGCGTGCGTTCTGCAAGGCCGCCTCGGCCTGCGACAATTGCGCGCGGCTACCTGCCAATGCCTGATTCGCCTCGCGCTCGTCGATCTTGAGAATGACCTGACCTTTTTTCACATGGTCGCCCACGTCGAAGAATATGCCTTTCACCCGCCCGGAGATTTGCGCCGACACTGTTGACTGGCGCGTCGCTTCGACCACACCGTCGATGCTGTAGGTCTGCTCGACCTCGCGCATCTGCACGGGTGCAGTCGCCAGTGGCTCTGCCGCCTGTACGGTTGCTCCAAACAACACCGACATGCCCAATAACAAACCGAGATTTCGTTTCATAGCAACGCCCTTGAAGATAATATTTTAGTATATTAGCATATTCTAATATGCTTGCCAAGCACCCCCACTGGAATGACAACACCAGCTTATCTTATATGGAACAGAATACATCCCGCATCATTCCTACCAGCTTGAGTGTACGCTGGTCGCCGATACGGTAATAGACACGGTTGGCATCCTTGCGCGTGGACAGGATTTCCTTGTCGCGCAGGATGGCGAGATGTTGCGAGATATTGCTTTGCGACGTGCCCACACTGTCCACAATGTCCTGCACGCTCAACTCATTGTCCGCCAGCACGCACAGAATCTTAAGGCGCAAGGGATGGGCGATGGCCTTCATGGCCAGCGAGGCTTGCAGGATATCTTCGTCTTTATCGATCAGTTTGTTCGCCATATCTCTGTCACCATCTTTGGAAGCGGGGGCATGCGCACCCTGAAATCAGCTAAAATCAATCACGCTGGAACTGCAAGTTCGCAACGCGCTAAATTAGAAACTGCTTATATTATGATGTTTTAGTCAGAAAAAAGCCAACATGACCAACCGTTCCACTACCGCGATTAACCCTGTTCTTCTGCTCATCCTGGATGGCTTCGGCCACCGGGAGGATGCTGATTTTAATGCCGTCGCCCATGCGCACAAGCCGAACTGGGACAGATTGTGGAGCGAGTATCCGCACACCCTGATCAACGCGTCGGAATTGTTCGTGGGCCTGCCGAAAGAACAAATGGGCAATTCCGAAGTCGGGCACCTGAACATCGGCGCCGGGCGCGTGGTGTACCAGGACCTGACCAAGGTCGACCTGGCCATCGAAAACGGCAGTTTTTTCGACAACCCTGCGCTGGTGCAGGCAGTCGAATCCGCCAAACAGCACAATGGCGCTTTGCACGTCATGGGGCTGCTTTCTCCCGGCGGTGTACACAGCCACGAGTTACACATCCACGCCATGCTGGAACTGGCAGTACGTGCCGGACTGAAAAAAGTATTTATTCACGCTTTCCTCGACGGACGCGACACGCCGCCACGCAGCGCTGCGCAATCGCTGCAGGAACTGCAGGACAAGTGCTCACAACTCGGCACAGGACGCATCGCTTCCATTGTGGGCCGCTTCTACGCGATGGATCGCGACAACCGCTGGGAGCGTGTACATGTCGCCTACGACATGCTCACACTGGGCAAAGCACCGTTCACTGCTGCCGATGCGCAGACCGGACTGGAAGCCGCCTATGCGCGCGGCGAAAACGACGAATTCGTGCAGGCAACGGTGATCGGTGAACCCGCGGCGATGCGTCCCGGCGATGCGGTCGTGTTCATGAATTTCCGCGCAGACCGCGCACGTGAATTGACGCGTGCGCTGACCGAGGAAAATTTCACCGGATTTGTGCGCACCAGTTTTCCCAGGCTGTCGTACTTCTCCACGTTGAGCAGCTACGGCGAAGACTTCGACCTGCCTTGCGCCTATACGGCGGATGTCATCCACAACGGCATCGGTGAATATTTGTCCAGCCTTGGCCTGAAGCAACTGCGCATCGCCGAAACGGAAAAATATGCGCACGTTACCTACTTCATGAGCGGTGGACGGGAACAACCCTATCCCGGCGAAGACCGTATTCTGGTGCCTTCCCCAAAGGTCGCTACTTACGATCTGAAGCCCGAAATGAGCGCGGTCGAAGTCACTGACAAGCTGGAAGAAGCCATTCGAGCCAGACAATACCAGGCCATCCTGTGCAACTATGCCAACGGCGACATGGTCGGCCACAGCGGCATTATGGAGGCAGCGGTAAAAGCCGTGGAGACACTGGACACCTGCATCGGACGTGTTGTGGATGCCATGCTGGAATGCGGCGGCGAAGTGCTCATTACCGCCGATCACGGCAACGCGGAACAGATGATAGACAGGGCTACACACCAGGCGCATACCGCCCACACCCTTAACCTGGTTCCCTTCATCTATATAGGGCGCAAGGCCGACATTGCCGAAGCCGGCACCGGCGCCCTGCAAGACGTCGCACCCACCCTGCTGGCAATGATGGGACTTCCGCAACCGCCGGAAATGACCGGCAAATCGCTGATACGCATCCTGTGAGTTGTACCCTGCGCGCGTTTCTGCTGGCACTACTCCTGCTCGCGAGCGCGGCACACGCCACCAAACAGGAGGATCTGGACAGACTGCGCAAACGCATTGCCGCGCTGCAGCAGGACTTCGAGAAGACCAACGAATCAAAAGCCGAGGCGTCGGATGATTTGCGCGAATCCGAGCGCGCCATCAGCAACAGCAACCGCAGACTGCGTGATCTCGAGCAGCAACAGAAAGTTGCCAATCGCGAACTGGCCACATTACAGAAACGCGCAGCTACCATAGACAAGGAACTGCAAAGCCAGCAGGTGATACTGGGACGCTTGCTCTACCAGCAATACCTGGATGGCGGCGAACGCGAATACCTCAAACTGCTGCTCAACAACGACGATCCCAATCAGGTTGCGCGCGAGTTCAGCTACTACAATTACATCGCGCGCGACCGCGCCGCCACGCTGGAATCGCTGCGCACCAGGCTTGTCAGATTGCAAACGGTCAGAGATCAGGCGCAAAAGAAAAACGATGAAGTTGCCGCACTGCGCGCCGAGGAGCAGTCGCAACGGCAACGTCTGGAAGGTGAGAAGCACACGCACCGGAAGATGCTGAAAAAATATCCCTGCAACTCAAACAACAAAGACGCGAGATCAGCCGCTTGCAGGGCAACGCAGAGCGCCTGTCGCAACTGGTAGAAAAAATCGGGCAGGTTCTGCCTGGCGACCAGACAGCCAGCATTTCGTTCAAATCACTCAAGGGCAAACTGGAATTGCCGGTCAAGGGAAGACTGCGAAACCAGTTCGGCAAGCGGCGGCCTGAAAGCACGATGCTCTGGACTGGCTGGTTCCTGAGCGCTGCTGCCAGCCAGCCGGTCAAGGCGGTAGCCGCAGGGCAGGTTGTTTACGCCGACTGGCTGCGGGGCTTTGGTAACCTGCTCATCATCGACCATGGTCAGGGTTATATGAGTTTGTATGCCAATAACGAGACACTGTATAAACAGGTTGGCGACATTTTGCGCGGTGGAGACATTATCGCCGATGTGGGTAGCAGCGGCGGCAACGCCGATTCCGGTTTATACTTCGAACTGCGATTTGAAGGAAAACCATTCGATCCCGGCAAATGGGTTCGGCACTAGAATGAAAGGTTAAACAATGCGTAGTCGTATCGAAAAGATCGGGTTGGTCGGCATCGGCCTGTTTGCGGGACTAATGATCAGCCTGCATTTTGCCGCCAGTGCGGATAAAGATACCGAAGTACCCCTGCCGGTCGAAGAGCTGCGCGCATTCTCGAATGTATTCGGGCGCATCAAGAGCGATTACGTCGAGCCCGTGAGCGACAAGACGCTCATCACTTCTGCGATCAATGGCATGCTGAGCGGGCTTGATCCGCACTCAGCCTATCTGGATGCGGACAGTTTCAAGGAACTGCAAGTCGGTACACAAGGCGAATTTGGCGGATTGGGTATCGAAGTCGGCATGGAAGATGGACTGGTCAAGGTTATTTCGCCGATCGAGGACACCCCTGCGTACAAAGCTGGAATCAAGAGTGGCGACCTAATCATCAAACTCGACGACAAGCTGGTGAAAGGACTCACCCTGGGCGAAGCGGTAAAACTCATGCGCGGCAAACCGGGCAGCACCATCTTGCTCTCCATCCTGCGCAAGAACGAACCCAAGCCATTGCAGATCAACGTAACGCGCGCTGTAATCAAGGTTCGGAGCGTTAAATCCAAGCTGGTTGAGCCGGGTTATGCTTTCGTGCGCATCACCCAGTTCCAGGAACACACAGGTGAGAATCTCGCGTCCGCATTAAGCAACCTGCAAAAGAAGAACAAAGACGCCCTCAAGGGTTTGGTGCTCGACCTGCGTAACGATCCTGGCGGTTTGCTGACGAGCGCAGTTGGCGTATCTGCCGCCTTCCTGCCAAAAGATGCATTGGTGGTGTACACCGAAGGCCGCTCTGCAGATGCAAAGATGCATCTTACTGCCAGCCCGAAAAATTATCTGCGCGGCAGCAGCGGGAGCGATTACCTGAACAACCTACCGGAAATATTCAAGGATGTACCTATGGTGGTGTTGATAAACGGTGGCTCTGCCTCCGCCTCCGAGATCGTCGCCGGTGCGCTGCAGGACCACAAGCGCGCTGTCCTCATGGGCACACAATCATTCGGCAAGGGTTCAGTGCAAACCATTCTGCCGCTGGGCAACAATACCGCCATCAAGCTCACGACCGCGCGGTATTACACCCCCAACGGACGTTCCATCCAGGCCAAAGGCATAGTTCCGGATATCGTTGTGGAAGATCCTGCCACCGCCAGCTTCGACAGTACTTTCCGCTTGCGCGAAGCCGATCTGGACAAGCACCTGAGCAACGACCAGGGCGAAGACAAGAAAAAAACGTCAACAAAACCGTCTGCGACCCATCCAAAAGCCAAGGAAAGCGGCGACAGCAAAGTCAAGATTGCCGAATTTGGCTCGAAGGATGATTACCAGTTGAACCAGGCTTTGAACCTGCTCAAGGGAATGAGCATCCTGCGCGGAAAGTAATTATGATCAATCCGTTCGAACTGGAAAAAGAACGGTTGCTGTTCTTCAGCGATGAACCGGCCAACCAGCTCTTTCCGGCATACATACTGCTGGTCGGGCTGGAGAATTTTCATGTCGAAATGGGACCCTATCCAAACAGTCTGCTGATCCGCTACAGCATTCAGCATTATTCGCTGGAAGCACTGGAAAAAGCGCTTGTGCGCGAAGGTTTCCGCCTGAAATACCCGCTGCTCAAGAACATCAAGAAACATCTGATTCATTACTGCGAAGACGTGCAGTACCACAACCTGAAAACGCCCGTGCCACGCACCAAGAACAATTCCCAGGAAATTTTCGTCAAAGCCTACGAGCTACACCCGCATGGCGACCATGACGACACCCCGAGAGAATTACGCGAAATCAGATAAAGAGGCGTGCTCAAGCTGGTGCGTTTTGAGGGGTGGTCAATTCCCCGTCGACCGGAAGTGCACTGTCGAAATCCACCACGGCATCCCGTCCGGCATCCTTAGCACGATAGAGCGCATTATCCGCATTCAGCAGCAAAGCATCCGGTGTAATTTCATCCAGATCAGGCACCCACCAGAAACCAACGGATGCCGTCAAACATTGATGCGGAGATTGACGGTTCTCAATATCCAATGCACGAACACTCAAACGCAACACTTCCGCAAACTGACTGGCCTCAGCATGGGTCAGCCCGGAAGTGAGAATACAAAACTCCTCCCCGCCATAACGGAACACATAGTCCCCTGCGCGTTGCGCAGTACGCTTGAGCACATCTGCCACCTGCTCCAGTACGTTATCGCCAAACAAGTGGCCATAATTATCGTTAAACAATTTGAAATAATCGATGTCCAGCATAATGACCGTTAATGGATATTTGCTGCGCCTGCAACGATTGATCTCGCCCACCATCACCTCTTTCAGATAACCGCGGTTATACACTTTGGTAAGTGGGTCGATGATCGACATATGGGCCAGACGTTCGATATTGAGTTCATTGTGGCGCACCAGCCTCAGGGTGACATACCCCAAAGTCAGATAGGCAGTGAGCAACACGAAAGCAGAGTTTACGGTAAGCGGCTCGGGACGCAACAACACAGCAGGAATGAAACTCACCGCACCCACCACCATCCAGACGATGCGGCTACGTTGCCCGACAATAGGAACAAAAACAACGGGAAAGATCATCATCCACACTTCCTGATGCAACCGTGGATGGCTGGTGAACGAACCGTACAGCATCAGGCACATGAACACCAGCGCGACCCAGTTGGAAAAGCGCAATGCTTCTTCGCTATCGTGCCGTATATGCCATTTCAGCAAGAGTGCAAACAGGCCGAAAGAAAACAACACCAGTCCATCGTCTGGTGTTGGAATAAACAGAAAATAGATCACCGACAGGGGCAATGAAACGATCGCCGCAATGCGCAAATACATGTGCAGCACGGCAGCCCTGAAGCGGTGAACGGAATATCGGGTCATGCGTGAAACTCCACGGAAGCAACAGCAAACGCCAGACTACTCCTATGTTGCCTAATACGAAAGCCTTACACGTACAAAAGGTATGGCCGGTCAAGTTAAAAAAGGCTGCCTATCCAGCAACATCCGCCACAGTTTTATCCATGTTTCCCAATCATGCCCGCCGGATGACGCTGTCACCCGGTCCGCAGGCAGACGTTCAGCCAACAGCATGCTTGCGCCTCGATAGCGATCTTCAGTGCCGTAGCCGAGATAAATGGACGGAAACTCACCGGTATCCAGCGGACTGCGTTGAATCTTTTCAAGCAGCATTCGCTCGTAATCCCGGCAGCCAATATCGCCGGCACGCCAATGGTTCAGGCCGCCGGCAGCCTCCACTTCGGCAATGATGCCGCGCGTTCCCAGAAACGGCGCCAGCAGAAAGACACCCTCGACATCCGCCGTACGCTGTGTGGTGCACATCATCGCACCCGAACCACCCAGCGAAATACCGAGCAGCCAGATGCGGCGGTAGCCATTTGCACAAACCTGGTCCAGCGTATGATGCAAAATACGCTCGATGTCGGCACTTTCCAGGTAAAGATCGGCATGTGCATCCAGCGCCAGCACATCGACCGGTAAATTTCGCTCGCGTAATTCGCGAATAAATCCATTCGCCACCAATTGCTGCGGGGTATTTTTTGCACCCGGCAACATCAACAACAGGATGCGCTCACCCGCCACGCCGGATGCGACATCGTGGATAAAATCCGTTTGCAACTGCATCATCTTGCGCGTGCCGTTTTCTTCTTCAGGTCAAAACCGAAATAATACAAATGTTCCTCGCCATCGACCCTGGCTAAACGCAGTGTTTCGCCCTTGCCACTGCCCACCCCACCCATAACGAGCTCGTTCGGCGCAATGGGCAAAAAAGAGGTTCGGAATAAAAAGCCCGGTTTCTCGGCGAAGGTAAATTCACCAACCAGCAGATCGCCCTCCCGCACTACACGAATGTTTTCCGGCAGGGGGCCATCATGCGGATTGATTATGTCGTACTCGCCGACATAATCGTTGAGGTATTCCGGCAACGGCTGCAAGTGCAGTTTCTCGCCGACAAGCATGGATTGTCCGCCACGATCGAGCGCCAGCACGTCGCGACCACCAATGCGGTGCAGCGACAGGCTCATTTCCTTCATCTGGCTGTTCGCCACAGGAATGAATCCCAGCAGCCGAAGACGCACACCGAAGCGGCCGTCCTCGTGCTTCACCAACTGGAATTTCCAGCCCATGATCTCGGCGATGAGGTCGCCCGAAGATCCATCCACCTTGACCAGCCCGATCAGCGTTTCGAAATAGCCGCTATAGGCCTTGATATCCGCCTCGCTGAGCGGCACGGTTTCCGCCTCGGCGTTGTTCCTTTCCGGCTGGACGATGCCACGCTTGGCTTCCAGCGCCAATTTCAGGGTCTTGACTGTCACATCGGCCACAAGCGATTGCGCCGTAGAGGAATTGGACAGCACCACCACGCCGAGTTTGTGTTCGGGCAGAATTGCCATCATGGTATGGTAATTGAGCGTAGTGCCACCGTGACTTGCTACTGTGCCTGCGCGCGGCACCTCCACCCCGCTCAACATCCATCCCAGCCCCATCCTGAAATCGAAATCCAGCGGAATGTCCGGATTCTGCTGCCTGAACATTTCATGCAGCAATTCCGCGTTTACGATCTGCTTGCCATCGTATTTACCGTCGGCAAAAACCATCTGCATAAAATGTGTCATATCGTTTGCACTGGAGATCAATCCGCCGGATGGCAGATCGCGCAGCGGAAAAGCTTCCACTTCTTCACCCTTGCGATACGCCTTGCCGGGAATGCGCGCGGCGAATTCGGAATGGTTCATGCCCAGCGGCTGCAACAGGTGGCTGTTCATGAAACTGGCATAGCACTCGCCGCCCACCTCGCCGATGGCCGCACCCAGCAGCGACACACCGAGGTTGGAATAGGCAAACACCATGTTCGGCGGCCAGGCGACGTATTCATCCCTGACTGCCGTCACTTGCTCGGTAAAGGGGTGCGGATGGCGCTCGCTCATGCCGTGCACCCAGTTGCCGGGCAGACCGGAATGGTGATCCATGATGGTACGCGGGGTAATGCCCCGCGTACTGCCATAACGGCTTTTAATGGAAAACGTCGGCAGATATTTTTGCAAAGGCTGGTCAATGTCCAGTTTGCCCTGTCCGGCAAGTTGCATTGCGGCTGTCGCCGTAAACACCTTGGCAATGGAGCCCAGGTGGTACACCGTATCCGGCGTGGCCTTCACTTTTGCCTGTTCGTCGGAAAAACCAAAACCCTGCGCCCATACAACTTGCTGATCATCTACCAGCGCGATGCTCAGCCCGGTGACATCATCGCTCGCCATGCCCTGTTCGATCAGCCAGGTGATGTATTGTCTGGTATAAGTGTAATCATCGCGCGCGATAGCGGCAGGTTTTTGCGGCGGGGTACTGCAAGCGCCCAGGATAGCAATTGAAGTGACAAAAACGATTCTTTGCAGCAGCACAGCAACTCCTTTGTTACAGAACATTCGTTGAAAAATGTCATTGTATAATGTCGCGCATAATCCTAACCATAATGCATTGATGCTTTTTCCCTGCCGCAACTGGAAACCGACGCTCGCCATAAAACTCTCCCTGCTGGTACTCATCTGCAGCCCCATCGTCATCCTGCTTGAACCAGCACTTTGGACATGGGTACTGGCAATCGTATGCATCAATCACGGCATTCTCACCATTGCCGGACTGATCCCGCGCAGCACGTTGCTGGGACCGAACATCACGCGCCTGCCACTGGCTGCAGCGCAGCGCAACGAAGTCGCGATCACCATCGACGACGGTCCCGATCCCGAAGTAACCCCGCAGGTACTGGACATCCTTGATCAATATCAGGCCAAAGCAACTTTTTTCTGCATTGGCAAAGCTGCGGCTCAGCACCCGGAGCTATGCCGCGAAATCGTACGCCGCGGCCATGACATCGGCAATCACAGCCTGTCGCACAACTGGTATTTTTCGCTGCTGGATCCATGGAGCATCCATCGCGAAGTGCATAACGCACAGCAGGTACTGAGCGAGATCAGTGGGCAAACACCACGCTTCTTCCGCGCTACCGCCGGGCTGCGCAATCCCGAACTTGAGCCCGTGCTCGTACACTGTGGATTGCGCCTGTGCAGCTGGAGCAAGCGCGGCTTCGATACACGAAATAGCGATCCCGATGCCGTATTCAAAAGCCTGGTGCGCAACCTCAGAGGCGGCGATATACTGTTACTGCACGATGGCAGTTCGGCCCGTACCGCCCTGGACAGGCCGGTCATTCTCGAAGTACTGCCGCGCCTGCTGGAGACCCTGGCACAAACGAACCTTCATTCCGTTACTTTACATTCCGCCATTCCATGACTTCAGACTTCCGCCGCACCCTGCTCAAACGTGCTACACAACCCTATCGCTCCGCCGGGCTTTTCGCCTGGAAATTTGCCAAAGGCAAGCTGAAAGGCGATCCGGCATTCTTCGGCCTGCTCGAACACGGCCTGATTCCCGACGCAGAACGGCTGATCGATCTCGGCTGTGGACAGGGGCTGCTCGCCTCGTGGCTGCGGGAAGCACACGCATTGCATGAATCCGGAAACTGGCCCGCACACTGGCCAGCTGCGCCCAAGGTGGCGAATGTCTGGGGACTGGAATTGATGCCAAAGGATGTGAAACGCGCCCGTGCCGCACTCGGCGACCATGCCCAGTTTGAACAGGGCAATATTTGCACAGCCGATTTTGGCAAGGCCGATGTCGCGGTCATCCTCGATGTCCTGCACTACCTCAACTTTGAAGCGCAGGAAGATGTGCTGCGTCGTATTCACGCCGTGTTGCCCGCCGGAGGCACCTTCATTACCCGTATCGGCGACGCTGCGGGCGGCCTGCCATTCCAGTACAGCAACTGGGTGGATCGCACCATATTCTTCATGCGCGGTCACCACATTGATCGTCTCTACTGCCGCACGCAAAGCGAATGGCTTGAGGTATTGAAGCGCAACGGTTTTACCGCCGAAGCATTGCCGATGCACAAGGGAACACCGTTCTGCAATATCATGCTGATCGCCAAAGCAATATAAACACTGACCTGAAACAAAAAAGGCCGCTATGCAGCGGCCTGAATACACCTGAAAATTCAATCTCTGCTCAGCTACTCCTTGGCCTGGGTATCAACCGGGCTTTTGTCTTCAGCCAGTTTGCAATTCGCCACAACGCTATTGTTTACCGTGGCAATCGTATTCTCAACCACAATAAAGCGAACCTGCTTGCCGGTTGCTGCAGAAAATTTCGCTTCCGCTTCGCTCACACATAGCTGCTTGATTTCAGTAACTGTTTGGCTTTCCTGACCGATGTAGGCATTCGTGATGTACTCACCCGGCTCAGTGGTAGATTTTGCGGACTCTTGAGCTTCATCCTCGCCAACGATGGAGTTATAAGCATCCTTGCTGACCTTGGCAGTATCGGAAACCAGACCCGGGAACTCCAGACTCACGCAACCAGAGAACATCACCAGCAGAATCAAACTTGAATATTTCATTGTCTTCCTGTTTTAAAGAATACAGGTCTCAAATGAGAGTAGCGCTGCCCAGCGCATGAAAAGCAACGCATTTTGACAAGCCAAGCACCCTTGACACCTGTTTCAGCCAACTATTTCTCATACGTCGCTGGCAACACGCAAATAAAGCGTATGCATTCTACTGAAAATGCAAAAAGGAACATAGCTGTGCAATGCCGGCAGACTTTCGCGTACGCTATAACAACAGCAACAAAACAAGGACTTCATCCCCATCTCGTTGCTGAAATACATACCGGTGCAGTCATCATGCCGCAGAATCCGGCGGTTTTTCATCATCCTCTGAGCGAGAAGGTTGTTGAGGTCAAACCATTCGTGCCACTTTCTTCGCCGTTGGGTTGAACTTGAAAGATGCGCGTTGAACCCGTTCATGGTTCTACAGCA
The DNA here is from genome assembly GCA_050287265.1 of Sideroxydans sp. Lineage (GTDB taxonomy): Bacteria > Pseudomonadota > Gammaproteobacteria > Burkholderiales > Gallionellaceae > Sideroxyarcus. The sequence continues at coordinate 18,909 of JBNKBO010000009.1, read as the reverse complement.
CCTGCAAGAGGTACGTCGCCGGACACCCCGCCGATACGCGACGCCCCTATTGCAGGCTCAGCACGAACGGCTATTCGTTGTTTCAATATTTTCCTCACCGGCGCCGGTATCGCCGCCCCCAACGCTTCCCCCGCATCCAGCCAAACCCTTCCTCCTTGTTCCACCCGCAATGGCTTGCGTGCAAGCTCGATCTTCAACGGGGTGATATGCAGTTTGAAATGCGTGAAGATGTGAATGAACGGCTCCAGCCGCTCCCCTGCCCGCGCATCCATGCCATTGCGCACAAACCAGTCCCTCGCCGCTTTCTCAGTATCAAACTGCGGCGGACACCACAGCCCACCCCAGATGCCGCTGCCGGGGCGCTTCTCCAGCAGAATGTCGTTGCCGAACATGAGTAACAAAAAGACGGCGTTTCTTTCCGGCACTGTCTTTTTCGGACGCGGCGTGGGCAATTCGGCAATGCGTTCGGTCTGCAGGGCAAAACAGTCTGCTTGCACCGGGCACAATATACATTTGGGTTTGCTGCGTGTGCAGACGGTGGCGCCCATGTCCATCAGGGCCTGAGTGTAGGCAGCGATGCCGCTTTCCGGCAGCTGCACTTCAGCCTCCTGCCACAACCGCTCTTCAACCTTTTTCTCGCCCTTCCATCCTTCGATACCGCAATAACGTGTCAGCACACGCTTGACGTTGCCATCGAGTATTGCGCGCCGCTCATGGAACGCGAGCGCGCAGATGGCCGCTGCTGTGGAACGTCCGATGCCGGGAAGCTCGATGATGTCGTCGAATTTGCGCGGAAAATCACCTTTGAATTTTTCGACGATGATCTGTGCCGCCTTGTGCAGGTTGCGGCCTCTGGCGTAATAACCCAGACCGCTCCAGCAGGCAAGTACTTGCTCTTCTCTCGCGGCGGCAAGTTCGGCAATAGTCGGAAAGGCAGCGATGAACCTATGGAAATAGGGTATAACGGTGGCGACTTGTGTCTGTTGCAGCATGATCTCGGACAGCCACACGCGGTAGGAATCTGCATTTTGCCAAGGCAGATCGTGGCGACCGTATGCGTTTTGCCAGATGATGAGGCGGGATGCGAAACTGCTCATGCTAGGGCATTCCAGCCTTCCCTTGCACCTGCCAGGAGTACGCCGGTGGGTTCCCCGTTGCTGCGCAACGACCCTTTCGCAGTCAGGGGAGGAGCGAACGCGCGCTCCCTGATGTGGGTCATGCAGGCAGCGGATGTTCGCACAAGGGGAGATAGAAGGAGTTGCATTGAGACTATTTGAACAATCCCCTCAAGCCCTTTTTCAGTTCGTCCTCCAGCTTGGCTTTGGCTTTTTCCTTGGCCTTCTCTTTCAACTCTTCTTTTTTCTCGTCGAGCTTCTGCTTTGCCACATCCCTGAGCAGCGCCGCATAGTCCACCTTGATCTTGAGATTGTCGAAAGGCCCGCTCACGTGCACTGGCAGGGTACCGGTCCTGCCCTGCTCGGTCTTGGCAAGGATGGCCTTGGCGTTGTAATCCATGCGATCGCGACCAATGTCGATGTCGCCTTTGCCGCCGATACGCAACACGGTGGATCTGACTGCGAGATCGTCGTTATGTGCCACACCTTTGCGTATCTTGAAACTGGCCTTGAATTCGCTGAATTCGGTTTTTTCATCCTTGTTTACGCCCAGCGTTTCAACTCTGGTGTCCTTGCTCAGTCTCTGTATTCCCTGCACCAGTTTGCTCAGGTTAATACCTATGATTGCACCGTCGGCAAGTTGCACTGAGGCTTTGCCGTTGAGTGCCTTCTTCAGGCTGCTGACGGTATTACCTTGTGTGGTGAGATCGAGCACAACGTTGCCCTTGCCTTCAACCACATCCAGCTCGGCGGCATCTTTCAGCAACGGTGCAATGTCGATACCGGTCAATTTTTCACTGACGGTAAAGCTGGAAGTATTCGCGTTCACGGTCACTTTACCGCTGGCGCTGCCCTGATACAGCCTGGTGGAAAGCGGTTCGATCTTGATGATGCCGTCCCGGGCTTTCACATCCACGCGCAGTTGCGACACCTTGACATTCGCGGCCTTGAGCGAACCGACTTTCAAGCTGCCATCCAGGTTCAGGGTTTTCAGTGGCGACAAGTCAAATGGCTGTTCAGGTTCCGTCTTGCGGGGAGACGTCTTGGCACCGGTCGTTTTTTCGGGCAGGTACGGGTCAGCATCGAACTTGTCTATGGATACGGCGTAGCGGATCATCGGGACGTTGAAGTTCTTCACCGCAAACTTGGCCTTGATCTGGCTTTGCAACAAGCCGCCTTTCAGATTGCCTTCAACGTTTTGCCTGCCGAGATCGGCCTGCACACTGCCTTTCAGTTCGCTGTCGATATTCTTGCCCGGCAGTTTGTCGCCTTTGGCGTTGAGCGCCAGCTTGATCCCGGACAGGTTGAATTGTTGCGCTTCGATGCTGCCGGTCAGCGGCGAGGTCAGCTTGAGTTTGAATGCCTGTTCTGTCTGTTTCACATCGGCATCCAGCGAAATCAGGTCCACCTTGAACGCGCGCTCATTGCCTTCGATAGCCGGCAGCGCAAGCTTGGCGGTAATTTTGCCGATGGCGCCATCCAGCTTGGCATTCAATGCGATATGGCTGCCAACAAAATTGGCCTTGGTCAGGTTCAGTTCGGGTGCATCCAGCCTTGCATCAAAACGATCCTTGCCTTTCATCCCGCTTGCTGCGAGTGCAAAGCGATTCAACGCGAACGCCTGTGCAGTCGGCTGCACGCTGGCGTCGCCTTCGGCCTTGACGGCCAGGTCGATAATATCGAGTGCTTTGCCGTTGGCCTGCAGAGCGAGTCCCTGAACCTGATACATATCCTTTTCCAGGTCAAAAGTGAGTGTGGTCTTGATCTGCGCGGTTATATCCAGTTCAGGTTTGCTGGATTGAATGTGTGCCGCAAAATCGATCCGTATTGGCAGGGCATTGGCAATTCGTCCGGTTTCGAGGCTCAGGTCCTTGATGCTATAACGCGCACCCGCAGATTTATCGTGGTAACTTAATTCCGCCTGCTTCAGCCGCACGGATGCAATATCGAATTGCATTGGCACACCAGTTTCCTGTGCAGGGGCGGGGGCTTGCGCAGGCACAGCTTCCTTGTCCAGCAGATCGTCAAGATTGGTTTTGCCGTCCTTGTATTTGACAAACTGCGCCTTGACACCGCTTACGCTTACATCGTCCACCACAATCTGTTTTGCGAGCAAAGGCATCAGCTTCAGTGAAATGCTGGCACTCTCGACTGAGGCAAATTCCTTTTTACTCTGGAATTCGGACAGTGAGATTTTGCCGAGGCTGACGCCGATACTGGGGAAGAAGTGCAGCTTGATATCGCCATCCAGCTTGAGAGTACGCTGCTTGCTGTCTTTTACCGCCTTGATGACTTGCGGTTTGTAATCATTCGGGTTGAAGGTCAGCGCAATATAAACGATCACACTTGCGAACACGACCACGATGATGCCAATCGCCCACAGACCGTACTTGAGATATTTATTCATATCGTCACCTGTCATATGCCGTCTGGTAAATTATAAACGAGTAAGGCAGTCTTCCAAGATGCCTGAAGGAACATAATATCAGAACGACGATCACCTGCCGGATTCGATCGGTCGTTGTTTGCCTGTCAATGCAGGTTTGTCAGTATCTGGATGGCTCAGGTATCTGGCAGGACAATCTTGTTGTCGCTACTGAATTGATAATCCTTGAAGATGTGCTCTGCACTGAGGATCTGGTAACTGCCATCCGCCGCCTTGCGCGTAGTGTCCTTGAGGCGATAGGTATACTGGCCGCAGGTCCAGCATTTGTAGTTGCGCATATGGGTACACAAGCAGGTCTTGTCGTATACCGCAATTTTTTTGGCATCCGGATGCAAGGCTACTTCACGGTTATAGGAATCGATGTAGTCGCAATGTCCGTTTGTATCCAGCAAATAACCATAGGATTCGCAGCCAGGACGAATACCGGAACCAATGGAAGGGCTGTTCTTCAACATGCGCATAGGGTAACCGGTAGGGGACGTGGCATTCACTTCGATGTCATTCTCGCTGGCCTTGAAATATTCCTGCTGCACGTCCGACGGCAATCCGCATTCTTCCGCAACCGTAAAACGGGTCGCCACTTGTACTGCTGCAGCGCCCTCCTCAAGATACGCGGCCGCATCGCTGCCGGTAAAAATCCCGCCTGCCGGAATGACTGGAATATCGAGCTTCTCATCGCGCAGGTATTGATGTATCTCATTGGTAATTGTGCGCAAGTCGTACTTCATCCAGTCGTCCAGCCCGAAACCGAGATGGCCGCCTGCCAGCGGCCCTTCCACCACAATAAAATCAGGCAGACGTTTGGAGCGCATGTTCTTTCGTAAAAACAATTGCAGCGCACGCAGCGAGGAAACAATGATGCCCAGTTTGACGTCGCGAAAACGGGGGTGATCCTCGATCAGCGCGAACGAACCGAGATGCAATCCTGCCGCCAGGGTGATGCCGTCGATACCACCGGAAAGTGCTTCCCACAGCCGCACCTTGAGCGTTTCTTTGGGTGCGTTCATGGTGAGTTTTTCCATGCAGTTGATGAAGATCATGCCGGAACCGCGTTTGGCTTCCATGGTCTTGCTCACGTGCAGGCGCGTGGATTCGGCGATATGCCCGAGATCGAACTTCACGTCCGATTTGTCAGTGTTGTCGATGTTGTATTTGTATTGTTTGAGCTTGGTCTTGATGAAGTCGGTATCGTAGTGACGATCCGATACGGTAGGCAGCATGGCATCCGAAATATGCCCAATACCACCCAGACGGGCAGCCTCCAATGCCAACTTCGACGTGGAAATATCTACGCCCATGCCGCCGATTATGATCGGAACCAGTTCCTGTTTGCCAAACATCAGGCGAAAATCATCCACACGCTTCATTTTATCTCTCGCTCCATACGGCGGCATTTTACCCCAAAGCGTCAGCTGGCCTTTGCAAATGAGCCCGCGACAGTGCTTCCCCGACTAATGCAGATCCCTTTTATATAACCTTGGAATAGCGCGCGTGCTCCTGCTTAGTACGCAGGTATTTGTCAAATATCATGCAGATGTTTCGAATCAGCATGCGCCCCTTGGGTGTTACGCTGATCCATTGCGGCGAGAGATTGAGCAGCCCTTCATTCTCATATTCGGCAAGCTCTTTCATTTCAGTCGCGAAGTACTGATCGAAATCGATCAGATAAGCAATGTTGAATGATTCCTTCGACAATTCGAAGTGACACATCAATGCCTGAATGATGGCTCGACGCACCAGATCGTCTGCATTTAACTCCATGCCGCGCATGATGGGCAGAATGTTGTTGTCCAGTGCATCGTAATACGGCTCCAGTTCGCGGAAATTCTGGCTGTAGGTCGGACCTATTTTTCCGATGGAGCTCACGCCGACCGCAATCAGGTCGCAATCCGAGTGCGTGGAATAACCCTGAAAATTGCGGTGCAATCTGCCCTGGCGCTGCGCCACCGCCAGTTCGTCGTCCGGTTTGGCAAAGTGATCCATGCCGATATATACATAACCCGCATCAGTCAGGGTATTCACCGCCAGCTTCAGAATATCGAGTTTGGTTTGTGGGGATGGAAGATCCTCTTCATGAATGCGCCGCTGCGGCATGAATAGCGTAGGCATATGCGCGTAGTTATAGATGGACAGGCGGTCCGGGTTGACGGCAATGACTTTATCCAGAGTGGTCTTTATCCCTTCCAGCGTCTGTTTGGGCAAACCATAGATTAAGTCGATGCTGACCGACTGGAAGCCGTTGGCGCGTGCCGCACTGATCACCTGCAGGGTCTCTTCCTCGCTTTGAATGCGGTTCACCGCTTTTTGCACGGCCGGATCAAAATCCTGCACACCGATGCTGATACGGTTGAAGCCCAATTCGCCCAGAAGCGCGACAGTTGCATCGCTCACTTTGCGCGGATCGATTTCGATGGAATATTCCCCGTCTTTTACCAATTCGAAATTCTTGCCGATCGCGCCCATCACTGCACGCAATTCGTCGTCACTCAGGAATGTAGGCGTTCCACCACCAAAATGCAGTTGCTCAAGACGCCGGGATTCGCCCAGCAGCGAGGCTTGCATCTCGATTTCCTTGATGAGATAGCGCACATATTGATCGGCTTTGCTGAAATCCTTGGTAACCACCTTGTTGCAGGCACAGTAGAAACACAGGGTATTGCAGAACGGGATGTGAACATACAGCGACAGCGGGCGGCTGACGCCACCCACCTCGCGTTTGTCCACCCATTGAGCGTAAGTTTCGGCGTTAAATGCTTCGACAAAGCGATCTGCAGTAGGGTAGGAGGTATATCGGGGACCGTTCTTGTCCAGGCGGCGAATCAGGTCCAGATCGACCTCCAGTTGCGAGCTAATTTCTTTATTGGCTGACATGACTTGACTATCTACTCTCTTTAATCGGTTACCAGAATGTGCCAGCATACCGCAAAATGCGTTTGATATAGGTCAAAAACCGTGTCATATTCCCTCCCCGCATTCAGCAATAACCATATAAGCAATAAGTGCAAAACGCTTTAAACAATTTAACCCTGCACATCGCCTGTTCAAGCTGCAACCTGCGCGAACTGTGTCTTCCAGTCGATCTGGACGCCGCTCAGATGCGGCGTCTTGACACCTTGACCAGCCTGAAACGCAGCTTCAGGCGCGGTGAATACCTGTTTCGCAGCGGGGAACCCTTCCACGCGCTATATGCCATCCGTAACGGGTTCTTCAAAACGCAGGTGCTGCATGAGGACGGGCGCGAACAGGTTACCGGCTTCCAGATGCCCGGGGAAATCATCGGAATGGACGCGATCAGCTCGGACGCACATACCTGCGATGCGATTGCCCTGGACGACAGTGAAATCTGCGAAATACCGTTCAATCTCCTGGAAGAGCTGAGCCGTGATGTGCCGGTTTTGCAACGTCATCTTCACAAGATCATGAGCCGCGAGATCGTACGCGATCAGGGCATCATGATGCTGCTTGGCTCCATGCGCGCCGAAGAGCGCCTGGCGGCTTTCCTGCTCAATCTGTCGCAGCGTTTCAGTATCCGCGGCTACTCACCCAATGCCTTCCTGCTGCGCATGACCCGTCAGGAAATCGGCAGTTATCTCGGGCTGAAGTTGGAAACAGTCAGTCGTACGTTCTCACACTTTCAGGAGCATGGCTTGCTCAACGTAAGGGTGCGTGAAGTTGAGATCATGGATATGCTGCGTCTGCGTAGCTTTGTCGGCTGCATCTGATACTATTCTTACGCATTCATCAGAATCGCTGCACGCCGTCTCATTGCGATGGTTCTCCAAAATAACACCTGATATTTATTCTGTAGTTTCAGCATGTTAATCAACATACAACCCGAAACAAGATCGGCGTGTGCAGGAGTTCTCGTGTATACTGCGCGCCTCCGCAATAACGCATAAGCAATCCTTTTGAACACCGATAACCCTGACAATGCTTTGGAATCCGACAGCGAACCTGTCGCAGAAGGGATTGGGCCGCTTCCATTTTTTATAGCCGCAGTTTCGTTCATGCCCATTATCGGCGTAATCACAGGTCCGATTGCAATTTTCTGGGGAATGGCGAAGCTGAAGCATGGCGGAAAACCTGTTGCAATGATCGGCGCGGCGGGATTTCTGAGCCAGTCTCTTTTCTTCAGTTTTCTGATTTACAAGTCATTCTTCTAGTGTATTCTTCCAGGCTGAATTGCACGTCAGCTATTAACATATTGTTTACAAACTGGTATTTCGACTGAAATCGGCGCATGTCGATATGTCAAATATTCGTGCTGGCAGCCTGCTCCCGGCTGAAAAGCTTGATGCACTGCATGTGTTACGGCTAGTTGCGAATTCTGTAATTCAGGATAACCAGCAGCAGCAAAAGCAGCGCTGCCCCGCCATTATGCAAAACGGCGAGCGCAAGAGGAAGTTGCAGGAAGATATTGGCGATGCCGATGGCTAATTGCAGCACGAGCATGATTAGTAGCCAGCGCGCAGTCTTGCGCAAACTGTTTTTTTCCATGGCACGATACCCCACCCAAGCGATCAACGCGGCCACAATGTAGGCAAAATTGCGATGTGTCCAGTGGATCGCAGTCAAGGCATCAAGGGGCAGGTATTCCCCGCTGGCCGTCATTCCCAAATCGCGCCACAGGGTGAAACCGTTGGCGAAATCCATCGGCGGCATGTATGTACCACTGCACATCGGAAAATCCGTGCAAGCCAGTGCTGCATAGTTGGTGCTGACCCATCCCCCAAAACAGATTTGAATCAGCAGTAGCGCAATAGCCAATGCAGCTGGAATACGCAAAGTCGAGGCAGATTCCGATGTGGAAGGGTAGTTGCTTTGACGTGCACCAAACCAGGCCAACATCGCGAGCAATAACATGCCCAGCAACAAATGAATCGTCACAATAACCGGTTTCAGCAGCATAGTAACCGTCCATGCCCCAAAAGCACCCTGCAGGCAAACGAATGCAAATATCAGGGTTGGAAACACAGGCGAAAACTTCCAGTCCGTGCGCTTCGACTGCAGCCATTTACGCCAGGAGATTGTCATTGTTGCAATGATGAGCACACCGATGCCCATCGCAAAATAGCGATGGATCATTTCTATCCATGCTTTGACGACTGTTACCGGCCCCGTCGGCATGGCGGCTTCTGCCGCGCTGATGTCCGCGTGCGCCTGCACCGGGTTTGCCTGTCCGTAGCAGCCGGGCCAATCCGGACATCCAAGGCCGGAATCCGTCAATCGTGTAAATGCCCCGAACATGATCAGATCAAATACAAGGAATGTCGTGATCCATATCAGCTTGCGGTATTTGTCAGGATCGTTTGACACCCACACGACAGCAAGTGGTAGCAGCGCGACGATCATTCCCGTGAGGGCGAGTTGAATCAGCATGCTAAATTTCCTCTGTTCCGGTCATCTCCGGCACTCCTCCGGCACCTTTGTGTAGAAAATACTATTGAAGCCGCAAAACGTTTATTTATCCTGTACCAGCCCTTCGAGCAGACGAACCAGCGCCTCCTCATGTGCACGGCCAAGCGTTGCCTCCTGCAACTTGCCCTCACGATCAAGTACAACAGTAAACGGCAGACCCATCGCCGTATTGCCGAGATCGACTGTAATACCGAAATCATCGAAATTGCCTATCAACAGCGGGTACGTAACCGGCGTATGCTTCGCAAACTCGCGTACCTTGCCGGCCTCGTCGTTAGCGATGCCTACAAACTGAACGCCGCGCGCCGCAAAGCGGGTTTGCAGTGACGAAAGCATCGGCATTTCGTCACGGCATGGGGCGCACCAGGTGGCCCAATAATTGACGACAAGCACCTTGCCGCGCCATTGCTTGAGCGGCTGGATACGACCATCCAGATCTGGCAACGCTGTTGCATACAGCGCCTCCAGATTCTGTTTGTTAACTCGAAGTGTCGACAGGCTTTCCCCCGGTCCACGCAGCAGGAGATAGGCACCCACCCCCAAAACCACTATCGCTATCAGCAGCGTCTGAAGTGAGAGCGGTACGTGTTTCACTTCTGGCGAGGCCACATTGCTCTCAGGCACACGACCACGAATAGCAGACCGCCGATGATGGCAATCAATCCACCCAGACCCATCATGCCCATGCCAATCTTCTGCGGCAATGTCGTCAGCATCTGATCGGCGCCGGCAACCTTGCGCTGCACGCCGTATCCGCCCGACCAGGCAAGGCCAGCCACGTGCATGAGCTGGCCAGCACCATAAATGTATGGCTGCAAGCGCGCCATGCGACCCTCAACTGCACGAAAACCCAGTTGTGGCAGCAATGCATAAGTAAGCCCCATGAAGGCCAGCGTTACGCCGACGATTGAACCGTGGTAATGGGCGGGAATGACAACATTGACACCACTGATCATGTAACCGAGCACGCCCCCGGTGGCAAAGAGTACAAATGACGCAACAAAAGCCGATTTCGCCGGGTGTTCGACCGAAACCACGCGCCATAACCCTACCAGGGCCACCAGGATCAGCATACCCATGGCGGGATGGCCCCACTTCATGAGTGAAGCGAAGTAGATCATGTGCAGCGGCGAATCAGCTTCCCATCCCAGGTAAATGACAGGCGCAGCAATTAAAGGAAGCGCAGCTATGGCGAATAGCGCCGACAGCACGGATGAAGATACTACCGGCTTGGCGCCGAGATATTCTGCGAGCCACAGCCAGGCTACTGCCATCAGCAGCGAATGCTGATATTGCAGCACATGTCCCCCGCCCCAGAACACCATTTCGAAATAGGCCTGGCCAGTACTGGCCGGTACTGTAAACCATGACCAGAGGAAAGCGATCAGAGCAAAGGCGCCAGCAACAGCACCAATAAAAGCACCCAACCTTAACGGCTCCGCTGCAGGCCGCGATGACCATGTCGTCAACAGTGCGCGCACCACTGCGAGGCCAAAGCCAACGACGCATAACCACAGGCTTGCATAGAAGACAGGCTGTTGCAACATCGGAATGTAATTGTTAAGCAACGGCTTGGCATCGGGGAAAAAAGGCGAGACGGTCATCAGTACTGTACCCGCTGTCGCCAGCGTGAAACCCATCCAGCCCATCCACGCCAGGCCGATACCCCCGGCGGCACTCCAGATTACTGCGGCGAAAGCCATGAACCAGATAGCCACCGAAAGATCCACATGCACTACAAGTGCTGCTCGGAAAAACTCCTTAAGCGGGAAAATATCCTGAATGCCCGGCGTACGCGATAGTACCAGCAGGATAGCGAGGAGGCCTGCTCCAATCAGAGCCATAACCCCCAGCCACAACCATGCCCTGGCGAGCTTTCTGGGAGATCCTTGTGCGATTTCAATCATTGTATTTCTCGATAGTTAATGAATCATATTCCGTACCGTATACGGTCTCGTACTGAAAATATTTGGTCGGGATCAGTATGCGATGATTTTCGGGTAATCTGCCGCCATCGCTTGCGGATCGTGCGGCCAGGAGAACACGGCTTTTAGTCTTCCTTTAGGGTCCACCAGGAAGGCTGAAGATGTGTGATCCATGGTGTAGCTATCCTTTTCCTTACCTTCTACGCGTTGGTAATAGATACCGAGATTCTTGACCAGTGGAGCAAGAGCAGCATCCTTACCTGTTGCACCGATGAAGGATGGATCAAAGAAGCTGACAAATTCTGCCAGATGCGCAGGCGTATCGCGGACAGCATCCACGGAAATAAAAATAACTTGGGGCGGAACCACTCCCGCTTCCTGCAAACGATCGCGCATGTTTTTCATCGCTGCAAGACTTGTCAGGCAGACATCCGGGCAGTGGGTATAGCCAAAGAACATCAATGACCAATGTCCAAGGAGATCGTCATTGGTAAGCGGTGATCCTGCCCGCGTCAGGGAAAAGGCGGGCAATGGCTGCTCATCGTTGACTACTGTAGCCGAGAGCCTGCTCCCCTCAGGAGGCAAGGCAGGTGTTGGTCCGCTGCTCAGCGTACGCAGCACAAATATCCCACCCAGAATTCCAAGCAACAACCCAACCAGTACCAGCTTGCCCCAGTTGCCCTTGCTCATGGTTTAGACGGCGTTGGTTGTTCGACTGGAACAGGCAATCCCATCAGGGAAGCCCACTCGCTCGGATGCGACATTCCGTACGCGGGCGCCAACTGTTTGAATTGCTTGCCGGGCCGCTTGCCCTGAGGCGGATATGTCGGTGATGGCGGTTTCTTTATTTCCTCCGCTGAACGCTTGCCGGTATAGGGTGCATAGCAGTTCTGGGCATATCCTTTGTCGTCGCGTTTGACATTTGGCCAGACTGCACCGGCACAGAACGAGTGGATGGTCATGCAGCGCTTGCCATCGTCAAAACACAGATACAACTCCCAATGATCGTTGGCCTCAACGACCACTTTCGTCCCGGCCGATGGCACATACTTCGTGCCGCTAAGAAAATAGAGCCCTTTTTCGGTTTGTACGACAGTCAGCGCATTGCGCCATTCGTTGCGAACTTCGACAGGCTGCGCGGTCTGCGGTGCCGAAGTGAACATGATCGGGCGTCTGGATTGCCACCAGTCGGTATTGTAGTAGCGTTGTTCGCCGGCAAAACGGAAGCCGAACCAGATGGCGAACATAGTACAGATAACCGCTAGCGCCCAAAATATGGGGCCGCGGTCCAAACCTTTAGCTAAATCGTTCATTATTTGTTTCATCCACGTGAATAGGGCACCAGCCGGTGCCCTATTTTATTGCAAACTACCTGTGTAACTACAGTTTATCCCTTGCGTGGGCTGTAGTTGTAAGGAGTCCAATCGGCAGACACCACAGGAGGAGTCGGCCAGTTGCCATGCGGCGGTGGCGAAGCGGTCGTCCATTCCAGGGATGCAGAACCCCATGGATTGTCAGACGATTTCTCGCCATTGATCGCACCGAGGAGCCAGTTCAGCAGCGTGATAACAAAACCGATGGCGATAATGATAGCCCCGATCGTCATGAGTTGCTGCTGATCCGCCATTCCCGGCACATCTTTCCACTGCTGCCAGTCATAGTAACGGCGTGACAGGCCTGTCCGTACACCCAGGTCCATCATGGTCCAGAAGATGATGTTGGCGCCGATGAACGTGAACCAGAAGCCGATATGACCCCAACGCTCGTTGGCCAGGCGTCCGGTGATCTTCGGGAACCAGTAGTATACCCCGGAGAAAATCGCCAGCGTGCCCGCGACCGCCATCACGTAGTGGAAGTGACCGACCACGTAATACGTTTCGGAAAGGTTGACCGTCAGTGAAGTAATCGCCAGCGGAATGCCGGTAAGTCCACCAACCAGGAACAGGAACGTCGTTCCCAGTGCGTAGAGCATGGGCGTTTCGAAAGTGATTGATCCCTTGTAAAGCGTTCCGATCAGGCTGATGGTTATCAAACCAACCGGTACGGAGATCAGCAGTGTCGTCACCATCTGACCGATACGCAGCCAGTCGGGCATGCCCGTAACATAAAGGTGATGGATCCAGACTTCGCCGGAAATAAGAACAATTCCCCACACACCGCCGTAAACAGCAACCTTGTAGTTAAAGATCGGGTTTTTGGCAAAGGTCGCGAAGATGTCCATCATGAGACCCATGAACGGCAGGAAGATCACATACACGGCTGGGTGCGAATAGAACCAGAACAGGTTCTGGTACGTCAACACGTCACCACCCATGGTCGGATCGAAGAAGTGTGTGCCCAGATACTTGTCGAAGCTGAGCAGTATCACAGCCGTACCGAGCACCGGAACGTACACCAACTGCATGGCAAAAGAGCCCAGGATGGTCCAGACAAAGAAATTAAGCTGGTTCCAGCCCATGCCTTTGGCGCGCATGTAGGTGATTGTCGTTACGAAGTTGATCCCGGCGATAATCGACGCGAAACCGATCAACAGCACCGTAAACGTATAGAGTGCGGTGTTACCCGAAGTAAGAACCGCGTACGGCGGGTAGCCGGTCCACATGACATCGGGAGGATCCGGAATGACGAAAGTCAGCAAGGCCAGAATCACACCCATGAAGAACAGCCAGACTGAGAACGCATTCAAACGCGGGAATGCCACGTCTTTGGCGCCAATCAACAGCGGAACGCCAAAGTTAGCGGCAAAACCCGTCAGCGCCGGTATCTGGAAGCCCAAAATCATGACCGCGCCATGGGCATACAACCAGACGTTGTACATCGTCGGATTATCGGTAATCGTGGGCCCAAGCGTTGTCAGCTCTATACGCATCAGCAAAGCCATGATGCCTGCTACCACAAAAGCAGCAATCGACCCAATCAGGTACAGAATGCCCACTCGCTTGTGGTCAGTTGTAAAAATCCATTCTTTAAGATTCATGTTTCTTCCCCCCCTTAAACTGGCATATCTTGTCCAGGCGCCGCAGCCGAAGCTGCTTCTCCTGACGGATTGACTAGAGCGGCAGCCTTCATCTTGGCACCTTCTTGTTCATACCATGCGTTGTATTCCTCCGGCGGCAACACAACAACTTGACCAGACATCATCGCGTGCCCAGCGCCACAGTATTCATTGCAGGTAACCAGGTGTGTACCAGGCTTTTGCGGATAGAACCAAAGGTAGGTGATCCGTCCCGGCATCGAGTCTTCCTTGATCCTGAAATCCGGCAGGTAGTGATTGTGTATCACATCGCGGCTCGTCATGCGCAACAGCACAGGCTTGCCGGCAGGAACTTTCAATTCACCCTGGGTGGTCACACCATTCGGATAGGTGTAATCCCAGCTGTACATGCCAGACTCGAGCTTGATCTCAAGCCGATCAGCAGGCACGGTGCGCTGATCATTCCACAACTGCCAGCCTCTGGCAGCAAGAAACAAGTCATCCGCCATGAAAACGAACATTGGAATGAGGAACCAGGCAAGAGCGCCACCATGTGTCAGTTTGTTGTATCCACCGCCCTCAACCCCAGGACGACGACGATATTTCAAGATCAACCAGGCGCAAACTATCGCGAAAATCACCCCCATTATCGTAATGTCCTCCAGCACTACCGCCCAAAGGTCATCCCATCCCTTGGCCGGATCGGCAATCGCTGCCCCATCATCCGTCGTTGGAATGTATTTACTGGCCATTGCGGAACCCGCTGCGGCCATGGCGGCAATGCCCGCCCACAGTCTGCTGTACTTGTACTTATGCAACATGTGCCCTCCCTTTTCTTCCTCTATGATAAACCAATGCTCCATAACCCATCAAAGCCAAACCAAACAGGAATGACCCGATCCCTATCAATTGTGCATAGTTCGGCTGGTACTTGCCTTCAGCATAGTTGTAACTGAAGCAGGAGCCAGTCAGCAAATCAAACACTGCGACCGAATTCGAGATGCGATCCCAGTCAGCGTCTGTCAACGCCAATTGCACATTCCTTGCGTCCATGCGTGTTCCGTAGATGTAACGCGCCACTCGTCCTTTCGGTGTCAGGAATATAAGCGCGTTCGGGTGCATAAACGCCCGTGCCGCATCTGACCAGAAAAATCTGTAACCGAATTCACTGGTAAACCTGGTGACGTCTCTATCCTTAAGAACAGCATATCGCCAACCCTCTCGCATCGACTCGGGCACTCCGTCCGTCTTGGCCTGAAAACTCGCCGCTGACTGCGCCGAATCTTTGGTATCGAAGGAAACCGTCAGTACCCGGTAATCCTTGCCGAGCCGAAATCGCTCTACCTCGGTGAGAACTTTGGCCAACTCGTTGTTCATTGTCGGGCAAGTACCGTCGCAGCCGTAATACGACAACAACAGAATCACCGGCTTGCCGAGCATGTCACCGAGCGCAAAATCCCGCCCTTCGCTGTCAGTGAGTAGCGTATCAGCACGAAGCTGGGCACCCAGAAAACGAGCCTCATCTATCTGCGTTATTGCTGCGTCCACCGTGGTAGAACTCGGCGGCATACTCACCGCACAAGCCGACATGGCGGACGCCGCTAGCAGTAACAGACTCGCGAAACAACGAAGAAGCATATTGCCGTTACCAGAAATAAACCTGGGAAACGACGAAGAACCAGATAATATCCACGAAGTGCCAGTAAAGGCCTGCAGTACGCCAGAAGCCCACTGACATGTTGCCCCTCATAACCGGGATAAGACCTGCAAGGAAAATACTGAGACCGACCAACACGTGCGATCCGTGCATGCCGGTAATTCCGAAGAAGACCGAGCCAAACAGATTGGTGCTGATTGTAAAACCCTCTTCGATCAGATGGGTCCATTCGTAACCGGACATGCCAAGGAAGGCTGCGCCCAGCACAATCGTGACAAGCAGCCACATCGTGGCGCCGCCACTGTTGCCGACTTTGACGTAATGCTCAACCTTATGAATGGTCAGAGACGAGGTAACCAGTGTTAGCGTCATGATAATCGGAATAAGCTTCGGCAACGGAACGCTGCCCGGCAATGGCCACATCGGAGCCTCCAACCGCCCGAACCAATAAGCGATAAAGAGGGACAGGAAGATCATAGCCTCGGCGAGGATGAACCATCCCATACAAGCGAATGAAAGACCTTCGCCTCCGCCCATGGCCTCGCTGGTCCAGCCGGCGATGCCGCCGATGACCAACGGCAAGCCCAAGCCAAGCGCAATGACTGCCTCCATTGCAAGTCCATAGACAAACATGAGCATAAAGGCACAGCAAAGCGCCAGAATGCCAAGACTAATAACAAGTGGCCATGCGCTTGTACCCCAAGCATGGTCATCATGGTGAACTGCTGCTGCATCGTAACTCATCTAACACCTCCCCTATAGGCTAGTTTAATGTAACACTCGGTTTGCAACTCAGCGGTAATTTATCAGATATTTCTGATTCATAGATTCCATTGTTTCGTGAAAGATTGTCTCTTGTAAAAAATTGGGTGCTTTTTTATTTTTATAAATTAATTCGATCGCCTTTTCGAGGAAAGCGAACATACTGCGGCATTATGTCGCATATAATTCGCGCATGTCAATTCCACTTGTTATTTCTTTTCTATTTATTAAAACCCGTCATTTCCTTGCTGGTATGTTGCTGACCATAGCCGGAGTGGCAATGGGTGGCACGCTCAACCCTGAAGCCTTACCAGCCGTGGCCTGCATGGGTTGTCACGGATCCGATGGCAATAGCCCCGAGCTTCCATCGCTGGCAGAACAGATTCCCAAAATCGCGGGTCAGATGCCCGAGTACATCACTAAACAATTACATGATTATAAATCCGGTCGGCGCAGAAACGGACAGATGTCACCTCAGGCGCAAAATGTTGCCGACGTGGATATCGCCAGCATAGCTGCTTTTTTTGCTGCACAACGCGTCAAGCCGAATGTCGCTCACGACAATATCCAGCTTTCGCGCGGAGAGAATCTGTACCTGAGGGGAAGGGGCCGCCCAGCCCCGGTGACTGCATGCGTTGGTTGCCACAGGAAGAATGGGGATGGCCAACGCGATTGGCCAAAAACCTACAAAATTGCTCCGGCAATATTGGCGCCGGCCATCGGTGGCCAGCATGCCCGTTATGTGTCCATGCAACTCAAGGCATTTCGGAATGGTAGTCGAACCAATGATCGCGGCCGGGTCATGTACAATGTCGCCCGTCATCTTGACGATAGTGACATAGCGGCGGTCTCCGAATATATTGCCACTCTGGTTCATTAGGATAATTTAAGAAAAAACAAGAATAATTAGGCGGGAGTTTATTGATATGAGCGATAGTAAAAATTTAAGCAGCAGCTCAATGGGAGATAGCAGTATTTTGAATTCAGGAAAGCGGCTGGCATCCTTTTTCTATCTGTGTAAGCCGCGAGTAAATAGCCTGATCGTGTTTACGGCCATGATAGGCATGTTGATGGCCGATCCGAGCATGGAATATCCGGCTCGCTTCTTCTTCGCTTCGCTGGGTATCGCCTTTGTAGCAGGCGCAGCAGCAGCAATCAATTGTCTGGTCGAACGTGTCAGCGATGCATTAATGACGCGGACGCAAGCCAGAGCTACGGCAAGCGGCTCCATTTCCACGGTCGAAACATTAACCATGGCAACACTGATCGGCAGCATTGGACTCTGGATTCTGCATACTCGAGTCAACGATCTTACAATGTGGCTGACGCTGGCAACATTCTTTGGTTACGCAATCATCTATACCGTGGTGTTGAAACCTTCAACGCCGATGAATATTGTCATTGGCGGCGCAGCCGGCGCGATGCCGCCCGTACTTGGCTGGGCGGCAATGACCAACTCAGTCGGCATTGAGGCTTTCTCATTATTTCTGATCATCTTCCTGTGGACACCACCGCACTTCTGGGCGCTTGCCTGCTACAAGCGCGAAGAATACGCTCGTGCCTCCCTGCCCATGTTGCCAGTAACTCACGGCGTGGAAGTTACCTGCCGTCATATCCTTGTCTATACCGTTTTACTGATCCCAGCTACATTTATGCCTGTTTGGGTTGGCCTCAGTGGCATATGGTACAAGGCCGCAGTACTGGTATTGAATACCATATTTCTGAGTTATGCCGTCAGATTGAATCAGCACTATGACGATATCGTGTCGCGAAAAATGTTCCGGTACTCCATCATCTATTTGACACTGTTGTTCACTGCTCTGGTTGTGGATCGGCTGTTGCGCCTCTGACTTTGGATATCCATATCTGGCGATAACCTGCCTGACTGGCATATCTGCACGAGGCGACACCCGTCTCGTCGCTGTTTATTCCTGTCTCCGTCAGGCAGACTGATATCTTTGCTCACCCAATAAGCAGTTCCATTCTTGCCATACCCTACTGGCATTGTCGGAATGACCGCTCACAATGCGTAATTACTGAAGAAATGTTCGATAGATGCGAATGGACGGAAAAATATTGAGAAACTTCTGGAGCGGGTGAACGGGATCGAACCGTCGTCGTAAGCTTGGGAAGCTTCTGCTCTACCATTGAGCTACACCCGCTTGGTGTAAAATGTAATATAAATTCTAACACGAGCCTCAACTGTGATTACCGTCAGCATCAACGGCGAACAACGCCAATTCCAGCAACCTGTCAGTCTTGCCATGCTCATTGAAGAAATGGGGCTGTCCGGTAAGCGCATTGCGCTGGAACGCAACGGCGTAATCGTGCCACGCAGCACGTTTGCTACCCAATACCTGTCGCAAGACGACAAACTGGAAATCGTCGTCGCTGTCGGCGGCGGTTGAGCCAACCATCAGGAACAATATATGAAAGATCAATTCGTCATTGCCGGCAAAAACTACACTTCGCGTCTGCTGGTCGGCACCGGCAAATACAAGGACTTCACTGAAACGCGCGCTGCGCTGGATGCAAGCGGGGCCGAGATTGTCACGGTGGCGATCCGTCGCACCAATCTCGGCCAGAATGCCAACGAGCCAAACTTGCTCGAC
>JBNKBO010000008.1:0-70856 GCA_050287265.1 Sideroxydans sp. | reverse complement strand
CGGCTTTACTGCACTGACCGGCGAGACCGGCGCGGGCAAGTCCATCCTGATTGACGCATTGTCACTGGCGCTTGGCGAGCGTGGCGATGCTGGCATGGTGCGTGCCGGTTGCGAGAAGACCGATATTGCCGCTGAGTTTGAAATTTCCGGCTTGCCGCTTGTGCAGGCCTGGCTGCGCGAACAGGCACTGGAAGGCGATGAAGGCGTGTGCCTGTTGCGCCGTACGCTGGATGCCAGCGGACGCTCCCGTGGATTCATCAACGGCCGTAGCGCAACATTGCAACAGTTGCGTGACGCGGGAGAATATCTGATCGACATTCATGGACAGCATGCGCATCAATCGCTGTTGCGTCCCGATGCGCAGCGCGACCTGCTGGATGACCATGCAGGACTGGGCAAATTGACGGAAGAAGTGGCCAACGCGTTCAAAGCTTGGCAGACGCTGCACCGTCAGCGCCTGCAGCTGGAGCAGAACGCCGAGGCGGTGGCTGCCGAGCGCGACCTGTTATTGTTTCAGCGCCGCGAACTGGAAACGCTGAATTTTGCCGCAGCCGAGTGGGAGGCATTGCAAGCCGACCATGCGCGTCTGTCGCATGCGGCCAGTCTGCTGGAAACGGCTCAGTTCGGCATGGAGGTGTTATCCGATTCTGACACTGCCTGTCTGGCACAACTCAATGCGTTGACGACGCGTTTGCGTAGTGGGCTGGAATTCGATGCCGGGCTACAGGATACGCTGACCATGCTGGAGAGTGCACAGAATGAAGTGCAGGAAGCTGTATACGCCTTGCGCCATTACCAGCAAAAACTGGATACCGATCCGCAGCAACTGCGCCAGCAGGAGCAACGCATGGCGGACGTGGTGGAAGCCGCACGCAAGAATCGGGTGCCGCCGGAACAATTGCCGGAAGTATTGGCGGGTATCGTCGCCCGTCTGGACGAATTGGGCAGCAGTGCCGATCTGGCGGAACTGGCCAAACAGGACGAAGCTGCGCGCGGCGTCTATCTGGATGCGGCAAGAAAATTGAGCGAGGAGCGCATTACAGCGGCAGAAACCCTGTCTGCCGAAATCACGGCCGCCATGCAGACCTTGGCGATGCAGGGCGGGCAGTTCTCCGTTGCCCTGCTGCCGTTGAACGAAGGCAATGTAAATGGGCTGGAAGTGGTGGAATTCCAGGTAGCGGCCAACCAGGGCACGCCCTTGCGCAGTCTGGCCAAGGTTGCGTCCGGCGGCGAATTGTCGCGCATCAGCCTGGCGGTCCAGGTCGCTGCCAGCCGCGCTGCCTCCGTGCCGACGCTGATCTTCGACGAGGTGGACAGCGGTATTGGCGGGCGTGTGGCAGAGATTGTCGGCAGTCTGCTCAGGCAATTGGGCAAACGCCATCAGGTGATGTGCGTCACTCACCTGCCGCAAGTGGCGGCGCAGGCCGACGCGCAATGGCAGGTGAGCAAGGCTTCACATGCCGGCAAGACCCTGAGCAGCATCAGCGTATTGGGCGAAACAGAGCGGATTGAAGAGATAGCGCGCATGCTGGGCGGGGTAAAGATCACCGAGACCACGCGCAAGCATGCTGCCGAGTTGTTGGATTTATCCTCCCTTTCCCACTTAGGAAGGAACTGAGGGCGGGGGTTGAGGTATCATATCGTCTGTTTTGTGATAATTCTGTTCAAATGCGTATTCAACTCCTTCTTGTTTCAGTGTTGCTTGCTTCATGCTCCCTGCCCACGCTTTCGCCTTACAAGGTCGAAATACGGCAGGGTAATCTCATCACGCAGGACATGCGTGCCAAGCTCAGGCTTGGCATGACGCAATCGCGGGTCAGGGCAGTGCTCGGTGCGCCGCTTGTCGCTGATCCCTTTCATGCTGGCCGTTGGGATTACGTCTACAGACTGGAGCAGGATGGCAAGATCGTAGAGAACCAGCGTCTCACCCTGTTTTTCAAGAAGGGTAGACTGTCCCGTATCGATGATGCCACCCCGCTGAAAGCCTCTGGCCCGGATGCTGAGGAGAAAAGCAATGGCAAAAATTAAAATCGCCATCGCCGGAAGTACCGGGCGTATGGGCAAGGTGTTGCTGGAATGCCTTGCAAAGACCGGTGATATGGAGCTGCATGCCGCTTTGGAGCGTCAGAGTCTGGACATTGGAATGCCTATTCGTGCGCTGGGTGCGGATATCGATGGGAATGTGATTTCTGACTTGAACGCACTGAAAGGAGCGGACGTGCTGGTGGATTTCACCTGTCCTGAAGGTACCATGGCGCATCTTGATATTTGCCGTAAGTACAAAGTCAACATGGTGGTCGGCACCACCGGACTGAATGCGCAGCAGAAAGCCAGTCTCGGCGCAGCTGCGCAGGATATTGGCATCGTGTTCGCGCCCAATATGAGTGTGGGTGTCAACCTGGTGTTCAAACTGCTGGAGACCGCTTCACGCGTGCTCGACAAGGGCTACGACATTGAGATCATCGAAGCGCACCATCGCCACAAAATGGATTCTCCTTCCGGCACAGCGCTGGGCATGGGTGAAGTTGTCGCGCGTACGCTGGGGCGTGACCTGGAAAAATGTGCAGTGTATGGGCGCGAAGGTCAAACCGGCGAACGCGATCCTTCCACAATAGGGTTTGCCACCGTGCGCGGAGGCGATATTGTTGGCGACCACACCGTTTTGTATGCGGGCACCGGTGAGCGCATCGAGATCACGCACAAGGCCAGCAGCCGTAGCACTTTTGCGCTTGGCGCGTTGCGTGCCGCACGCTTCCTCATGGCCAACAAGACTGGGCTGTACGATATGCAGGACGTATTAGGATTGAAATAGCGATTCAGGATGTTGCTTATGATAGTCATGAGCGATGTAAAGCTTCCTGCTATCATTTGGCGAATCCTGTCTGTCGGTTTCTAAATCATGGCTTATTCGGCTATTCTCAAAGCATCCCTGTTTCTGCTCACGGTTTTTGGCATCGAGCATCTATGCCGAAACAGGAACATTCCTTCTGTTCTTGTGCTGGTGGTAAGCGGTCTGATCGCAAGGCCTGTGCTTGATGCTTTGGACATCCAGCTTGCCTGGTCTGGTGTGCTGGTTCCCATTGTGGGCACTATCGGTCTGGTACTCATTGTGCTTGAAGGGGCGCTTGATATCGAATTCAGACGCGAACGCACAAGCCTCATTGCCGGTACATTGTCGCTCGCGGTTTTAGGTTTTACCGTGAGTGTGTTCGTTTTCGCTATCGCCCTTAAGGTGCTGCTTCATTTCACGACAGTACAGGCGGTGCTGGTGGCAACCCCGTTTGCCGTGATCAGCAGCGCGGTGGCTATTCCCAGCAGCAGCTTTTTGCCGCCTGCCAGGCGCGATTTTGTGGTCTACGAAAGCTCGATGTCCGACATTATCGGCGTGCTGGTTTTCTTTTCCCTGCTCAATTCGGACGGTAGCGTCTCTGGCGCGCTGCTTTCGTTGCTGGGGGGCGGTTTTTTTTCGCTGCTGCTGTCCTTACTTTGTGCCATTGCATTGATGCTTGTACTGCTGCGCCTGGAGGGGCATATACGTTTCATCCCTTTGCTGGCAGGGTTGTTCGCCTTGTATGCCGTTGGCAAATTGTTGCATCTGTCGCCATTGATCATGGTGTTGTTTTTCGGACTGCTGTTGAACAAACCCGGACTGGTTACCGGTTTCAAGCCGTTCCGGAACTGGGTCGATGAGAAGTACCCGGATACCCTGTCCGAATTCAAATCGCTGGTGGTGGAACTGACTTTTGTTGTGCGCGGTTTTTTCTTTGTGCTGCTGGGGTACTGGGCCGACATATCCGATCTCGTCTCTCCCTGGTCCTGGCTTGTTGCAATACTGGTGCTGGCGGTCATCTTCGGAAGCCGTTTTGCCCTGCTGCGCTTGCTGCCGCTCCCGGTTGCCACTGAGCAACTGTTGTGGATTGCGCCCCGTGGTTTGATCACGGTGCTGCTGTTTTTGAAAGTGCAGGAATCTTTCGAACTGCCGGGTTATCTTAACGGGGCGACTATTCTGGTGGTGTTGGGTTCGTCTGCGCTGATATTGGCAACGCGCAAAGCGCATGGCAAACAAATTCCACCGGAAACAGAGCAAGCATCTCCGGAAATTGAACAATCCCCGGCGGAAATTGAACAACCCCCGCCGAAAGCATAGTTGTCGTGGCAACACGAACCGCGCGGAATGTTTGAGCTGCCAGGACTACCCCTGCATCATTTTGAATCAGCCGCCTCGTCAGTGCTGGCTGTTTCAGAAATGCTTACTTTTGTTCCTCAGATCCGGACTTTGCAGCCGATACCTTAAAGTACGAGTATCTTGATCCCGATCAGGATCAGCACTACACCTCCGAACATTTCCGCTTTGCTCTCCAGCCAGGTGCCGCTACGTTCGCCAATGTGCACGCCGGCCCAACTGAAGACGAATGTCGTTACACCGATGATGAGGCAGGCGAGGCAGGCATTTACCTCCAGCAGCGTCAGACTGAATCCTGCGGCCATGGCGTCGATGCTTGTGGCGATGGCCAGCAGTAACATCATCTTGTTGGTGACGGTTGCTAGGTTTTCTTCGATGCCTTCGTGCAGGCTTTCATAGATCATCTTGGTACCGATCAGCGCCAGCAGACCGAAAGCGATCCAGTGGGCATAATTCTCGACCCAGTCCAGCACACCCTTGCCGCCCAGAAAACCGATGAAGGGCATCAATGCCTGAAAGATTCCGAAAAACAATCCGGCTTTTAATCCAAGCCCGCGGATATTGCCTTTGGAACCCAGTCCAATGGATACGGCAAAAGCGTCCATACTGAGCGCGATGGCTAAAACAATGACTTCGAACATGGTGTGGGCGTACTCAGGAAAGGTTGTGGAATTGCTCAGTAATTATCATCGAGTTGTTCAATGTCGATGCTGTCCGGCAGCGAGTCCGCGTGCAAGCGTTTGGCGCAATATTTCATCAATTCTTCTTCGGTCGCCGCCAGATTGCGATGCAATTTTACCAGCGCGCGCAGGCGGATGATGCCCTGATCGTCTTTCTCTCGCATGACCCGCGCCAGGTCGATAGCAGGATGCTCGTACAACGTATCTTCAATTTGCCTCGGGAAAACGCGCTGACCGTTGCGCAGCAGCATGTTTTCCTTGCGTTCGATGATGGTAAAGAAGCCGTACTCATCCATGCTGGCGATGTCGCCGGTGGCCAGCCAGCCGTCGCGTAATATGCGTGCGGTGGCGCTTGAGCTTTTTTCACTGTCTGCCCCATCGTATCCTGCGAATACTTGCGGGCCGCGTACCCAGAGCTCTCCTAATTGTTCCTCTTCGACGGTGCTGCCACTATCCAGGTCAACGATTTTGGCTTCGGTGTCGGGCAGCGGCAGGCCGACCACGCCGCTTTGCCTGCGACCGGTCAACGGCATCGCGATTACGGCAGGCGAGGCCTCGGCCAGTCCGTAGGCTTCAACCAGCCGGCCGCGCGTGAGCTTCTCGAACATTTCGCGTATTTCCAGCGGCAAGGGCGCGCCGCCCACTGCGCATACGCGTATCGAAGCCAATCCGTATTTGCGTACGCCCTGCACCAGTGCCAGTTGCTGGATGATGTGCGGCGTAGTGGGGAAGTAGGTTGGCTGGAGTTTCTTGATGGTCTTCAGCAACTGCGGGATATGTGTCTCCGGTATCAGGATCAGGGTCGCGCCCAGATACACGCCCAGATGCAGCAGTCCGGTGAGGCCATAGGCCAGGGACAAGGGTTGTTGCGCCAGGAAACGTTCTGCGCCGGGGCGGGATTCGGGTAGCCAGTGGCGCAGTTGCAATGCGTTTGAGGCCAGGTTGCGATGGGTCAGGGGGATGGGCAGCGATGGCCCGCTGCGTCCATATGAATACACGATGGCGGCCACGTCATCTACCGACAGGGTCACTTCGGGTGAATAGTTGCGGCCGCGCGCCAGCACATGCTGGAATTTGACATAGCGCCGGTGCGGCTTGCCGTAGCGATGGTCACGCACGAACCAGGGCAGCCAGTGTCCGTCCTGGATGTTGTGCAGCAGTGCGAAGTTAAGCTTTTCGCGTCTACCCATGTGATCCATGCGTGAAGCGAACACCACGCGGCGCAGGCTTGCATTTCGAGCGTCGGTTTGCAGGTCGGAACGCAGACTGCGATATCGATCCGAGGAGGTGATCAGCATGACCGCTCCGGTGTCGGCGATGCGGTCGAACATCGTTTCCTTGTCGGTAGCGGCATCTGTCAGTACCGCGACAGCACCCATCTTCAATATGCCGTAATAGGCGACGATCCAGTTCGGCGAGTTCGGCAGTGCCAGCATCACCTGCTCTCCGTGCTTGATGCGCAGTGCCAGCAGACCATGGGCGAAACGGTTGGCAAGACGGTCGATGGTGCGCCAGTCCAGCTTGCCGCCGAAGTAATCCACGGCGGGTGTCCGGGCAAAACGGCGGGCCGTTGCTTCCAGCAGGCGCGGCAGGGCGACGGTAGGCGGCTTGATACGATAGGGCGTGCGCATGTCGTAGAACTTGAGCCAGGGACGCTCTGTTTCCAGGGTCTTGAGCGCGGCGCGGCGCTGGGCCTTTTTGCGGGTCCGGTGTTCCAGCAGGGCCAGCGGATCGGTCTGTGCATGCAGGAAGCGTTCGATACTGCGGTTTACCGCATCCGGTCTTTCCACCATCACCTGGTGCGCCGATACCGGGATAACCACTTCTTCCACATCGGGCAGCAGTCTTGCGACTTCCTTGTACGATGTCTGAGAGAACAGGATGTCACGTTGCCCGAGTATCACCATGCTGGGGATTCTGATATTGCGCAGGTATTCGGTGCCATCCCATACTGCCAGGCCGTTTTTGTTCTGTAGATACACCACATGGGCGGGAGGGTAAATGCGCGCCGCATTGAAACCTACATACGGCAGGATGTTGCGTATCCTGGTCAGGATGATGGGAGGGATGCCCAATAACATGCGCCCGGCCCAGCGCAGGCGGAACCGGACCGCCGAGGAGATGATGACCAGCGAGGAAACCCGTTCAGGATATTTCTTCAGGTAATATGATGACACCGCACCGCCGAAGGAATGGCAGACCAGGATGAAGCGTGGCGGGACTTGCAGGACTTCCAGTGCGGCTTCGACATCGCCAGCCAGTTCCGGAACGTCGTATCGTGCGCCTTCGGCTTCGGTGGGCGCATCGGTATAACCATGGCCGCGCAGATCGAGTGCGATCACACGGTAATCAGCCTGAAAGTGCTCGAGCTGGCTTTCCCAGTAAGCCGCGCGTCCGCCGAAACCGTGGATGAAGATCATGGTCTGCGCCGCTTCATGCGCGCCGGAATCGACCACACTCATTTCCAGCGGTTTGCCCCCTGTCAATCTGTCGGGGAGTTTGATGGTGTAACGATGCAGGTCGACGTCGAATCTCATATCCGCATTGTATTCAATCCCGCCCCGCAGGCAATGAACAAATGGAAGAGTGGCCTGCGTTGAAGTAACAGTGCCGATCAGCTATAATGCGCTACGAATCAAAGGCGGGATGAACGCAACGTTCTTCCCGCTTATTTGTGTCCAGTTTACAGGGAGCCCCCGGTGCCGCAAGCAAGTCCTGCCATTCTAGTTTTAGCCGATGGGACAGTGTTTCGCGGAATTGCGATTGGTGCTACCGGTAGCAGCGTCGGCGAGGTGGTATTCAACACCGCCATGACCGGCTACCAGGAAATCCTCACCGATCCGTCCTATTGCAGGCAGATTGTCACGCTGACTTACCCGCATATCGGCAACGTCGGCTGCAATCCGGAAGATGTGGAATCGAGCCAGGTGTTCGCCAGCGGCCTTGTCATTCGCGATCTGTCGCAGGCGGTGAGCAATTTCCGCGCAACACAATCTCTGCCCGAATACCTCAAAGCCAACAATGTAGTTGCCATCGCCGGCATTGATACGCGCAAGTTGACGCGCATCCTGCGTACCAGGGGCGCGCAGAGTGGCTGTATTGCCACGGGCGACGACGTGGAAGCGGCGCTGGCTGCTGCGCGGGGTTTTGCCGGATTGGCTGGCATGGACCTGGCGCAGGTTGTGACGTGCAAAAAATCCTACGAATGGGCACAGCGCGAGTGGAAGCTGGGCGTTGGTTATCAGGATACGGGAACCGGGATTCCGGATTTGGGGGGAGGCGGTGCGGCCAAATCCAAAACCCCGAATCCCAAATCCTTCCATGTCGTGGCCTACGACTTCGGAGTGAAACGCAACATCTTGCGCATGCTGGCCGAGCGCGGCTGCCGCGTCACTGTGGTTCCGGCCAAAACCAGCGTTACCAATGTGCTGGCAATGAAGCCGGACGGCGTATTCCTGTCCAACGGCCCCGGCGATCCCGAGCCTTGCGATTATGCGATCGAAGCCGCCCGAAAACTCCTTGAAATCGGCATGCCTTTGTTCGGTATTTGTCTGGGACACCAGATTCTGGGTCTGGCAGTGGGTGCAAAAACGTTGAAGATGAAGTTCGGCCATCACGGCGCCAACCATCCGGTGCAGGATACCGAAAACATGCGCGTGATGATCACCAGCCAGAACCATGGTTTTGCGGTGGACGGGGCGACGTTGCCGGAAAATGCGCGTGTTACCCATATCTCGCTGTTCGATGGCTCGTTGCAGGGTTTCGAACTGACCGACAAACCCGCATTCTGTTTTCAGGGTCACCCCGAAGCGAGTCCCGGCCCGCACGATGTATCCCCGTTGTTCGATCGCTTCATGGCGATGATGGAGAAGCAGTAAATGCCGAAGCGTACTGACATCAAGAGCATTCTGATCATCGGCGCCGGTCCTATCGTCATCGGGCAGGCATGCGAGTTCGATTATTCCGGCGCTCAGGCCTGCAAGGCGCTGAAGGAAGAAGGCTACCGCGTCATTCTGGTGAACTCGAATCCGGCCACCATCATGACCGACCCCGAGATGGCGGATGCGACTTACATCGAACCGATCACCTGGCAGATGGTGGAAAAGATCATCGCCAAGGAAAAGCCGGACGCCATCCTGCCGACCATGGGCGGACAGACTGCATTGAACTGCGCGCTGGATCTGGCCAAGCACGGCGTACTGGAGAAATACAACCTCGAGATGATAGGCGCATCGCGTGACGCCATCGATAAGGCCGAAGACCGTGAAAAGTTCAAGCAGGCGATGACCAGGATCGGGTTGGCATCGGCACGTTCTGCCATTGCGCATTCCATGGAAGAAGCGTTGCAGGTGCAACTGGCGCTGGGCTTTCCCGCCATCATTCGTCCCTCATTCACCATGGGCGGCAGCGGCGGCGGTATTGCCTACAACCGCGAAGAGTTCGTGGCGATTTGCGAGCGTGGCCTGGAAGCTTCCCCGACCAGGGAACTGCTGATCGAGGAGTCGCTGCTCGGCTGGAAAGAATACGAGATGGAGGTCGTACGTGATCGCAACGACAACTGCATCATCATTTGTTCCATCGAGAACCTCGATCCGATGGGTGTGCATACGGGCGATTCCATCACCGTTGCTCCGGCGCAGACGCTGACCGACAAGGAATACCAGATCATGCGCGACGCCTCGCTGGCGGTGCTGCGTGAGATCGGTGTGGAGACGGGCGGATCGAATGTTCAGTTCTCCATCAACCCGGTTGACGGGCGCATGGTGATAATTGAGATGAATCCACGCGTGTCACGTTCGTCAGCATTGGCTTCCAAGGCCACTGGTTTCCCGATTGCGAAAGTGGCTGCAAAACTTGCTGTGGGTTATACGCTGGACGAACTGGAGAATGAGGTCACCGGCGGAACCGATCCGGACACGTTAGTGCCAAAGGCGCCCGATTGCGGGGAGGGTCGGCCAGCCGCTGCTCCCGCAAACGGCCGCTCAGCGGTAACGTGTCGCAGCGGCACCCCGGCATCGTTCGAGCCGACTATCGACTATGTCGTCACCAAGATTCCGCGTTTTGCTTTCGAGAAATTCCCGCAAGCCAATGACCGCCTGACCACACAGATGAAGTCTGTGGGCGAGGTCATGGCCATCGGCCGTACTTTTCAGGAATCGTTCCAGAAAGCCTTGCGCGGCCTGGAGGTGGGCGTGAATGGGCTGGATACAAAATTCAGTGACCGTGAAGCAATCGTTACTGAACTTGGCAACCCCGGTCCGGATCGTATCTGGGCAGTAAGCGATGCTTTCCGGTTGGGCATGGGCGTTGAGGAGGTGTTCAGCGTCAGCAAGATCGATCCGTGGTTCCTGGTACAGATTGCCGATCTGGTGAAACAGGAACAGGCGCTGTCAGGCCGCACACTGGAAAGTCTTGATGCGGACGAATTGCGCGTTTTGAAGCGCAGTGGTTTTGCCGACGAACGCATTGCAGCCTTGCTGGGTATCCAGGGATCATCTGTACGCGCCTACCGCCATGCATTGAATATACGTCCGGTGTTCAAACGCGTCGATACCTGCGCTGCCGAATTTGCCACCAATACCGCCTATATGTATTCGACCTACGAGGATGAATGCGAATCGCAGCCTACTGACAACAAGAAAATCATGGTGCTGGGCGGCGGACCGAACCGCATTGGCCAGGGCATCGAATTCGACTATTGCTGCGTGCATGCTGCATTGGCGATGCGCGAAGACGGCTACGAGACCATCATGGTCAATTGCAACCCGGAGACCGTTTCGACCGATTATGACACTTCGGATCGCCTTTACTTCGAGCCACTGACACTGGAAGATGTGCTGGAAGTGGTGGCGGTGGAGAAGCCTGTCGGCGTGATTGTGCAATACGGCGGCCAGACACCGTTGTCATTGGCTCATGGCTTGCAGAAAAATGGCGTTCCCATCATCGGCACCACGCCGGATATGATCGACTGCGCAGAAGATCGCGCGCGTTTCCAGGCGATGCTGCGCAAACTGGAATTGAAACAGCCGCCCAACCGCACGGCGAGCAATGTAGCGGACGGTGTTGCCGGCGCAGAAGAGATCGGCTATCCGCTGGTGATGCGTCCTTCCAACGTTCTGGGCGGACGTGCCATGGAGATCATTCATGCGCAGCCCGATCTCGAGCGCTATATGCGTGATGCCGAGGAAATGTCAAAGACCTATCCAGAGCGCATGCCGATTCTGCTCGACCGCTTCCTGAATGATGCGATCGAGGTCGATGTGGACGCAGTGTCCGATGGCGCTCAAGTTATCATCGGCGGCATCATGGAACACATCGAACAGGCTGGCGTACACTCTGGCGACTCGGCTTGTTCGCTGCCGCCGCATTCGCTGTCCATCAGAATGCAGAATGAACTGCGCCGCCAGACAGTGGCGATGGCCAAAGAGCTCAATGTAGTCGGCCTGATGAACGTGCAGTTCGCCATTCAGGGCGAGACGGTGTATGTGCTGGAAGTGAACCCCCGCGCATCGCGTACCGTGCCCTTCGTATCCAAGGCGACCGGTGTGCCGCTGGCCAAGATTGCCGCGCGTTGCATGGCCGGACAAACATTGGCACAACAGGGTGTAAAGAAAGAGGTTATTCCGCCGTATTATTCAGTGAAAGAAGCGGTGTTCCCCTTTATCAAGTTTCCCGGAGTCGATACCATCCTTGGGCCGGAGATGAAATCCACCGGCGAAGTCATGGGAGTAGGTGAGACTTTTGCCGAAGCCTTTGTTAAATCGCAAATGGCGGCCAGCGTGAAGCTTCCAAAAGGTGGAAAAGCCTTTATCAGCGTGCGCGAAGAGGACAAGGCCGGTGCGGTGGAAGTCGCTCGAGCCTTGAATCAATTGGGATTCACACTACTTGCTACACGTGGCACAGCATCGGTCATTGCGGAATCCGGAGTGGAAGTGAAGGTTGTGAATAAAGTGGCAGAGGGCCGCCCGCATATCGTTGATATGATCAAGAATGGAGATGTTGCCCTCATCGTGAATACGGTCGACAGCCGTCCATCCGTGATGCGCGATTCGTATTCCATTCGTCATGCGGCGCTGCAAGGCCGGGTAACGTACTACACGACGCTTGCCGGGGCACGGGCAGCCTGTCTGGGTATGCAGCATCTGATTGAGTTGCAAGTCTATGACGTGCAGTTTCTGCACCGTCGATTCAAGAAATAAAAGAGAAGGGGATCAGGATGAGTAAGGTTCCATTGACTGTAAACGGCGCCGAGTTATTGCGCGGCGAATTGCACCGCCTGAAGACGGTGGACAGGCCTTCGGTGATAAATGCCATCGCTGAAGCGCGCGCGCAGGGCGACTTGTCGGAAAACGCCGAATACGAGGCAGCCAAAGAGCGCCAGTCTTTTGTCGAAGGACGTATCGTCGAACTGGAATTCAAGCTGGGCAGCGCGCAGATTATCGATCCAAAAACATTGAACGCAGATGGACGCTGCGTGTTCGGGTCGACAGTAATTCTGGAAGATGCAGACAATGGCGATGTGGTGACGTACCAGATCGTCGGTGACGACGAGGCCGATATCAAACAGCGCAAGATTTCAATCAGTTCGCCGATTGCCCGCGCTTTGATCGGAAAATCGAGCGGTGATATTGCCGAAGTGCAAGCACCGGGTGGAATACGCGAATATGAAGTGGTGGAAGTGCAGTACATCTGAAGCATGAAGCGCAAACCAATTACCGCAACAACTTATTGTATTTACACGTAAATCAACTCCTGCTGGCAAGCTGTTTTTTGGTGAGCGGTTTGCCACGACGGTGTTTGGGGGCTTTGATAATAGGTGTTTCCAGCGGACGATATATCACCAGTACTTTGCCGATGTGCTGCACAGGTCCCGCGTTAAGCTGTACGCAAATCTCCTGCAGCATGGCCTCGCGCGCTTTCCGGTCATCGCTCATTACGCGAATTTTCAGCAGGCCGTGGCTTTTCAGGCTGCGTTCGATTTCTTCCAGAACGGCAGGCGTTAGTCCGGCGTTTCCGATGATGACGACAGGATCAAGTGCATGCGCGCGCGCCTTGAGGTCACGGCGCTGTGAAACGGAGAGAGATAGCATGGTGTGTGGCATTCCAGATTTAAGGCGCGGATTCTAAACGATGAAAGCCTCAAAGACCAGTAAACAATGGATGCGCGAGCATGTCAACGACCCCTATGTGCAGCAAGCGCAGAAGGACGGTTATCGCTCGCGGGCTGCCTACAAGCTGCTGGAGATCGACGAGCGCGACCATCTCATCAAACCCGGTATGGTGGTGGTGGATCTGGGGGCGGCGCCGGGCGGCTGGTGTCAGGTGGTGGCAGGTAAACTGGGCCAGCAGGGGCGCATCTTCGCTCTCGATCTGCTTCCGCTGGATCCGTTGCCGCGTGTGGAGTTTATTCAAGGAGACTTCCGAGAGGACAGCGTGTTGGCGCAACTTGAAAAAAAACTGGCAGGACGCCAGATCGGCCTTGTGATTTCCGATATGGCACCCAATATAAGTGGCGTGAGTTCGGCGGATCAGGCACGTGCCATGCATCTGGCTGAATTGGCTCTGGATTTTGCTGTCACACACTTGGCTCCGGGCGGTTCATTTCTGGTCAAAGTGTTTCAGGGAGTGGGCTTCGAGGACTTCCTGAAGTTGGCACGCAGCCATTTTGGCAGAGTGGTTACGCGCAAGCCGAAAGCCTCGCGTGATCGCAGTAGTGAACAGTATCTGGTGGGGCTGTCCAAGCTTGAGTAATCGTCGCGGACAGTGTCTAATGTAACTTCGATTTATCGCTCATAAAGGGGCATGTTGTGAATAATTTATTCAAGAGTGTCGGAATCTGGCTGGTTGTGGCTTTGGTGCTGATGACCGTCTTTAACCAATTCAATGCGCGCCAGTTATCGACTGTACAAGTGAGACTGGATTATTCGCAATTCCTTAATGAAGTGAAATCGGGACGCATCGAGAAAGTGACCATTGAGGGGCGCACGCTGAAGGCAACTACCACCGAAGGTAAGCGTATTACCAGTTATGCCCCCAACGACATCTGGATGGTTTCCGACTTGCTGAAAAACGGCGTAGAAATCGAAGCTAAACCGGAAGAAGAACAATCTTTCCTGATGAATATTTTTGTGTCCTGGTTCCCGATGCTGTTGCTGATCGGTGTATGGATATTTTTCATGCGTCAGATGCAGGGCGGTAAGAGCGGTGGCGCCTTCTCGTTCGGCAAGAGCAAAGCCCGCATGCTGGATGATGCCAAGGAGCGCGTGACTTTCGCCGATGTGGCAGGTTGCGACGAAGCCAAAGAAGATGTCTCCGAACTGGTCGATTTCCTGCGCGACCCTTCGAAATTTCAGAACCTGGGCGGACGCATCCCGCGCGGCGTGCTGATGGTGGGCAGCCCGGGTACCGGTAAAACGCTGCTGGCCAAAGCCATTGCGGGCGAAGCCAAGGTGCCGTTCTTTTCCATTTCCGGTTCCGATTTCGTCGAGATGTTCGTTGGTGTCGGTGCTGCGCGCGTGCGCGACATGTTCGAGCAGGCCAAGAAGCAATCGCCGTGTATCGTATTCATCGATGAAATCGACGCAGTCGGCCGCCAGCGCGGCGCCGGTCTGGGCGGCGGTAACGACGAACGCGAACAAACGTTGAACGCCTTGCTGGTGGAAATGGATGGTTTTGAAGGGGCAAGCGGTGTGATCGTCATCGCTGCGACCAACCGTCCCGATGTGCTCGACCCTGCACTGCTGCGTCCCGGTCGTTTCGACCGTCAGGTGGTGGTGCCGTTGCCGGACATCCGCGGTCGCGAGCAGATACTTATGGTGCATATGCGCAAGGTGCCGGTGGCACCCGATGTGAAAGCCGACATTCTGGCGCGCGGCACACCCGGCATGTCCGGCGCCGACCTGGCCAATCTGGTGAACGAGGCGGCATTGTTTGCCGCGCGACGCAGCAAGCGCTTCGTCGAGATGGATGACTTCGAATCGGCCAAAGACAAGATCATGATGGGCACGGAACGCAAGTCCATGATCATGCCGGAAGAGGAGCGCCGCAATAC
Organism: Sideroxydans sp.; assembly: GCA_050287265.1. Classification (GTDB taxonomy): domain Bacteria; phylum Pseudomonadota; class Gammaproteobacteria; order Burkholderiales; family Gallionellaceae; genus Sideroxyarcus. The sequence continues at coordinate 55,942 of JBNKBO010000008.1, read as the reverse complement.
GGCGTATCACGAATCCGGCCATGCCCTGGTGGCAAAGTTGATGCCCAAGACCGATCCGGTGCATAAAGTCACCATTATTCCGCGTGGTCGTGCACTGGGTCTGACCATGCAGTTGCCCTCGGAAGATCGCTACAGCATGGACAAGGATCGCATTCTGTCCACTATCGCAGTGCTGTTCGGCGGCCGCATCGCCGAAGAACTGTTCATGAACCAGATGACTACAGGCGCTTCCAACGATTTCGAGCGTGCCACCGATATGGCGCGCAAGATGGTTACGCAATGGGGTATGTCCGAGGCGCTGGGAACGATGGTGTATGCCGAAAACGAAGGAGAAGTGTTCCTCGGCCGCTCAGTGACCACGCACAAGAATATTTCCGAAGCCACCATGCAGAAAGTGGATGCCGAGATCCGCCGCATTATCGACCAGCAATACGCATTGGCGCGCAGTCTGATCGAAGCCAACCGCGACAAGATCGAGGCCATGACCCAGGCGCTGCTGGAATGGGAAACCATCGACGCCGATCAGATCAACGACATCATGGCCGGTAATCCGCCGCGTCCGCCCAAGCCTGCGCCTAGCAGCAAAGCGACGGAGCCGCCGAAAGATGATGAGGCGCCGACCGCAACAGTGACCGATCAGCCGGCCGAAGGCGTTTAATTCGACATACGGGGGCGTGGCCCCCGTTTTCTTATGCTCCATTGCGGAAAATTCCAGTTCGATCTTTCGCGCCCTCTCGTGATGGGCATCGTCAACGTCACGCCCGATTCTTTCTTTGACGGCGGACATCACGCCTCGACTGCCTCTGCCATTTCCCATGCCCGGCAACTGATAGTTGACGGTGCGGATATCCTCGACATCGGTGGGGAATCCACAAGACCCGGTGCCGCAACAGTCAGTACACAGGAAGAATTGGATCGCGTGCTGCCGGTGATAGCAGGGCTGAGCGATATCTCTGTTCCCATCTCCATCGATACCTACAAGCCGGAAGTGATGCGCGCCGCGCTGGCGGCAGGTGCGAGCATGGTCAATGATGTCAATGCGCTGCAGGAGGGGGGAGCGCTGGAAGCGGTCGCCGCGAATAATGTGGCGGTGTGCCTTATGCACAAACAGGGCACGCCTCAAAACATGCAGCAACAGCCGCAATATCAGGATGTGATCGCCGAAGTGAGCTTGTTCCTGCGGGAGCGAATTTCTGCTGCCGAAGCAGCTGGCATCGCGCGTAACCGCATTGCGATCGATCCGGGTTTTGGTTTTGGCAAGACGCTGGCGCATAATCTCGACCTGTTGCGCGAGCTGGAAACATTTTGCGCATTGGGCGTGCCGGTGCTCGCCGGGCTGTCGCGCAAATCCATGCTGGGTGCGATCACCGGGCGCGATGTGGGCGAACGCATGGCGGCGAGCGTGGCGGCGGCCTTGCTGGCGGTGCAACGCGGCGCGGCCATTGTACGGGTACATGATGTGCGCGAGACGGTGGATGCGCTGAAGGTTTGGAGTGTGACAAAACAATGAATAATTTGTCCACGAAAGCCACGAAAAGGCACGAACGAAATCACTGGAGTAGTGATGGGAAAATACGGATTTGGATAATTGTTGTTTCGTGAATTTCGTGTTTTTCGTGGACTGATGGTTTGCAGTACGAGCGGGGGATAAGATGAGCAGAAAATATTTCGGTACCGACGGTGTGCGCGGACGTGTGGGGGTGCATCCCATTACGCCGCAGTTCGTGATGAACCTCGGCTACGCGGCGGGCAAGGTGCTGGCCAAAGCCGAACACTCGCAAGGCGAACGCCCGGGGGTGCTGATCGGCAAGGACACGCGCATTTCCGGCTACATGCTGGAATCGGCACTGGAAGCCGGACTCATTGCAGCCGGTATCGACGTGTATCTGGCCGGCCCGATACCGACCCCGGCCGTGGCATACCTTACCCGTGCCTTGCGGCTGCAGGCGGGCGTGGTCATCTCCGCTTCGCACAATCCTTTTGAAGACAACGGCATCAAGTTCTTCTCCGGCAGCGGCATGAAATTGCCCGATGAGGTGGAGACTGCCATCGAAACAGCGCTGGATGAACCGATGCAGACCAACCCGTCGGACAGTCTGGGCAAGGCAAAACGTATCGACGACGCCGTGGGTCGCTACATCGAGTTCTGCAAGAGTACCTTCCCGTCGGACATGAACCTGCGCGGACTCAAGATCGTGGTGGACAGCGCGCACGGCGCAACCTATCACATCGCAAGCCATGTTTTTCATGAGCTCGGTGCAGATGTCATTGCCATCGGTGCGCTGCCGGACGGCAAAAACATCAATGCGGGTTATGGCGCAACCGCACCCAAGAACCTGCAGCAAGCGGTGAAAGAACATCAGGCGGACATCGGCCTTGCGCTGGACGGCGACGGCGACCGCCTGATCATGGCCGATGCCGAAGGCAAACTCTACGACGGCGACCAATTGCTCTACATCATTGCCAAGCACCGTCAGGGACTTGGCACGATGCACGGGGGCGTGGTCGGCACGCTGATGACCAACCTGGCGTTTGAACACGCCATGTTGAAGCTGGGTATCCCCTTCGCGCGCGCCAGAGTGGGCGACCGCTACGTAATGGAAGTCCTGCTGGAAAAGAAATGGCAACTCGGCGGCGAAAATTCCGGCCATATCATTTGCCTGGATAAACACAGCACCGGCGATGGCATTGTTTCCGCGCTGCAGGTGTTGTGCGCATTGCGCCTGAAACACCAAACACTGGCGGAGGCCGCAGCCGAACTGCACATGTATCCGCAAGTTCTCATCAACGTGAAAGTCACGGGCAAGGCGTCCGAGCTGCTGGAGCGCATTGAGGTCAAATCCGAACTGGCCAAGGCTGAACGTGATCTGGATGGCAAAGGAAGGGTGCTGTTACGGCCGTCCGGTACCGAGCCCGTGTTAAGGGTGATGGTGGAAGGGGAAGATGGCGTGCAGGTGAGAATGTGGGCGGAGAAGATTGCGGGGGTGGTGAAGGAAGTGGCGGGGTAACGGCTATAGTCCCTGCTTCGCGGTTCGATATATGTTCTCAACATTAGTGGCTACGACATAACCTGCATCGCAGGTTAGTCTACGCCGCAACAAGCCTTTGGCTTGTTGTCTTCACCGTTACATTACAGATCGCTTAGCCGAAGCGACCTGTAATGTAGTGGCTCCGGCCGCCGCGTTGCGGCTTAACATTCGCTATGCTCATGTGAGCCTTCGCCGCTACATCACAGGCAGATTATCCGAATCTGCCTGTGATGTAGTCTTCAGTCTCTTTCCGCTTCGGATTCGTAAACACCGTACTGGTATCCCCGAACTCGATCAGGTCCCCCAGATACATATAAGCCGTAAAGTCGGAAACCCGTGCCGCCTGCTGCATGTTATGAGTCACGATGACGATGGTGAAATCCTTCTTCAATTCATCAATCAATTTTTCGATGTGGGCGGTGGAGATCGGGTCGAGCGCGGAGGTGGGTTCGTCCAGCAGCAGCACTTGCGGTTTGACGGCGATGGCGCGGGCGATGCACAGGCGTTGTTGCTGGCCGCCAGAGAGACTGGTGCCGCTTTGTTTCAGTTTGTCTTTGACTTCATTCCATAGTACGGCTTTTTTCAGCGCCCATTCCACGCGCTCGTCCAGGTCGTGCTTGCTCATTTTTTCATAGAGCTTCACGCCGAAGGCGATGTTGTCGTAAATGGACATCGGGAACGGGGTGGGTTTCTGGAATACCATGCCGATTTTGGCGCGCAGGTTGTTGAGGTCCTGCTTCCTGTCCAGCAGGTTCTCGCCGTCCAGCAGTATCTCGCCGGTGGCGCGTTGCTTGGGGTAGAGCTGGTACATACGGTTGAAAGTGCGCAACAACGTGGATTTTCCGCATCCGGATGGGCCGATGAAGGCGGTGACCATTTTTTCCGGAACGACCAGGTTGATGTCTTTAAGCGCGCGATCCGCGCCGTAATAGAAATTCAGATTGCGCACAATCAATTTCGGGGCGGAGATGGTTTGGTCTGCGGACATTTCTTGGATCCTCATTGTGAATTCGATTTCTGGCGGAACATGACGCGCGCCACAATGTTCAGGGTCAGAACGCTGAGCGTGATGAGCAGTGCGCCCGCCCAGGCCAGGCCTTGCCAATCGTCGTATGGGCTCATCGCGAACTGGAAGATGACCACCGGCAGGTTGGCCATCGGCTGGTTCATGTTGGTGCTCCAGAACTGGTTGTTCAGTGCGGTGAACAACAGCGGGGCGGTCTCGCCGCTGACGCGCGCGACGGCCAGCAATATGCCGGTCAGTATGCCGGCGCGGGCGCCGCGCAACGTGACGAAGGTAATGACCTTCCACTGCGGTGCACCCAATGCGGCTGCGGCCTCGCGCAAGCTGTTGGGCACAAGACGCAGCATATTTTCGGTGGTGCGAATGACTACCGGGATGACAATGATGGCGAGCGCGAACGCGCCGCCCCATCCTGCGAAATGCTGCACCTTGCTCACATATATCTCATACACGAATATGCCGATGACGATAGAGGGGGCAGATAGCAGCACATCGTTGATGAAACGGGTAACAGGCGCCAGCCAGCCGCGCTGGCCGAACTCGGCCAGGTAAGTGCCGGCGAGGATGCCGACTGGCGTGCCGATCATGACACCGACTGCGGTCATCATCATGCTGCCGACAATCGCATTAATGAGTCCGCCGTTGCTGCCGGGAGGTGGTGTGGTCTGGGTAAATACGTGCAGGCCGAGGTTGGGTAAACCGTTTTCCAGTAGTGTCCACAGAATCCAGATCAGCCAGAACAGGCCAAACGCCATGGTGAACACCGAAATGCTCAGGGTGACAACGTTAACGATGCGGCGGCGTGTGTATAGATCAAGCATGTCAGGCTCCCCGTCCTTCGCCTTGTGCCAGTCTGTAGAGCATGAAGCGGGCGAGCGACAGTACAACAAACGTAATAAAGAACAGGATCAGGCCGAGTTCGATGAGGGATGAGGTGTATAACTCGCCGACGGCCTCGGTAAATTCATTGGCCAGGGCCGATGAAATGCTGTTGCCGGGCATGAGGAGCGATTTGTGGAGTTCATGTGCATTGCCGATGACGAAGGTCACGGCCATCGTTTCGCCCAGTGCACGCCCCAGGCCGAGCATGATGCCGCCGACCACGCCGATCTTGGTATAGGGCAGCACCACGTTCCACATCACTTCCCAGGTAGTTGCGCCCAGCCCATAGGCCGATTCCTTGAGCAGTGCGGGAACAACGTCGAATACGTCGCGCATGACCGAAGCAATGAAGGGAATAACCATAATCGCCAGAATAATGCCTGCGGTGAGCATGCCGATGCCCATCGGAGGGCCTGAGAAAAAAGGACCCAGGACGGGCAAGGTTCCAATATGGTCGTTGAGCCAGGGCTCGACGTGATCGGCGAACAGCGGGGCGAAAATGAACAGGCCCCACATGCCGTAGATGATGCTGGGTATGCCTGCCAGTAATTCTATCGCGATACCCAGGGGGCGGCGCAGCCAGTTGGGAGACAGTTCGGTCAGGAAAATGGCGATACCGAAGCTGACCGGGATTGCGATCAATAGCGCGATTCCCGATGTGACCAGGGTGCCGATGATGGGGATAAGCGCTCCATATTCATCGGTGACCGGATTCCATTCGGAACTGGTCAGGAAACCAAAACTGAACGCGTGGATGGCAGGCAGACTGCCCATGATTAGCGAAACGATGATTGCTGCCAGTAACGCCAGAACCATGAACGCAGCAAAACGAGTCAGATTGCGGAACAACAAGTCGAGCACTGTTTGTCGTTTGAGGCTCGCTTCACGTAGGAACGTTTGCATGGTCCAGTATTCTGAAAATGTATAAAAAAATGCGGGGGCGTTTCTTGGCCCCCGCGATTATAGCTTAGAACCTGGTGTTTACTTCCAGAGTGCTTTGCCGGATGTATCCTTGATTTGCGATTTCCATGCTCCGTAAATCATTTTCTTTACATTGCCTGGTAGCGGCACATAGTCCAGTCCCGAGGCCAGTTTATCGCCATGGGAGAATGACCAGTTAAAGAATTGCATTACTTCCATGGCATTCGCAGGCTTTTCCTGGGACTTGTAAAGCAGGATGAACGTGGCACCGGTGATGGGCCAGCTGTCCTTGCCGGGTTCATTGGTCAGGATTTCATAGAAACCTTTGTTGGCATCCCACTTGGCGTTGGCTGCTGCTGCCTTGAAGCTGCTGTCGCTGGGCGAAACATAATGACCGCTACGGTTTTTCAGTTGGGCGTAGGTCATCTTGTTTTGCAGGGCATAGGCATATTCCACATAGCCGATGGAATTCTTGATGCGTTGCACGTAAGAAGCGACGCCTTCGTTACCCTTGCCCCCGGTACCAACGGGCCAGGATACGGCTTTGCCGCCGCCTACACTGTCTTTCCAGTCCTTGCTGACTTGAGAAAGATAGGTGGTGAAAATGAAGGTGGTGCCGGAGCCATCAGCGCGGTGAACAACGGTGATAGTCTTGTTTGGCAAAGAAAGACCGGCGTTATCTGCAGCAACGCGCGGGTCGTCCCATTTGGTGATCTTGCCCAGGAAGATGTCTGCCAGCACGCTGCTGCTCAGCTTCAGCTTTCCCGGTGAGACACCGGGGATATTGACGACAGGAACCACGCCGCCGATGACGGCCGGGAATTGGGTCAGGCCTGCTTTATCCAGTTCCTCTGGTTTCATGGGTGCATCGGTTGCGCCGAAGTCCACGGTTTTGGCTTTGATCTGCTTGATGCCGCCGCCGGATCCGATGGATTGGTAGTTCATGCCTGTCCCGGTTTTGGCTTTGTAAGCTTCTGCCCATTTGGCATAGACCGGATAAGGGAAGGTTGCGCCTGCGCCGGTGATGTCAACGGCGAATGCGACACCGGCTGACAGCAATGCTGCGGACAGGCCAATACTGCCAAGTACTCGATTCAGTTTGCTCATTTCAAATTTCTCCCAGAGGATTGAGGATTGTTCGTTTGCTCACCTTTTGCAAGCGAAACGAATGCTAAGGCCTGTTTGTTACACAATTATTACACAATGCTGTATATGGGGCGTGTAGGGAACCGGAATGAACAGGGATGGGGTGTCCAGGGCCGATTGGTGAGCGGTTTGACCATTTAAGTTTTCATGGGTAGTATCGCCGCCTTCGGAAACGTAGAGAGTGCATAAATCCCGATGCGTCGCAAATTAGTGGTCGGAAACTGGAAAATGCATGGCTCGCTGGCCCAGAACGCATCATTGCTGGGGGAGGTGAAAAAGGGTGCGGCGCAGTTATCCCATGTGGATATCGCGGTCTGCGCGCCTTTTCCCTATCTGGCGCAGCTTGAGCAGGAATTGTCCGCGTCGCCGGTGAAATGGGGTGCGCAGAATGTGCACCAGCTGGAAAAAGGCGCTTTTACCGGTGAAGTGTCCGCTCGCATGCTGGCTGATTTCGCTTGCACTTATGTTATCGTCGGTCATTCGGAGCGACGCAGTATTTACGGCGAGAGCATTCGCCTGGTGGCGGAAAAGTTTGCAGCGGCGCAACTGGCGGGCTTGATACCCATCCTGTGTGTGGGAGAAACACTGGATCAACGCGAAAGCGGTGTGACGGAAACAGTCGTTGCCGAACAACTGGATGCGGTGATCGCATTGGCCGGTGTGCAGGCTTTGCAAAAGGCAGTTGTGGCCTATGAACCGGTTTGGGCGATCGGTACGGGCAAGACGGCGACATCGGAGCAGGCTCAGGCTGTACATGCCTTTATTCGACAACGCGTGGCAGGACATGATGCCCAGGTGGCCCAGGGACTGGTTATACTGTACGGCGGTAGCGTAAAAGCCGCGAATGCGCCGGAGTTGTTTGCCAAGGCGGATATTGATGGCGGGTTGATAGGTGGTGCGGCTTTGATTGCCGAAGAATTTTTGGGGATCTGCCGCGCAGGTCAATAGTTAAGTGATAGATTCGGAGTGGTAAGTGGAAAATATAGTCTGGGTGGTGCATGTAATTGCGGCGGTGGTGCTTATCGGCCTGGTGCTGATGCAACATGGTAAAGGCGCCGATATGGGCGCGGCATTCGGTTCCGGTTCGGCCGGAAGCCTGTTCGGATCCAGCGGTTCGGCTAATTTTCTGAGTCGCAGTACGGCGGTGGCGGCGACGATATTTTTTGTCACCAGCCTGTCGTTGACCTATTTGTATTCGCGCCCGGTCAAGGAACAGGGCGTAATGGATAAGGTTGACGTGCAGGCGCTGCAACCGCAGGCTGTTCCTGCTCAAGAGGGTACTGATACAATCAACTCGAAATCAATCAACTCGAAATCGCAACAAATACCAAAATAAGAAAAATACAGTATTGCAGTAGTGCCGTAATAAATAATAATAATTTTGAAAGTTAGCGGAGTTGGCGGAATTGGTAGACGCGCAGCCTTGAGGTGGCTGTGTCCGAAAGGACGTGAGGGTTCGAGTCCCTTGCCCCGCACCAATTGTTTAGAACCCAAGGCTACGAGCCGAAGGCCGAAGATTTTAGAATAGCATTCTGCGTTCCCAAGGTTGGGAGAATACAGAGGGAGGGGCTCTAAAATGTTGGAAAACTATTTTCCAGTACTGATTTTTATCGCCATCGCGGCCGCGATCGGCGTTTTGCCGCTGGCACTGGGCAAGCTGCTTGGCCCCAATCGGCCGGATGAAAAAAAGCTCTCTCCTTATGAGTGTGGCTTTGAAGCGTTCGAAGATGCGCGCATGAAATTTGATGTGCGCTTCTATCTTGTGGCTATCCTGTTTATCCTGTTTGATCTTGAGATTGCCTTCCTCTTTCCCTGGTCGATTGTACTCAAGGAGATCGGCACATTCGGTTTTGTTTCCATGATGATCTTTCTGGCCATCCTCGTGGTGGGCTTTATCTACGAATGGATGAAGGGGGCTCTGGAATGGGAATAGAGGGTATTCTAAACAAGGGTTTCGTCACAACAAGTGCCGATCTTGCGATCAACTATGTACGCACCGGTTCGCTGTGGCCGATGACTTTCGGACTGGCTTGTTGTGCGGTGGAAATGATGCATGCTGTGGCGCCCCGGTATGATCTGTCGCGCTTTGGGGCAGAGGTTTTTCGTCCCAGTCCGAGACAGGCGGACTTGATGTTTGTTGCGGGCACGTTGTGCAACAAAATGGCCCCGGCGTTGCGCAAGGTCTATGACCAGATGGCGGAGCCACGTTTTGTGATATCCATGGGTTCCTGCGCGAATGGCGGCGGCTACTACCATTATTCCTACTCGGTAGTCCGCGGCTGCGACCGTATCGTTCCGGTGGATATCTATGTTCCCGGTTGTCCGCCAACTGCGGAGGCGTTGCTTTATGGCCTCATCCAGTTGCAGAACAAGATCAAACGAACCAATACGATTGCGCGCTGATATGGCTAACGACCTGAATATACTGTCCTCCAATTTAAAAGAAGCTTTCCCAGGCAAAATAGTCAGCCTGGAAGAGCGTTTGGGTGAACTGACGCTGGTGGTAAAAGCGAGCGACATGCTCGGCGTATTCACACGCCTGCGTGACGATGCTGATTTGCGTTTTGAAGAGTTGATTGATGTGTGTGGCATCGACTATTCCACCTACGGCAGCGAGCTGTGCGAAGAGGGCAGATATCTGCCCGACGCGCCGCGCGAAGGCGCCAGATTTGCCGTCGTCTATCATCTGCTTTCAGTGACGTACAACATTCGTTTGCGTGTGCGAGTTTTTGCCGAAGACGATGCGATGCCGGTATTGAATTCGGTAAATGACATATGGCCCGCAGCAAACTGGTTTGAGCGCGAGGCTTTCGACCTGTACGGCATCATCTTCGTGGGCCATCCCGATCTGCGCCGTATCCTTACCGACTACGGTTTTGTCGGAAGCCCGTTCCGCAAGGATTTCCCCTTGTCAGGTACTGTCGAGATGCGCTACGACGCTGCACAGAAACGCGTGATCTATGAGCCGGTGACTGTGGAGCCGCGCCAGGTTACGCCGCGCACGATGCGCGAAGAAAATTACGGGCGGTAATATATGGCTGAGATTAAAAATTACACAATGAACTTCGGCTTCGACCGCCCTGCGGGCTTAACTTGCTTGCGCAAGTTAGTCTTCGCCGAAATTCATGGTGAATGCATATTGAATCTGGTGTCGAGATAGGCAACGTTATGGCAGAGATAAAAAATTACACCATGAATTTTGGACCGCAGCACCCGGCTGCGCACGGCGTGTTGCGTCTGGTGCTGGAACTGGATGGCGAGGTAATCGAGCGCGCCGACCCGCATATCGGCCTGCTGCATCGTGCAACCGAGAAACTCGCCGAACACAAGACATTCCTGCAAACGGTTCCTTATATGGACCGCCTGGACTATGTATCCATGATGCTCAACGAGCATGCCTATGTCATGGCGGTCGAAAAACTGGCAGACATAGAAGTGCCGGTTCGCGCCCGGTATATCCGCGTCATGTTCGACGAAATCACCCGCATCCTCAATCACCTGCTGTGGCTGGGTGCTCACGCGCTTGATCTGGGTGCGATGTCGCCGATGTTTTACACCTTCCGTGAACGCGAAAACCTGATGGATGCATATGAGGCGGTTTCAGGCGCACGTATGCATGCTGCGTATTATCGTCCGGGTGGCGTGTATCGCGATTTGCCCGATTCGATGCCGCAATACCAGGAGAGCAAGATACACAATGCGGCTGCCGTGCAAAAACTGAACGAAAACCGCCAGGGTTCCCTGCTCGATTTTCTGGAAGATTTCTGCGGTCGTTTTCCAAAGCTGGTAGACGAATATGAGACATTGCTGACAGACAACCGAATCTGGAAGCAGCGCACGGTGGGTATCGGTGTCGTGTCCCCGGAACGCGCGTTGGCACTTGGTTTCACCGGTCCGATGCTGCGCGGTTCGGGTGTGGTGTGGGATCTGCGAAAGAAACAACCATACGAAGTCTATGACAGGCTGGATTTCGACATTCCGGTGGGTGCCGAGGGCGATTGCTACGACCGTTATCTGGTGCGTGTGGAAGAAATGCGCCAGTCCAACCGAATCATCAAACAATGCATAGACTGGTTGCGCAAAAACCCGGGGCCGGTCATGACGGACAACCTCAAGTACGGACCGCCCAAACGTGAATCCATGAAACAGAACATGGAAGAATTGATCCACCACTTCAAACTGTTTAGCGAAGGGTTTCATGTACCTGCCGGCGAAGTGTATTCCGCCGTCGAACATGCCAAAGGTGAGTTCGGTATCTATCTGGTGTCGGACGGCGCGAACAAGCCTTATCGTATGAAGATACGCGCGCCCGGTTTTCCCCATCTTGCCAGTCTGGAGGAAATGGCCAAAGGGCACATGATCGCCGATGTGGTCGCGATCATCGGGACTCAAGACATTGTTTTCGGGGAGATTGATCGCTGATGTTATCCCAACAGATCACCACGCTCATCGACAAAGAGCTGAAAAAATATCCTGCCGATCAGCGTCAGTCTGCCGTGATGGCGGCGTTGCGTTTCGTGCAGGATGAAAAGGGCTGGATTGCGCCAGAGGACATGTCCGACGTCGCTGTCTATTTGGGCATGCCGCAGATGGCGGTGTATGAAGTGGCGACTTTCTACCACATGTACAACCTCAAGCCGATGGGCAGGCACACGCTGACCGTATGCACCAACCTGTCATGCCAGTTGTGCGGTTCCGGCGACACATTGGCGCACCTCAACAAGCGCCTCGGTATCGGCCTTGGCGAAGTTACGCCGGACGGAAAATACGGCATACGCGAAGGCGAATGCATGGGCGCCTGCATCGATGCGCCGCTGCTTACCATCAACAACAAAAAAATGTGCGGTCGTTTGACCGAAGATAAGATAGACCAGATCCTGGCAGAACTGGACAAGCAATGAACGCTCCCATCATTCTCAATACCCTGCATTTCGACCAGCCGTGGACGCTGGAAAATTATCTCAAGATCGGTGGCTATCAGGCATTGCGCAAGGTGCTGACCGAGAAAATGTCGACAGACGCGATCATTGCAGAAGTGAAGGCCTCCGGCCTGCGCGGCCGCGGCGGGGCGGGTTTTCCCACCGGCCTGAAGTGGAGTTTCATGCCGAAGAACTATGACGGCGAAAAATACCTGGTGTGCAATTCGGACGAGGGCGAGCCCGGTACCTGCAAAGACCGTGACATCCTGCGCTATAACCCGCACATGCTGATCGAAGGCATGGCGATCGGCGCATACGCCATGGGTGTAAAAAACGGTTACAACTATGTGCATGGCGAAATATTCGAAGCCTATGAGCGCATGGAAGCTGCTTGCGAAGAAGCGCGCAAGGCAGGTTATCTGGGCAAGAATATTCTTGGTTTCGACTTTGAATTTGATTTGCACAACCATATGGGTTATGGCGCCTATGTGTGCGGTGAGGAGACGGCATTGCTTGAGTCCATTGAGGGCAAGAAGGGCCAGCCGCGTTACAAGCCGCCGTTCCCCGCGAGCTACGGCCTGTACGGCAAACCGACAACCATCAACAATACCGAGACCTTTGCCAGCATTCCTTACATCATCCGCGAAGGCGGCAAGAAGTTCGCCGATCTCGGGGTGACCAACAGCGGTGGCGTCAAATTGTTTTCCATCTCCGGTCATGTGAACAAGCCCGGCAACTTCGAAGTGCCGCTCGGTACGCCGTTCAGGAAGCTGCTGGAAATGGCGGGTGGGGTTCGCAGCGGCCACAAGCTCAAGGCGGTGATTCCCGGCGGATCGTCGATGCCGGTGTTGCCTGCCGAGATCATGATGGAGGTGAACATGGACTATGACGCGCTGCAGAAAGCGGGTTCCTACCTGGGATCTGGTGCGATCATTGTGATGGACGACACCACCTGTATGGTCAAGGCGCTGGAACGTCTGTCCTATTTTTACCACGAAGAATCCTGTGGTCAGTGTACCCCCTGCCGCGAGGGTACCGGCTGGTTATATCGCATCGTCCACCGTATTGAACACGGTGAAGGCAGGCCGGAAGACCTCGATCTGTTGCTGGACCTGTGTGGCAACATCGCCGGTCGCACCATTTGTGCCTTGGGCGATGCGGCGGCATGGCCGGTGCAGGGCATGCTCAAGCATTACCGCAAGGAATTCGAATACCACATTGAGCACAAGCGCTGCCTGGTGTGAGGCTGAACGAAATAGGTGAGTAATGATTAATATCGAAATCGACGGTAAACAGATCCAGACGGAAAACGGTTCCACCGTAATCGAGGCCGCACATCAGGCTGGTATTACTATTCCGCATTTCTGCTATCACAAAAAACTTTCCATCGCAGCCAACTGCCGCATGTGCCTGGTGCAAGTGGAGAAAGCGCCCAAGCCATTGCCCGCATGCGCCACACCGGTGACCGAAGGGATGAAGGTATTCACTCACTCCGAACAGGCGGTAAAAGCGCAAAAAGGCGTGATGGAATTTATACTGGCGAATCACCCGCTGGATTGCCCGATTTGCGACCAGGGTGGCGAGTGCATGCTGCAGGACATGTCGGTCGGCTACGGCGGCGGACATTCACGCTATCACGAAGAAAAGCGCACGGTGTTGGGCAAAAATCTTGGTCCGTTGGTGTCTGCGGAAGAAATGAGCCGTTGCATCAATTGCACGCGCTGTGTGCGCTTCGGTCAGGATATTGCCGGACAGATGGAATTGGGACAGGCCTTCCGCGGCGAGCACGCCGAAATCATGTCTTTCGTCTCCGGTACGGTGGATTCCGAGCTTTCCGGCAACTTGATTGATCTGTGCCCGGTCGGCGCGCTGACCAGCAAGCCGTTCCGCTACAAGGCACGTTCATGGGAATTGTCGCGCCGCCGTTCGATCAGCGCGCATGACGGTCTCGGTTCCGGTCTTGAGGTGCAGACCAAGAATAATCATGTGTTGCGCGTGGTGCCCATAGAGAACGAAGATATCAACGAATGCTGGCTGTCCGACAAGGATCGCTTTGCCTGTGAGGGGCTGAACTCTTCCGACCGCCTGACCAAGCCGATGATCAAGCAGGGCGGCAAGTGGCTGGAAGTGGAATGGCAAGCAGCACTGGAATACGCAGCCAATGGACTGCGCCACATTGTCAATGGCGCAGGAGCCGAGCAGATCGGTGCACTGGCGACGGGAAATTCCACGCTGGAAGAACTTTACCTGTTGCAAAAACTCATGCGCGGCATGGGCAGCGAGAACGTGGATTTCCGTCTACGCCAGTCCGATTTCAGCGCCGACGGCAAACAACAAGGCGCACCGTGGCTGGGGATGCCCATTGCCGACATCAGCAAGGCGGATCGCTACCTCATTGTCGGCAGCTTCCTGCGCAAGGATCATCCATTGCTGGCGGCACGTATCCGCCGGGCCGCGAAGAAGGGCGCACAGGTGAATATCATTCATTGTGCCGACGACGACCTGCTGATAAAGGTGGCCAACAAAGCCATCGTCGCGCCGGATGCACTGGTCGAAGCCCTGACCCAGGTATCGAAGGCGCTGACAACCGAGAAACAAGGCCAGAGCGCAAGCGGCGAAGCGGGGGCCATCGCCAAGAGTCTGGCCGGTGGCGAACGCGTCACTGTGCTGCTCGGCAATTTTGCGCAACAACATCCGCAGGCTGCGCAACTGCAAGCGCTGGCGCAACAAATCGCAGCACTGAGCAACGGCAAGTTCGGTTTTCTTGGCGAAGCAGCAAATAGCGTCGGTGGTTATCTGGCTCAAGCCACGCCGGGCGCAAAGGGATTGAATGCATCGACCATGTTGTCCACTCCATGCAAAGCCTATGTGTTGTTGAACGTCGAGGCCGAACTGGATTGTGCCAATCCTCAGCAGGCGATCGCCGCATTGCAGGCAGCCGATCTTGTGGTTGCAATGAGTGCCTACAAACATCATGCAACGGAATATGCCGATGTATTGTTGCCCATCGCGCCGTTCACCGAAACCTCAGGTACTTTCGTCAGCACCGAAGGCCGAGTGCAAAGTTTTAAGGGCGCGGTCAGGGCGCTGGGCGAAGCGCGCCCGGCATGGAAAGTGTTGCGTGTGCTGGGCAATCTGCTCAAGGTGGACGGCTTCGATCAGGATACATCGGAAGTAGTGCGTGACGAAGCCCTGAAAGACATGGATGTCGCTGCCAGATTGAATAACACCATCGGGGGCGTTGAAGCCAAAACGGTCGCTGCCGCGAACGGCCTGCAGCGCGTAAGCGATGTGCCGATCTACGCGACTGATGCCGTCGTGCGCCGTTCCGCGCCGTTGCAGGCCACTGTCGATGCGGCAACGCCGCAGGCCTGGCTGCATGGCGATGAGCTGAAAAAACTGGGTGCGGAGGCAGGAGCGTTGGTCAAGGTCAGCCAGGGACAGGGTAGTGTGAACCTGATCGCAGCGGCAGACGATAAATTACCCAGGGGTGTGGTGCGCGTGGCGGCAGGTCATGCTACGACTGCCGCGCTGGGGGCGATGTTTGGAACGATCACCGTGGAGCGTGCATGATGGAAGCTCAAGCCCTGCATTTAGTACAGTCGTTCCTGAGTCTGATCGGACTTTGGGATTTCCTGCAAGGATTCATCGTGCCGGCCTGGCATGTGTTATGGACGCTGATCAAGATAGTCGCCATCATCGTGCCCATCATGCTCGGTGTTGCCTATTACACATTGGCCGAGCGCAAGGTGCTGGGCTTCATGCAGGTTCGTCCGGGACCCAACCGTGTGGGCTGGTGGGGATTGATGCAGCCGATTGCAGACGGCGTCAAGCTGCTGTTCAAGGAAGTCATCGCACCCACGGGCGCCAACAAATACCTGTTCATCGCGGCACCGGCATTGTCGCTGGCACCGGCCCTGGCGGCATGGGCCGTCGTCCCCTTCGACGATGGACTGGTTCTGGCAGACGTAAATGCAGGTCTGTTGTTCCTGCTGGCGATGACTTCGCTTGGCGTGTACGGCATCATCATTGCCGGCTGGTCCTCCAACTCCAAATACGCTTTTCTCGGTTGCCTGCGCTCCGCCGCGCAGATCGTGTCGTATGAACTGGCCATGGGTTTCGCGCTGGTGTGCGTGTTGCTGGCGGCACAAAGCATGAATCTGGGCGACATCGTGCGCGGACAGCAAAACGGATATGGCATGCTGGGATGGTACTTCATTCCGCTGTTCCCGATGTTCGTGGTGTATTTCATTTCCGGTGTGGCGGAAACCAACCGGTCGCCATTCGACCTGGCCGAAGGCGAGTCAGAGATTGTGGCCGGTTTCCACGTGGAATATTCCGGCATGGGGTTCGCGCTGTTCTTCCTGGCCGAATATGCCAACATGATTCTGATCACCGCGCTGACCGTAATCCTGTTCTTCGGCGGATGGTTGCCGCCGCTGGATATCGCGCCTTTCAACAAAGTGCCGGGGCTGATCTGGCTGATGGGCAAGATGTTCATCTTCATGTTCATCTTCCTGTGGTTTCGCGCGACCTTCCCGCGCTACCGCTATGACCAGTTGATGCGTCTGGGCTGGAAAGTATTCATTCCGCTTACGCTGGTGTGGGTGGTCGTGGTGGCCGCGTGGATGCAAACGCCCTGGTGGCTTTGGTAAATGCCCGAGGATAAACAATGAAAAACCTCATCAATTTCTTCAAGAGTTTTCTGTTGCTCGAATTGCTCAAGGGCTTGTCGGTTACCGGGCGCTATTTTTTCAAGCCTCATATTACTGTCCAGTATCCCGAGGAAAAGACGCCGCAGAGTTTCCGTTTCCGCGGCCTGCATGCACAACGCCGTTATCAGAACGGCGAGGAACGCTGCATTGCCTGCAAATTGTGCGAAGCGGTATGTCCTGCGCTGGCAATCAAGATCGAAGTGGCGGAACGCGAAGACGGTTCCCGCCGAACTGTGCAATATGACATCGACCTGACAAAGTGCATCTTCTGCGGTTTCTGCGAAGAATCCTGCCCTGTGGATGCCATCGTTGAGACACGCGTGTATGAATACCACGGCGAAAACCGCGGTGATTTGTACTACACCAAAGAGAAGCTGCTGGCGAACGGTGCACAACACGAAGCGCAGATCGCTCTGGATCGCGCTGCTGATGCCAAGTACCGGTAATTTGAGGATGTCACATGAACATTGAAACCTTGTTCTACCTGTTTGCCGCCGTGACCGTGTATGCGGCGCTGCGCGTGATTACCGCCCGCAACCCCCTGCACTCGGTGCTGTTCCTGGTGCTGGCCTTTGTCAGTTGCGCGGGTGTCTGGATGTTGCTGGAAGCCGAATTTCTCGCCATTGCGCTGGTGCTGGTCTATGTCGGTGCGGTGATGGTGTTGTTCCTGTTTGTAGTGATGATGCTGGACATCAATATCGAGCGGATGCGCATCGGTTTCCTGCGCTGGCTGCCGGTCGGGTTGTTGCTGGCCGGGTTGATCGGCGTGCAAATGGTATGGGTGTTGGGTGCCAAGGAAACGTCGGCCGGATTGACCGTCGTTCAGCACGCCGCCGATTACAGCAATACCAAAGCGTTGGGTCGTCTGATCTATACCGATTACGTCTATCCCTTCGAACTGGCTGCAGTACTGTTGTTGCTGGCGATGGTGGCCGCGATTGCGCTGACTTTGCGCAAGCGTCGCGACACCAAACGGCAGAACATCAGCAAGCAAATCAGGGTTACCAGGCAGGAGCGCCTGCGCATCATATCGGTGCCATCCGCGAGCGGGCCGGGGGGTGCACGGGATGTCGCTGTGTCCGATGACCATACAGCAGATTAAAGCAAAGGGGAGATTATGTTGAATTTTGGACTATCGCATTATCTGGTGTTGAGCGCGGTATTGTTCGCCATCAGCGTGGTCGGCATCTTCCTGAACCGCAAAAATCTGATCGTGCTGTTGATGGCGATCGAATTGATGTTGCTGGCTGTGAACACCAATTTCGTCGCATTCTCGCATTATCTGAACGACTCGGCGGGCCAGGTGTTCGTATTCTTTATCCTCACCGTGGCGGCTGCGGAAGCGGCAATCGGTCTGGCGATTCTGGTGGTGCTGTTCCGCAATTTGCACACCATTAACGTCGACGATCTGGGCAATTTGAAAGGTTGATGCGCATGGATATGCATAGTCTGTATTTGCTGGTTCCCCTGGCTCCTCTGGCTGGCGCTGTTATTGCCGGTCTGTTCGGCAAGGTATTGGGCCGCGCGTGGTCGCATCGCATTACCATCCTTCTTGTGGCAGTTTCCTTCTTTGCTTCACTGGCAATATTCAAGGACGTGATGGCCGGACATATTTTCAACGGCGCGGTTTATACATGGATATCTTCCGGTGAAACCAGCTTCGAAGTCGGCTTCCTCATCGACCGTCTGACTGTGATGATGATGCTGGTCGTGACCTTCGTTTCGCTCATGGTGCATATCTACACCATCGGTTACATGCAGGAAGATCCCGGCTATCAGCGTTTCTTCAGCTACATCTCGCTGTTTACCTTTTCCATGCTGATGCTGGTGATGGCCAACAACTTCATGCAATTGTTCTTCGGCTGGGAAGCGGTGGGTCTGGTGTCCTATCTCCTGATCGGTTTCTGGTACACGCGACCCACGGCGATTTACGCCAACCTGAAAGCGTTCCTGGTCAACCGCGTGGGCGACTTCGGTTTTCTGCTCGGTATCGGGCTGGTGCTGATGGTATTCGGTACGCTCGATTACGCTTCCGTATTCGCCAATGCGCATCGTTATGTCAACGACATGGCCCCCATCCCGGGCATGCCGGTAGGGCTGCTGACCGCGATCTGCATCCTGCTGTTCATCGGCGCGATGGGCAAGAGCGCGCAGTTTCCGCTGCATGTGTGGCTGCCGGATTCGATGGAAGGCCCGACCCCGATCTCCGCGCTGATCCACGCCGCAACCATGGTGACTGCCGGTATTTTCATGGTGGCGCGCATGTCGCCGCTGTTTGAGCTGTCCGATACCGCCTTGTCCTTCGTGATGGTCATCGGCGCGATCACTGCGCTGTTCATGGGCTTCCTCGGCGTCATCCAGAACGACATCAAGCGCGTGGTGGCATACTCCACGCTGTCACAACTCGGTTACATGACCGTGGCGCTGGGTGCTTCGGCGTATTCGGTGGCAGTGTTCCACCTGATGACGCACGCGTTCTTCAAGGCGCTGCTGTTCCTGGGTGCGGGCTCTGTCATCATCGCCATGCATCACGATCAGGACATGCGCAACATGGGCGGCCTGCGCAAATACATGCCGATTACCTGGATTACCTCGCTGATCGGCTCGCTGGCCCTGATCGGTACGCCATTCTTCTCCGGCTTCTATTCCAAGGACAGCATTATTGAGGCAGTCGGCCTGTCGGAACTGGCCGGTTCCGGTTTTGCCTACTTCTGCGTGGTGGCGGGCGTGTTCGTCACGGCCTTTTATTCCTTCCGCATGTACTTCCTGGTGTTCCATGGCGAGGAGCGTTTTGGCAAGAATCACCACGACCATCAAGGCGACCATACCGACGAAGAAATTTCATCCGATCACCACCATGGCCTCGCACCGGGGCAGAAACCGCACGAGACCCCATGGGTGGTGACATTGCCGCTGATCATGCTGGCTATTCCATCTGTGCTGATCGGCTTCTTGACCATAGGGCCGATGTTGCACGGCGATTTCTTCCTCGATTCCATCTACATCAGTCATGCGCATCACGCGATGGAAGAATTGAAGGAAGAGTTTCATGGTGCCTTCATGATGGCGTTGCATTCCTTGATCACGCTTCCGCTCTGGCTGGCACTGGCAGGGGCGGGCAGCGCCTGGTTTTTCTACATGAAACGGCCGGATATTCCTGAAGCCATCAAGCAGAAGTTCTCAGCCATCTACACACTGCTCGACCAGAAGTATTACTTCGACCGTTTCAACGACTGGTTCTTTGCAGGCGGTGCGCGCGGTGCCAGCCGCTTTCTGTGGAAGTTCGGCGATGTAAAACTGATCGACGGCTTTTTCGTGAACGGCTCGGCCAGGCTGGTCGGCATGTTCTCCGGCGTATTGCGCGGTTTGCAGACCGGTTACGTCTATCACTACGCATTTTGGATGATCATCGGCGTGTCCGCCCTGTTGACGGTGCGGACATGGTTCGAATAAGCAGTACTGGATAAAAAGCTGAAGGAATAAGCATGATTTTCGGATACCCCCTGTTAAGCGTCGTGATCTGGCTGCCGATCATTTTCGGCATGCTGGTACTGGCGACCGGCAACGACCAGAATGCGAAATTGGCACGTATCATCGCGCTGGTCGGCGCGATCCTGAGCTTCCTGGTCACGATTCCGCTCTACACCGGATTTGATCGTATGGCCAGCGCCATGCAGTTTGTCGTGCAGAAAGACTGGATTGTCCGTTTCAACATCCACTATCACCTCGGTGTGGATGGCATCTCGGTGCTGTTTATTTTGCTCAACAGCTTTTTTACGCCGCTGGTGGTGATTGCCGGGTGGAAAGTGATCGAGAAGCGCGTGGCGCAATACATGGCGGCGTTCCTGGTCATGTCCGGTCTCGTCAATGGCGTGTTCGCCGCGCTTGATGCGATGCTGTTTTATGTGTTCTGGGAAGCGATGCTGATCCCGATGTTCCTGATCATCGGCGTGTGGGGCGGACCCAACCGTGTGTATGCCGCAGTCAAGTTCTTTCTCTATACCCTGATGGGTTCGCTGTTGATGCTGGTGGCCTTGCTTTACCTGTACCAGCAGTCCGGCGGCAGCTTCAGCATTCAGGAATTCCATCGTACGGCCTTGCCGTCGCTGAGCATCCAGGTGATGCTGTTTTTTGCCTTCTTTATGGCGTTCTCGGTGAAAGTGCCGATGTTTCCGGTACATACCTGGTTGCCGGATGCGCACGTTGAAGCACCCACCGGCGGCTCGGTGGTGCTGGCGGCAATCATGCTGAAGGTGGGTGCCTATGGTTTCATCCGCTTCTCCATGCCCATCCTGCCGGATGCAAGCCATTATCTGGCGCCCCTGATGATCGCATTGTCGCTGATTGCCGTGGTGTATATCGGTCTTGTTGCGCTGACCCAGTCCGACATGAAAAAACTGGTCGCTTATTCTTCCATTTCGCACATGGGTTTCGTTACGCTCGGTTTCTTTATCTTCAATGCCTACGGCATGGAAGGCGCGCTGTTGCAGATGATTTCCCACGGTTTCATTTCCGGCGCGCTGTTCCTGTGTATCGGCGTCCTGTATGACCGTGTTCACTCGCGCCAGATCGTGGATTACGGCGGCGTGGCCAACAAGATGCCGGTTTTCGCTGCGTTCTTCATGCTGTTTGCCATGTCCAACAGCGGCTTGCCCGGTACCAGCGGTTTCGTGGGTGAATTCATGGTGATCATGGGGGCGGTGAAAGCCAACTTCTGGTATGCCTTTGCCGCGGCCACCACGCTGATTTTCGGTGCGGCCTACACGCTGTGGATGTACAAGCGCGTGATTTTCGGTGCGGTCGCCAACGACCATGTTGCCCACCTGCAGGATATCAGTGCCCGCGAAATATTCGTCTTTGTCATTCTGGCGGTCTCCGTGCTGGTCATGGGACTGTACCCGCTGCCGTTTGCCGACATCATGCATACATCTGTGAACGACCTGCTGGTGCATCTGGCTATTCCAAAAGTTTTGAATTGAGGAACCTATGACACTTCTATCCTCCCTGACCCCGGCGTACGCAGAAATATTCCTGCTGGTGATGTTGAGCGTGATACTGATCGCGGATCTGTTCATGGTTAATCGCACCAAGACACTGACTTACATGATGGTGCAACTCAGCTTGCTCGGCTGCTCGCTGATCACAGTGGGTACGCATCAAGGCGGTATTGTGCATATGTTCAACCATATGTTTGTGGATGACCTGATGTCGGACGTGCTCAAGCTGTTTACGTACCTGTCCGTGTCCATGATGCTGGTGTATTCGCGCAGCTACCTGATGGCACGCGGTTTGTTTACGGGTGAATTTCTTGCGCTGACGCTGTTTGCAACGCTGGGCATGATGGTGATGATCTCTGCCTCCAATTTCCTGACCTTGTACCTCGGCCTGGAACTGCTCGCCCTGAGTCTGTATGCCATGGTTGCGTTGCAGCGCGATTCCGCCATTGCCACGGAATCGGCGATGAAATATTTCATTCTCGGTGCGATGGCTTCCGGTTTCCTGCTCTACGGCATGTCCATGCTGTACGGTGCGACCGGCTCACTTGACGTGGCCCAAATCGCCCATGTGATACAGAACGGCGCGCCGAACAAGGAATTGCTGGTGTTCGGTCTGGCATTCATTGTTGCCGGCCTGGCATTCAAACTGGGGGCCGTACCGTTCCATATGTGGGTACCGGACGTGTATCACGGCGCACCAACCGCGATGACCATGTTCATCGGTTCCGCCCCCAAACTGGCCGCGTTCGCTTTTGTCATGCGTATTCTCGTGGAAGCACTGCAACCGTTGATGATCCATTGGTCCGGCATGCTCATGATCCTCGCCGTGCTGTCCATGGCAGTGGGTAATATTACTGCCATTGCGCAAACCAATATCAAACGCATGCTGGCTTATTCAACCATCGCTCATATGGGCTTCATGCTGATCGGTATCCTGAGCGGGACCATCGAAGGCTATGGCTCTTCCATGTTCTATGCCGTGGTCTATGTGCTGATGAGCCTGGGTGGCTTCGGCATGATCATGCTGCTGTCGCGTGAAGGCTTCGAGGCCGACAATCTCAATGACTTCAAGGGCCTTAACCAGCGCAGTCCGTGGCTCGCTTTCATGATGCTGTTGCTGATGTTTTCCATGGCAGGTGTACCGCCGACAGTGGGCTTTTATGCCAAGTTCTCGGTGCTGAATGCTGCATTGCAGGCAGGACATATTGCCCTGGTGGTGATGGCGGTGCTGTTCTCGCTGATCGGCGCCTTCTACTATTTGCGCATCGTCAAGCTGATGTATTTCGATGCGCCTGAAAGCCATGAAAAAATTCATATGCAGCCGGACAGCAGCCTGCTTATTTCCATCAACGGTCTGGCTGTGCTGGCGCTCGGTATTCTGCCGGGAACGCTGATGTCATTTTGTGCCGTTTCGGTGCAGCAATCTTTATTGCATTAAGTGTAATGATGTTTTGATAAGACACTCCCGCTGCGGCGGGAGTGTTCGTTTGCGGAGGATGAAATGGAACTGACGGAAAAACAAATCGACAGCAAATTGGTGTACGACGGCAACTTCATCACCGTATACAAGGACAACGTACTGTTGCCGGACGGCAGCGCCAGCACACGCGAATATATCATCCACCCCGGGGCGGTCGCCATGCTGGCCTTGCTCGACAACGGCAATCTGGTGATGGAGCGGCAGTTCCGTTATCCGCTGCATCGCGAATTCATCGAACTTCCTGCAGGCAAGATCGATAAAAACGAAGACATCCTGCTTTGCGCACAACGCGAGTTGCTGGAAGAGACCGGCTATGAAGCGAGCGAGTGGATACATCTCACTACGGTCTGTCCATGCATTGGCTATGCCGACGAGCGAATGGAATACTTTCTGGCACGTGGCTTGAAGCATGTGGGAGGCAAACTGGATGATGGCGAGTTCCTCGAAGTGTTCGAGCTCTCCCTGGAGGATGCGCTCGAATGGATACGGCAAGGCAAGATCAATGACAGCAAAACCATCGTCGGCCTGTTCTGGCTGGAAAAGGTACTGAAAGAGGAATGGTCTGCACCGAAGTAAGGCATCATTGCGGTGCGCAAATGTTGCTCAGGCACCAAGATGGTGAATATTTATTCTCTGTAAATCTGCATAAATATAGAATTTCCATATAAATCAACGTGTGACAAGGATGGCACAAGCCTTGCATACGTATCACCGGATTGCACTTTAATGGAGAGAATATGGAAAACCTGAAGGTCGGAACTGATGCATTATTCATCTTGCTGGGCGCCATTATGGTGCTGGCCATGCACGCCGGATTCGCATTTCTGGAACTGGGTACTGTGCGCAAAAAGAACCAGGTCAACGCGCTGGTCAAAATACTCACCGATTTCGCCGTCTCCACGATCGCTTATTTCTTCATCGGATACGCCCTGGCTTATGGCGTAAATTTCCTTGCGGGTGCGGAGGAGTTGGCGCAAAAAAATGGTTATGAACTGGTGAAATTCTTTTTCCTGCTGACCTTCGCTGCCGCTATTCCTGCCATCGTTTCCGGTGGTGTTGCCGAACGTGCACGTTTCAATCCCATGCTTGCGGCCACCTTCCTGCTGGTCGGTTTCGTTTATCCTTTCTTCGAGGGTATTGCCTGGAACAACCGCTTCGGTGTGCAGGACTGGCTGACCGCCAGCTTCGGCGCGGCATTCCATGACTTCGCCGGCTCCGTGGTCGTGCATGCAGTCGGCGGCTGGATCGGTCTGGTTGCCGTGTTGATGCTGGGTGCAAGGCGCGGACGCTACGGCAAAGAAGGGCAGGTATCAGGGCATCCACCGTCAAGCATTCCCTTCCTGGCGCTGGGCGCGTGGGTTCTTACCGTAGGCTGGTTCGGCTTCAACGTCATGTCCGCGCAAACCATAAACAATATCAGCGGCCTGGTCGCGGTGAATTCCCTGATGGCCATGGTCGGCGGCATACTGGTTGCCCTGTGGATGGGCAAGAATGACCCGGGCTTCGTGCATAACGGCCCGCTGGCGGGATTGGTGGCGGTATGTGCAGGTTCGGATCTGATGCACCCCATCGGTGCATTGCTGACGGGCGGTGTGGCCGGAGGCCTGTTCGTGGTCATGTTCACACTGACGCAGAACCGCTGGAAGATCGACGATGTGCTCGGCGTATGGCCGCTACACGGTCTGTGCGGCGCATGGGGCGGCATTGCGGCAGGTATCTTCGGTTTGAAAGCATTCGGTGGTGTCGGCGGCGTGAGTTTTATGTCGCAACTCATTGGTACACTGCTGGGCATCGCTGTTGCCCTGATTGGCGGCTTTGTCGTGTATGGCGTGATCAGGAAAATCGTCGGTATCCGTCTCACACATGAAGATGAATTCATTGGTGCCGACCTGTCTATCCACAAGATCAGTGCCACACCTGAGCGCGAATCAGGCTGGTAATTCGGCAAGATGTTGCGGGTGCGGTTTACAAGTTTCAAACATGGTGAGAATGGCCAACAATTTCAGGTGGCATTGAATATCCGTCAATACGAACGAATATCAATCTCCACCTGATCAGTCCGATTCTGTCTATCTCGTCGCCCTTTCCGGGACAGGCTGGAATGTACTGTGACAGGGGAATCACATTCAATTTGCCGGCTCAATCCAGCAAGATTGATGCTGCAAATTCATGCCGCCGAAAGGCGGCATTTCTTATCGGCGGGAAGCTGGTTGTCGGCGTTAACCTGCCTCTGGACAGGGCATTATTCCTACAAAATCAGCAAAGTGCTGAATTTGGAAGCAATGATCTTGGTTGCAGATATTAACAAGAGAAATCGATATTCACACAGATCGGATCGTCAATATTGCTGTATGTCCATTGTGAAGCTTCTGAATATCCATTCGCAGGGGCGAGGATTTCCTGATATCTCGCCCGGGTATTTGTTTGCCAATCCCATCCATTCAGGGCTGATTTTCTTTATTCCTCAAGTGCAATAACCTTTCGCATTTTAGGGCATTTCATTTTTTTCAGTACAGAGTTGCATCCCAAAACGTCATCTTCGCCCCATATCCGAAGCATGTGCAAAGCTCGCTTCTGTTTTCTCGGAAGCATCACACCGTCAAGGTTTCTTCATAAAAGTCCATTCGCAACATATATCCATGCTTCGGCGATGTGAATCGCACGACTCATTTATTCCCGTTAACTCAATGTATTAGAGCGTCAAACATTTCCAGGCAGTACAAATGACCTATGGCGAAGCGCATGCGGATAGTAGGTATTGCCTACTCAAAAAAGTAGGCGGCTACCATGACAGTGTCAAGTCAGTGTGAATAATGCACAACTGCAAGAGGGGCATTTGAAATTGAACAAAAGGGTTGTTTGGTTTTGATGCTGGCGAGCAAGCGAGCTTGCTCAAAAATGCGGGTGGGTGAGTTATTCAGACAAAGTCCACATACGCAGATTTTGGTGCCACGTCCTTCAGGTGCAATTTTCTGGATTCAATTTATGGGGAGCACGGCTTTGGACAGATTCGTAGAAGTGATTGTTTGTCGAGTGGCACGGGCAGCACGCAATTGTCTGTATGTGCTGATCTGTTGCCTTGGGATGGTTGGTCATGCGATGGGCGAGGAGCCTTCTTCCGGCGCAGCGTCCTTGAACGGTTTCGCCAACACCAATGTGACTTGGCAGTTGAAGAATGTGCATGCGACCGGTCCGGGCAAGTTAACGAAAAGCAGGGAAGGCAAACTGACGCGCGAGTATGTGATCGAGGCTGATGCCGATGCAGGCCTGCATGAACTCTTTGGCAAGGCGCACTTCCGGCTGAGCCTGGATGCGTTCTCTCCGGCCAAAAACATGCCCGGTCAATTGAAAGGGAAATGGTATGTGCGGGGCAAGTGGACCCT
Source organism: Sideroxydans sp. (assembly GCA_050287265.1). Taxonomy (GTDB): domain Bacteria; phylum Pseudomonadota; class Gammaproteobacteria; order Burkholderiales; family Gallionellaceae; genus Sideroxyarcus. The sequence continues at coordinate 29,446 of JBNKBO010000008.1, read as the reverse complement.
GGAGCCTGAAGAGCAGACGCAGGGGACGTCTGAATCAATGCTGACCGGACCGTTGTCGGGTCGCGTGAAGGCTACGCTGTCTTTTGATCCGACTGCAGTGAAGAAAGCCTGGAAGGGCAAGGTGAGGATACCGATGACTCGTGTTCGCGCTGATAACGGTGGGGTGGGCGTGCGCCCGATGCGTGGAGAAGGAGAGATTGGATTTATTTCGGGTAACGAGGGAAGTCTGTCGGTCAGTCTGAAACTCTGGCCAAAACTACAATAAAGTGAAAATGGGAGAAATCATGCAGCATTCATGTCATGCATTCATGGCGCATTTGCGCCAGCGAGCGGGAGCAACTGCACTAGCGATTCTGGCCAGTGTGTTTTTCGTCTTGGCGGGCCCGGCATGGGCAGATATACCCCGTCAGGGGGTTAACGGTTTGCCACTGTTGCCTAGCGGCGCTGTGCCTAATCCGGGCACGCAACAACAGGAACTCACCAACATCACAGCACCGGCCGACTGGAACGTGTTCGAATTCGTCGTTACCTGCGGAGCCTGCCATGCCGGGACGCAGGATCAGCACGTTGCCCATTTCGGCAACTGGGCTGGCGGCAACATGGCAAGTGCAGGGCGTGACCCCGTGTTCCGCGCCAACCAGATCGGTGTCAACAACACCGTCAAGGCCGTCGGCAACATCCTTGGCGCGGGTAACGCGCTGGAAGGAGCAGGCAATGTCTGTATGCGTTGTCACAGTCCCAATGGCTGGCTTTCCGGCCGCTTCGACCCAACGCTCGGTGGCAAGCCCGATGCTTCAAACATGATCCAGAGCATCCTGCTGTCCACCGACAGCGAAGGCGTCATGTGCGAGACCTGCCATCGCGCGGTCGGCAACGTCACCTACCAGCGGCCCGACATCAAGCTTAATGCCAACACCGGTCTGCTTGATACTGCATGGAACTTGCTCGCCGGTATCTTCGACTGGGAACACCAGGGCAAGGGCTACACGGATCAGGCCGGCGACCCGACGATCAAGCCGGGAATGCCTTTGGGTGACACTTCCCTGACCTTCTCCGACGGCATGACTTACTCCGGTCCTTACTCCGGAACTTCCGACGTCTACTTCAGCGATCTGCCAGTCAGCGGAAGCTATACCGGACAGATCTATGCGATCTATCCGCCCAATTTTCCGGCTGCGTTGAAAAACCCGTTTCCCGCCGGTCAGCCGCAGTTCAACTCGGCTGGCGACGAAATCGCTTACAACAAGGACGGCACACTCGCGCCCGTATTCGAGTTGCCGGTCGGTACGCCGATCGACCCGAACACCGGTAATTACGACTATATGGCACAGGGAATGTCGATCGAGCACCCGACTATCGGCAGCGGCGGTCGCGTCGGTGCCCTGAATGCTACCGGCCTGTTTCCGAAACTGCCGAGCGGACCGGGCAGCACGGCGACCAGCAAGATGGCGGGCGGCAACGAGTTCATCAAAACCTCCGAGTTTTGCGGCTCCTGTCACGACCTGACGGTACCGATCCTGAACCATGGCATGCCGGAGCAGCGTACTTTCACCGAATGGAAGTTCAGCGACTACTCCAAGGCCAGCAACGTCGGCTATGACCCGATCAAGAAGCAGGTATGGAACGGCCAACAGCGCTGCCAGGACTGTCACATGCCGAAGCTGAAGCACGAGTACTCGGATGCTGACACCGGCAGCTACAATGCCGATCCGCAGCTTGTCGGCGGCTTCCCCTACGGCAAGGATCGCGCTTCGGGAGGCGGTACTGCTTTGCACAAGCTGACCGGGGCCAACCGCGATTTGCCCGACATGATGAAGGCACTCTATCCAGAGGTCGATCTTGAAGTAATCGGCATCCCGACGGGCCGTGACCCGCGTGTCTTTCCTGGCATGCTTTCGGATCGCGCCCCAATGTGGGATCGCGCCAAGCACAACACGGAAATTACGCTGCGCGATGCGGTCACACTGAGCATCGATCAGGCACCGACCGAAGTGGCCGGACTGCCGGGCGTGTATGAGATGAAGGTCAAAGTGATCAATAATACGGGCCACCGGGTTCCGACCGGCTATCCTGACGGCCGCCGTCTCTGGGTTGCAGTCAATGTCCAGGATTCGCTTACCGGCACAACTGTCTACGAATCCGGCGTGTACGACGCGGCGCAGGCCGAATTGAGTACTGCCACTGCTGTCCCGTTCAAGCGTGCGCAAAGCAATATCATCGACGCCACCGTACCGGACAACAATGCCGTGATGGTGTACGAGCGCGTGACCGGTGTTTGTACCGGCACCGGCGGCACTGCGGCACTCGGCGGAATCATCTTCCCGGATCCGGAAGCGGGTACGCCGGACGCATGTACAGCATCCACCGCACTTACCAACAACTTCATCCTGTTCGACAACCGCATTCCGCCGAAGGGCTTCACCTATGCGGATTACCGGCAGTCCGGGATCAAGTTCTGGAACTACGATCCGGTTTCCATGGTGCCCTACGAAGAAGGCAACCCGGCGACGCCGGCAGTCGCCCAGCGTTTTGCTGACGGCCAGAATTTCGATGTGGTGACGTATCGCTTCACGGCGGCGCCCGGCTCGGTGCTGACCGCTTCCGCCGAAGTGCTGTGGCAGACCCACACGCGGGAATTCATGGAACACCTGCGCACTCAGGATGAATCCACGGTTCGTCCGCAGGGTCCGCCCAACCCGGCCGATCCCGCTTATCCGGCCAGTCCAAACTATTTGTCGAATTCGATTAACGGCAAACCGCTTTCTTCCATCACGGCTCTGGACGGCTCTGCCCTGAACGATAACTGGGGTGGCGTCGCTTATGCAGCCTGGATGGAGACAGGCAAGGGTGAGCCCTTCCGCGTCGCTCGCGATGCGACGAACGTGCTTGCACCACCTGCTGCACCGGCCAACGTGACGGTCAGCGCTACCGGAGAAATCGATCCGGTGACCATGGTTCCCGATATATTTTCGGCCACCATCAACTGGTCGCCGGTTGCCGATGCTGACGGATATGAAGTGTGGATTCTTTATGGCAAGCCCGATGCCACCAATCCGGCAGCCTCAACGGCAACCGCTGATTGGGATCGCCTGGCGGTTGTGGATGGAAATACCACGTCTCTGATTGAACGCGTTCTGAATCCGTCCAAGACCTACGGCTTCAAGGTTGTCGCTTTCAATGGCAAGGGAGCCAGTGCGGATTCGAACGTTGCTACCTATCTGGTCGGCGGAAACATGCCAATGGCACCGACTAACCTGATGGCCAGTTCGACTGCGCCGGGTTCGACGGCCAACAGCATTACGCTGACCTGGTTCGATACCGCCAATAACGAAGCTTTCTTCGAAGTCTGGCGCTACGATGCCATGATCAATGGTATGCCGAGCGGCCCGGCGACGATCCTCCCGAAGATCGTCTCAATGACTGCGGGTCCGGTAGGTGGTATGCCGGTGACAGGTACCAACACCTGGGTCGATACCGATCCGAACCTGGTCCCAAGCATGAACTACTACTACCAGGTGCGTTCGATGACTGACGGCGGCGACGTGTCCACCTGGACGACACCGCTGGTGCAAGGTCGCACCGAGGCTGGTGCACCGACCATCAATCTGGCGGCGATAAACACTGGCGGTTACCGGCTTGATTTGAGCTGGACAACCAATATCGTCAATGTCGGTAGCTACCAATTGCTGCGTAATGCTGCACTGATTGCGACGGGCACTGCCACTTCCTATGTGGACACCACGGTTGTCCCCACCGCCACCTACAGCTACACGGTGCGTGCCTGGAGCGGTGTCAATGCCACCGGCACCATGCTGGCTGAAACGACGAAGGCGGTGACGATGCCGGCGATTCCTGTGACACCGGCCAATGTTACTGCCGCCATCAACGGCGCCCAGGTCGACTTGAGCTGGGTACACAACGGACTCAACACCGACGGCTTCGTCGTCGAGCGTTCGACCGTGGTGAACGGGGTCAGCAGCGGTTACATACCGATCCCGATCGCAGGCGTCATGAATCCGCCCAACGCGACTACCTACGCCGACACCGGCGTTGCAGAAATAACCACCTACCAGTACCGCGTCAAAGCGGCACGCCAAGTGGTCGGCGATTCGCCTTACGGCTTCAGCAATCCGGTTACCACAGGTCTGTTCGCCCCGGTCAACCTCGCAGCTGTTGCCAACGCACCGCCACTGACCGCCAACGCGGAAGTGACGCTCACGTGGGTCGATGTTTCAAGTCGGGAAACCGCTTACAAAGTTGAACGCAAGATCAACAATGGTGCCTGGACTACGGTCGCTGCAGCGCTGCCGGCCAATAGCCAGCAGTTTGCAGACGCATTCGCCACGTCCAGCCGCGATCGTACCGTGCAGTATCGGGTGACGGCGCTGGCCGGTGCCGTCGCATCGCAGTCGGTGGTCACCTCGGTGGTTATCCCGGCACGGGGCAGGGTGCCGAGAAGCCTGACTGTGAGTCCGAACGGCCAACCGAGAGGTACTCTGCGCGTTCGCTTCAGGGTGAGAAACCCGGCGCTGGGGTATGAGATCCGCCGCAGGGTCGGTACGGGGGCATGGACTACGCTGACAGTCCCTCCCGCAGTGGGAACGGGCACGATCACGTACCTTGATTCCGGCCTGGTTCGCAGAACGACTTATACCTACTCGGTACGCTCCTACACTGCAGGCGGCTGGTCGAACTGGTCTGCCAGAAGGAGTGCCAGGGCGCGATAAAAAGAACGGACGCGGGAAGTTTCCGCGTCCGAATTGATGTGAATTTGCGCCGCCTTATCCCGGATGGATACGGCGGCGTGTTCTATATAGGAGAAATCATGCGACTCAAGTTAATTGTCCTGCCGCTTGCCCTGCTTGGGACGAGCTTTGCATCCCAGGCGGAGCCGCTCAAGGTCAAGCCGGGTATTTGGGAAACTACAACGGTCATCGAAACGAAGGGTTCAGAGCGACCGACCAACCTGGAGGCACTGACACCTGAACAACGCGAAAAGGTCGAAAACAAGCTGGCCAAGCGTGTCAAGAAGGAGACACGTACCGTCAGATCCTGCTTGAAATCCGAACAGATCAAGAGCGGCGAAGCCTTTACCGGCAGTCCGCACCAGACGGTTTGCAGCAAGACTTTCAAGACCCAAACCGTCAGCGATGTTGTTGCCACCCTCAAGTGTAGCGGTGCCAACAATATGACGGCCAAAATCAAGATGCATGCAGCGGATGAGGAGCATATATCGGGCAAGGTCGACATGACATACGGTGACAAAGGCAAGTTACAGTTATTTACCCACAGTGAGATCACCGCAAACTGGCTGAAGGCGGATTGCGGCGCTGTTGGAAAATCGAAACAAAAAACCCATTAATGGGGCGTGTTGCAGACAGGGAACTATCATGAAAACAGAAAAAACATTTGATATCAGTCCGCATATTTCACAGATGGAAGCGGGATTTACTTTGCTGGAGTTGCTGGTGGTGATGGTCATCATCGGATTGCTGGCAGGCTATGTCGGACCGAAATATTTCTCTCAGATCGGCAAATCCGAAATCAAGGCGACGCGCGCGCAGATCGATGCGCTGGGCAAGGCCGTGGATCAATACCGTCTGGATGTCGGAAACTTCCCAAGCACTGAGGATGGGCTGGCAGCTCTGGTCGTGCGCCCGCCCAATCAGGGGAAATGGGATGGTCCTTACCTGACCAAGAACGTGCCGCCGGATCCATGGGGGAATGCCTATGTGTACAAATCTCCCGGTGAGCACGGTGATTACGACCTGCTTTCCTACGGCAAGGACGGCCGCCCGGGCGGTGTCGGTGAAGCGGCCGATATCTCCAACTGGTAGTTCCGCACAGGAGCCATGATGAAATCCAACGGTGATCTGCCGTCTTTGGAACGGGGCGCGTATGCAATTTGAGCTGAAAGTGCTGCGCGGCAACGAGGGGATAACCTCATTGCTGCTGGACGCCGCCGATGCCGGCGAGGCTGAGGCTCAAGCCAAAGGGCGCGGCTATACCGTCATTTCGTCCCGGGCCCAACGTACGTGGACTCTCGGCGATCTGGGGCAGAAAAGCCAGTTTCCGCTCGTCCTGTTCAGCCAGGAACTGGTGGCTTTGCTGCAGGCCGGACTATCGTTGATTGAAGTGCTTGAGACCCTTGAAGAAAAAGAAGATAAGCCCGAGGTGAAGAAAACCCTGAAGCAGATCATCGCCCATCTCTATGAGGGGCATAACCTGTCGTATGCATTGGAGCAACTGCCCAGTTATTTTCCGGCGCTATATGTGGCGACTGTGCGGTCCAGCGAAAAAACCGGATCGCTGCCGGAGGTGCTGTCGCGCTATGTGGTGTACCAGTCGCAAATGGAAGGGATCAAAAAAATGATCATCACCTCTTCGATCTATCCGATACTGCTGGCGGTGGTGGGCGTGGCGGTGGTGATATTTTTGATGCTGTATGTCGTTCCGAGTTTCAGCCATATCTACGAGGACATGGGCGGGGATTTGCCCCTGATGTCCAGATTGCTGATGCGCTGGGGGCAGTTTCTGGAAGCGAATTCCACGCAGTTCTTTTCAGTGATATTCATTCTGGCGCTGACGACGTTCATTGTTGCGCTGCAGCCAGCCAGCAGAAAGTGGGCTACACAAAAGCTCTGGGAATTGCCCACCATCGGCAGGCGCATGCATTTGTACCAGATGGCACGCTTCTATCGTTCCCTGGGGATGCTGCTTCAGGGCGGGATGCCCATTATGGAGTCGCTGAAACTGGTGTCCGGATTGTTGCGGGAATCGATGCGCGACGAGTTGCGCATGGCAGCGCAGCAAGTACAGGAAGGCATCACAATTTCACAGGCGATGGGCAGTCACGGTCTGGTCACGCCGCTGGCTTCCCGTCTGCTTCGGGTGGGCGAACGCACCGGTCAGATGGGCGAAATGATGGAGCGTATTGCGGCATTCTATGAAGAAGAAACGGTGCGCTGGATAGAACGTTTCGTAAAATTGTTCGAACCCTTGCTTATGGTGTTCATCGGTTTGCTGGTTGGACTGATAGTCGTGCTGATGTATTTCCCGATTTTCGAACTTGCCGGGAGTATCAAATGAATACTGTTTCGATGCCGCCGGGAAGCCTGGCACCGCTGATTACGCCTCAGCAGGTACGCGAGGCGCGCACGCTGGCCATGCAGGGGCAGCGCAATATCGTCGAGGTATTGCAAGAGATGGTGGCGCTGGATGCGCCGGCTTTCACCGACGCATTGGGGCAGATGCTGCACTATCCCGTGTTGACGATGGAGGAGTTGAACAGCCAGCAACCGGATTTTGAAGTACTGCCGTTTTCAGAGGCAGCCGAGCGTGGCTGCATTGCATTGCGGAATGACGGAGGCGAACTCACGCTGGTCATGGGTGACCCTTTCAACACCGGCTTGCATTCATGGATAGAACAGCGCGTGCCGTCCGAATTCGTTTTGGCCATCGCCCACCGCGCCGACGTGGCGGCATATCTGGCGCATTACGAAAAATCGCTGAATGCCATGGACAGCTTTCAGGACGTGGCTTTGGCGGCCGCGACAGCGGATGGGCATGGGGTGGAAGATCTGTCCATCAGAACCATCAGCGAAGAGTCCAGCGTCATCGTCAAGCTGGTGCATTCCACGGTTTACGATGCATTGAAAGCCGAGGCCAGCGATATACACCTGGAAACCATCCCCTCCGGTATGGCGATCAAATACCGCATTGACGGGGTGCTGGTGGATGTAAGTTCGATCGATGGTCTCGAAACAGCCGAGCAGGTTATCTCGCGCATCAAGGTCATCTCGGGGCTCGACATCACCGAACGCCGCACGCCGCAGGACGGACGTTTCAAGGTTTCCATACAGCGGCATGAGATCGACTTGCGCGTGTCGATCATGCCCAGTGTGTTCGGTGAGTGTGCGGTGCTGCGTGTGCTTGACAAGCGTGCCCTGTCCGACCAGATGAAGGGCTTGCGTCTCGATCACCTGGGTTTTGACGCGCATTCCATCACGTTCATCCGCCGCCTTGCCCGCGAACCTTACGGCATGGTGCTGGTTACCGGCCCGACCGGCAGCGGCAAGACCACCACCTTGTACGCGGCAATCACGGAGGTCAACAGCGGGCAGGACAAGATCATCACCATCGAGGATCCGGTGGAATATCAGTTGCCGGGCGTGATGCAGATTCCGGTGAACGAGAAGAAGGGGCTCACCTTCGAGCGCGGCCTGCGTTCCATCCTGCGTCACGATCCGGACAAGATCATGGTCGGCGAGATACGCGATCCCGAGACGGCGCAGATCGCAGTGCAATCCGCGCTGACCGGCCACCTCGTGTTTACAACGGTGCATGCCAACAACGTGCTCGATGTCATCGGCCGCTTTATGCACATGGGCGTCGACCCTTACAGTTTCGTGTCGGCGTTGAACGGTATCGTGGCGCAGCGCCTGGTGCGCGTGAACTGTCCGCAATGCGCGGCAGCCGATACGCCCGAGGCGACACTCATCACCGAATCCGGCATTACATCCGAACAGGCGGCCGCTTTCAATTTCCGCGCCGGGCGCGGCTGCGGGCATTGCCACGGTACGGGTTTCAAGGGGCGCAAAGCCATCGCCGAGGTGTTGGCGATGAACGACGAAATTCGCGAACTCATCGTTTCGCGTCAGCCGATCCGCCAGGTCAAGGCGGCTGCCTGCCGGAACGGCACGACGTTCCTGCGCGATGCAGCGCTGGACCTGGTTCGCCGCGGTGAGTCCACATTACAGGAGATAAACCGTGTCACTTTCGTTGCGTGACGAACTGCGCGTCGTGTTTTGCCGCGACCGGGTGCTGATGGTGCGCATCGGGCGCAGCCTGACACGGCGCGGGATCGCATATAGCATGCTGGAACAGATAACCATCGAACTGGCAGCGGAGGGGGCGGCGCATTCACCGGAAGAGGCGATGAAAATGCTGGCGGATGCGATATCCGCTTTGCCGAAGAAGCCTGCGCTGGCGCAGGTAGTCATTTCCAATCATTTCATGCGCTATGCCGTGGTCGGATGCGACGATTCGCTGAGCAATGCCGCGGAAGAGCAGGCCTACGTGAAGCATCGCTTCACCCAGTTGTACGGGCAGGACGCTGAAACCTGGGAATATCGCCTTGATGACGGCAGCGAAGGCGCTACCCGACTGGCATGCGCGGTGGATGGTCGTCTGATGCAGGCTTTGCGTGAAGTGTTCAAGCAGGCCGGCGTGAAGTTGGTGTCGGTGCAACCGCACCTGATGAAAGCCTTCAATAACAGCCACGGCGAATTGCGTGCGCAACCGGTCTGGTTCGTGACGTACAGCGATGGCAGGTTGTGCATCGGCGTTGTGGAGCAAGGGGAATGGCGCGATATGCGCATCGTGCGAGTTGGCGAGGAATGGATCGGGAGGCTGCCCGAGATACTGGATCGCGAAGCGTACCTGATGGAGGCGGGGACGAATCCTGAGCATGTCTGCCTCTGGTCGCCGGAGCACTGGCAGACTGATCTGCCCGCTCACGAGCGCTGGAAGTTCCGCATGTTGCGACCGGTGATCCGCCCCGCATTCGCCGACGGTTACGATGTAAGTTTTGCAATTGCTTTGTGCGGGTGAGTCTATGAGTCTGTTGAATCTGGATTATTGCGAAGTGAACCGTTACCCCAGGCAGGGGATCGCGCTTCTGCTACTGGCGATCGCCATGCTGGCAGCGACCATGCTGTATTTCGCAGATATCCATGACGAAGTGGAAAAGTGGGAGAAAGCGGAACAGGCCGCGCACGGTGGCGTGCGCCGGAAAAGCCGCGCAGTGAATGGCGGTCTCTTCGAACTCGCGCGCGAGATCGGCAATGCCAATGAGGTATTGCGCAGCCTGGGGGTGCCCTGGGATAAGTTGTTTCGCGCGGTCGAGTCGTCGGGCAGCAGGCAGGTCACTCTGTTGGGACTGGAGCCGGACATCCGCCGGCGGCAGGTCAGGATCAGTGGCGAGGCGCGCAACTTCAAGGAGGTCATGAACTACCTGATACAACTGGAAAAGCAGGAGGTGTTCGGTTCTGTGTTCCTGCAGAATCACGAAGTGCAGCGCGAAAAGCGGGACAAGCCGGTACGTTTCTCGCTGCTGGCTACATGGAAGGAGGCGCAATGAAGCTGGTTTCTGCATTGCGTACCGGATGGCCGTTCCGGAACCGCGGCGCAATCAGTGCCGAGCAGTTGCAGCGGCGTTTTCGCAGACTCTTGCGACGGATCGGTACGCCCGGCGTGGTGGCATTCGGTCTGCTGGTCATGTGCGTCGCAATCATTTTTTCGGGAGTGCTGCCTCTGCAGGAGCGCAGGGATGCAGCGAAGCTCTCTGTGTTGCTGGCTGGAGGAGGGCAGCGGGATGGGCGTGCCGCCTCGGCCACGCCGGAGGAACAACTGGAGGAGTTCTATCGTTTCTTCCCCAAGGAGAGCAACGCGCCAAAGTGGCTGGGCAAGATGGTCGAGATTGGCGAGCAGTGCGGTCTCAATCTTAACCAGGGCGAGTACGCGGTGACGCAGGACAAGGTGGGAAAATTGAGCCGATTCAAGATATCTCTGCCGGTGGAGGGGCGTTATTTGCAGATACGGAAGTTTCTGGCTGCGATGACGACGGAGATGCCGATGATGGCATTGGAGAACGTGCAGTTTGAGCGCAAGGATATTGCCGCTGTGGAGGTGCAGGCAAAGATCAAGCTGGTGCTCTATCTGGGAAGGGGGGATGGAATATGAAGAGATCGCATTGGGCTGCCGTCATCACCGTCACGGTGGCGTTGGTCGCGCTCGCACCCGAAGAAGAGCAAAGTACAGCTGGTGCCGATAACATGAACACCTTGGCGGAACTCGTGCATGAGGCGGAATCGCCCGGTGGTGCGTACTGGCTCAAATCGGGCCGGGTAGAACTGGAACGCCTGGCGAGTCTGGAAAAGAAACGGCGCGAGCGCCTGAAGGTGAGCGACGTGTTCAACTCCACTTCATGGTATGTGCCGCCGCCGCCGCCGAAATATGTTGCACCCCCCCCTCCGCCGGTCATCGTTCCGACTGCGCCAGCGTTGCCATTTACGTTTCTGGGATTTTACGGTGATGCGTCTTCCAGGTTCGTTATTCTTTCCAGGGGGGATCGCGTATATACCGTTGCTGCCGGCGAAATTATCGACAATATGTACCGGGTGGAGCAAGCCACTGGCGGCAGGGTCGATCTGACCTATCTCCCCCTGAATATCCGGCAGTCGCTGGCCACGGGGAATGCGCTATGAATTTGATTTGGAAATTTGATGGAATACAAGCTGTTTTCTGGGAACTGGAATGATGATGCGATCAAAATCGAAATTTGGGCAGGGTGCCACACTGGTTATTTTGGTGGTGGCAATCTTGAGCGGCTGTGCGGCCCGGCAGATGCATAACGATGGTCTCGATCTGGTGCAGCAAGGCATGGTTGAAGAAGGTATTCAGAAATTGGAGCAGGCCAGCCGTACTGAACCGGAAAACGTGACATATCGAAGCGACTATTTGCGAAGCAAAGGGGAGGTGACGAACCGGCTGCTGGCCAACGCTTCGGGCGAACGGGGGCTCGGTCACCTGGATGCCGCCCAGGCCATTTACGAACGGGTGCTGAAAGTCGATCCGGACAACCGGAATGCCAGATCGGCACTTGATGCATTGGCGATGGACAGGCGTCACGATGCGATGATCAAGAAATCGCGCTCTTTATTCAAGGCAGGCAACCTGGAGGCAGCACGCGCAGCGCTCAAACCGGTATTTCTGGAAAACCCAAAGCATGGGCAGGCGGCGGCACTTTTGCGCAAGATCGACGAGCAATATACCAAAATCCGGATGGCCGGGCCGACGTTAAAAGGAAAGTTCAAGAAACCGATCAGTCTGCAGTTTCGTGATGCGAATGTGAAAAAGGTCTTTGAAGCGCTTGCGCGCATGAGTGGGCTGAATATATTGCTGGACAAGGATGTCAGGACGGATATCAAAATTTCAATATTTGTCAAAAACGTTTCGGTTGAGGATGCGGTTGACCTGATCCTTATGCAGGGGAAGTTGGAGAAGAAAATCCTGGGCAACAATACGGTGTACATCTACCCGGACACGCAACCCAAGAACAAGGAGTTCCAGGATCTCAAGATCCGCAGTTTTCACCTGACAAATGCCGACCCCAAGCAAATGTTGACGATGATCAAGACGTTGTTGAAGACCAAGGATATATTTATTCATGAAAAAACAAACTCCCTGGTCATGCGGGATACACCAGCGGCGATTCAGCTTGCGGAAAAGCTGATTGCCGATCAGGACATCGCCGATCCCGAAGTGATGCTTGAAGTGGAAATACTCGAGATCAGTCGTTCCCGGTTGAGCGAAATCGGGGTGAAGTTCCCAAGTCAGCTTTCGTTTACCGCGCTTCCCAGCACCATCACCACGGAAGCAACAAATACAACGGCAGCGGTCTCGAAACTGTCCCTGTTCGATTTGCGTAACATCGATGGTTCGACAATTATTACTGATCCCGCACTATCGATAACGCTGAATGCAATGCTTCAGGACAGCGACACCAACATTCTTTCCAGCCCCCGCTTACGCGTACGCAATCGCGAAAAGGCAAAAATCATGATAGGCGAGCGGGTGCCCATCATCAACAATTCGCTGACGCCGACCGCTACTGGTTCGCCGGTGGTAACGGGTACGGTCACCTATCAGGATGTGGGTTTGAAGCTGGATGTACAGCCGGAAATCCACCTGGACAACGAAGTGACGATCAAGATTGGGCTGGAAGTGAGTTCTCTCGGGTTGGCCGTGAGCAACAGTGCCGGCTCGCAGGTGTACCGGATCGGGACGCGGAACACCTCAACTTCACTTCGCTTGCGCAACGGGGAAACACAGATACTCGCGGGTTTGATTACCGATGAGGACAGAAGTACGGTGGATAAAGTGCCTGCGCTGGGGCAGTTACCTTTGCTCGGGCGCCTGTTTTCGAACGACAAGGGGGGTAAATCGAAAACGGAAATCATCCTGTCCATCACGCCGCATATCGTAGGGAATTCTAAAGTGCCCGATGCGCGTGAAACGGAGTATTGGTCCGGCACGGAAGCCTCATTGCGGAGCAACCGGTTAATGCTGAGTTCACAGGGAACAATTGCGCTCGACAATTCCGGTGCTGCAGGCGCGACCGCTTCCATGGCAATTCCTTCATTCCTGCTGCCGCGTAACAACGCACCAGCCAGGGAGAAGCAAGCGGCGGCTCCTGCGGTACCACAGTCCATGTCGTTTACCTGGCAAGGGCCTGACAAGGTCAGAGTCGGCGACAGAATTGTCTTGTCCATGCTTGCTCAATCGACGCTGGGAGCGAAAGCACTTGGTTTCAAGGTGAACTTCGACCCGGTTGTTTTGAAGGCGGTCGATGCTGTCGAAGGCGGTTCGCTGAAACAGAAAAACGTTCGATCCACTTTTACAAAAAACATGGATCAAACCCCCGGTGAGATTGCAGTCGAGATGTCCGGGGCGGGGGCAGCTAATCCGGCTACCGTTGTTACGTTGATGTTCGACGTGATTGCGCCAGCTGCGGCAGCTTCGGTGGCAATCAATTCGATCAAGGTGACCGGTGCCAACGGTGAAGCGATCGCTGCGGTCGCACCCGTGGCGCACGTAATTGCGGTCACGCAAAAGTAACGGCCGGGAACAAGGGGGCGGATTATATTGTGTCGCAATATTTCAAATACAAAGGGTTTACCCTCATAGAGTTGGTCATGACGCTGGCAATCATCGGCTTGCTGGCGAGTGTGACATTGCCCCTGGTAGAGTTGTCGGTGCAACGCAGCAAGGAGCAGGAATTGCGCGTGGCTTTGCGTCAGATTCGAGGCGGGTTGGATGCATACAAACAGGCGGTTGATGACGGACGGATTACTCGTTCACCCGAAAAGTCCGGCTATCCCGCCTCGCTGAAAGTGCTGGTAGAGGGCGTGCCGGATATAAAGAATCCGGGCACTCACAATTTGATATTTTTTCTCAGACGTATTCCGCGCGATCCAATGACGAACGATCCCGACAGGTCGAATGAAGATACCTGGGGAATACGCTGTTATCAAAGTACGGCTGAGGAGCCGCAGGAAGGTGACGATGTGTTCGATGTTTACTCGCTCTCATCAGATGTCGGGCTCAACGGGATTCCCTATGCAAAATGGTAAGCAAGCTTGCGCAGACATGAGAATGCGATTCAAATACGGCTTTACCCTGATCGAATTGCTGGTGGTGATGGCAATTATCGGAACTTTGTTGACTATTGCGGCACCGCGCTATTTCCGCAGTGTGGACAGATCCAAAGAGGCTGTGCTGCACCAGAATCTGGAATCGACACGTGAAGCGCTGGACAAGTATTACGGGGACAATGGCAGATATCCGGACAATTTAACGGATCTGGTCAAAAAGAAGTATTTGCGCAGTCTTCCCTTTGACCCGGTTGCCGAGAGCAATACTTCCTGGTTGATTGTGCCGCCAGATTCTGTCGAGAAAGGGGGGGTGTACGACATCAAGAGCGGTGCCACCGGGAATGCACTGGATGGGTCCGAATACAGGAATTGGTGATGGATTACCCATTAAACGAAAATGGATTAAAAAAGTCGCTACGTCCTATAAAATCGCATTACCCTATAAAATCGCATAACGATAAAGGTTATACATTATTGGGGCTCATAATAATCATCGCGATATTGGGAATCATGCTGCTTTCGGTGGGGGAAGTCTGGCATTTTGCCCGGAAGCGCGAAAAAGAGCAGGAATTACTATTTGTGGGAGATCAATTCCGGCGAGCGATCAAATTGTATTATGGACATACGCCGGTTTCGCACAAGCAGCAGCCGTATCCGATGGCTTTAGAGGAGTTGCTTAAAGACCCCAGATACCCGACGACTTTCAGGTATTTGCGCAAGATATATTCTGATCCTGTCAGAGGCGTTCCGGAGTGGGGAATATTGCGGAATCCCAGCGGGGGAATTATTGGTATATATAGTCTATCCGAGGAAACGCCAGCAAAACTGGGCGGCTTCAGGCTGGAGGAGCAGGAATTCGAAGGAACAACGAAATATTCGGATTGGTCTTTCAAATATATACCGCAGTAGAACAGAAATGCGACTGAGGGGATGCATTTATACAGTAATTGAAGGGATGGTTGAGCGGATATTGTTCAATCCATGACCAGATATCGCTCATATGATTGAATTTGTATAGAGCGGAAGTAAATGTAAATGCCGTACATTAATAATAATAATTAGGATTCGTTGCAATGTTGATACGCGCATTTTTGATATTCATCGAGGTGTCGTTCATCACGATACTGAATTACTACATGGCAGAGAGCTATTATTCGCTCGACGTGCTGTATTGCCTGCCGGTGATTCAAACGGCCCGTTTTGGCGCGCTCCAGGTGCAGCGTAGCACCGACTCAAAAAACCTCACGGTAGTCGCTATTTTTTGTGCAATCGCATGGAGCATTGCCGAAGCAGCAGTTTCCTGGCCGAATTTCCCGATTAGCGCTTTCTTGATGAACATCATGACGCGTGCCGTTACTTTTACAATAATCGGGCGTGTTATTGCGAAACTGTGGAAAGATAAAGAGCATTTCCAAAAAGACTGGCTGACAGGATTGCCGGATCGGGCCGAGTTAATCAGGTGTTTTCAAGCCAAGCAATTGCAAAGTGAAATATCCAGATTGCCGTTCTCCTTGCTGTGTTTAAACATCAACCAGTTCAGGAGGCTGAACGACACGCTTGGTCATCAGGTTGGAGATGATGTGCTCAAGGTGCTGGCCGAAATTCTCCGGGGGAGCATAAGACAAGGCGACATAGCCTCCCGAACGGGCAGCGATGAATTTCTGGTGCTGTTTTCGGATACAGATGAAAAAACCTGCGAAGTGCTGGCAGCCAGGATTATCGAGGCTGCAGAGACTGAGTTTAAAGACCGCGGGTGGGAGATTTCCTTGTCGTTCGGACATGTTACAGAAACCGGAAGGCAGAGAAGCGTTGACGAGATTCTGCGGTACGCCGGAGAAAAGTTGTATTTTTGCAAGCAATCGAGAACACAAGGTGTTGATGACCAAATCCTGAAAGTAGCTGTTCCATGATGTTCTCTCACTTGCATGTTTCAGATCATTTGGAACAGGCGTTACGTGCCAATTCGCATCGTCTGTTGAATAAAGTTGCATAGCGCAGCATGTTTAAACAAATCCCGGACAATCATCAGGAAGGCGACCAATCGCTGGATTCCCTCATCCAGGTATGGATGAGATTCGTTATCGCATTTGCCAGTTTTCTCGTGGTTTTGCTGGATCCGGTCGATTCCGGTTTGCCGAACGAGTATACGCATATGTTGCTCATTACTTATTGCCTGTGCAGCGCATGTCTGGTGTTCGTATACGACATGCAGTCATTCAGGGAGCTGGCTTCAAGTCGCATTTTGCACTGGGTCGACGCAACTGTTTTTCTGTGCCTTATTGCGCTCACAGGCGGCGCCAACAGTATTTTCTTTTTTCTTCTGTTTTTTCCTGTCATTGTCGCCTCCTTTTCCTGGGGGTACATGGAGGGACAAAAAGTCATTATCGCAACCACCGCAGTTTTTGTGATGGTTGGATTGCTTTTCGTCACGCCCGGCCAACAATATGATTTGGGCGAGGCAATATTGCGGCCTGTATGTTTGATTGCATTCGGATACATGATTGCATATTGGGGCGGTGCCCGGATGGTGCTCAAACGAAGACTGAGGCTCTTGCAGGAAGTCGGCACCAACTGGAATCCGCGCTTTGGCGTCAATCATGGAATTATTGTCAACCTGATCAGGCTGGTCGAGTTTTACCATGGGAGCCGTTGTTTTGTCGTACAGGAACGTACCGCCCAATTGCCGAAGTTTATTATGCATACATCTGATCGTCACAAGCATAATAATTCAGAAGAGCCAAAGGAAATTGCACAGACTACTGCGAGAGAGTTGCTGAACTTGCCGAACTTTCTCGCTATTGCCTATGAAAACCCCACGCAGCGCAGTTTGAAAAGTTTCAACAAATACATCGCCTATGACATCAATACACTCGAGCCAACGGATAGGTATCTCAGGGAAAGTGAAACGCTTTCCAATCTGCTGGATGGTGAGTCATTTGTTTCCGTGCCCTATAAGCAGCGGGGGGTCGCATCCGGTAGATTGTATCTGGTTGCATCGAATATTGAATTCACCCGATCTGATGTCGCATTCATCAAACAGGTTTCCGATGTTATGTCGGCAGTCATTGAAAATATGCAATTGATCGAGAGCCTGATTGAAGAAGCTGAAGGCCAGGAACGTCACAGAATTTCACTTGACGTTCACGACACTACTATTCAGCCTTATATTGGATTGACCTTGGCTTTAGATGCGCTCGCCATGGAATATACCGGCGACACCCAATTGACTGCCAAGATCGGCGAAATCGTCCGCATGGCCAACATGTCCATTAATGATTTGCGCAGTTACAAAGATACTTTGAGAGAAAAGTCCCTGATGCGTGGAGATGTGCTCATCTCTGCAGTAAAAAATCAGGGGGAGCGTTTTCTGCAATTTTACGGCATTCATCTTGACGTTAGAGGTGTCGTGGACCCAAATCTGTCAGGGCGCCTTGCTGAAGCGGCATTTCAAATTATCAAGGAAGGTCTAAGCAATATTCTTCGGCATACCACCTCAAAAAATGCATTTGTTACATTTCAATGCGCTGAGAACAATCTGGTATTGGAAGTCGGCAATGAAAAGGAGAAAGACGCCGTGCCGGTTGCCTGGTTTGAGCCGAAATCGATTTTTGAAAGAGCGCTGTCTCTGAATGGAAAAGCTTCGGTTGAACCAGATATTGAAGGCAATACGGTCGTCCGCGTGACTATCCCGCTCATTAAGGATTGAATATATGGATGACCAATTGGTAAAACCAATTCGCGTTTTGCTTATCGACGATCACCGGAGTGTGCTTTGGGGGCTGGAGAAGCTGATTGAGAGCCAGAAGCCCAAAATGCAAGTGGCAGGAAAATTCACGAGTTTTTCTGAAGCCGCGGTTGCATTGAAGAACTCCCGGGTCGATATTATTCTGCTGGATCTGGATCTGGGTACTGAAAATGGACTGGATATTATTCCGCGACTAATACCGCTTACAGATGCAAAGATACTTATTCTGACAGGCTCTCGCGATACAACGTTGCATGATAAGGCAGTGATTGCCGGCGCAAAAGGTGTTCTCGAAAAGGAAAACTCCGCTGAGACGATATTGTCCGCTATTGAGCGTGTGCATGAAGGCCTGCTCTGGATTGATCAGGATCGTATGGGCAGGATTATTCTTGAGTTGTCACAGAAGACAATGCTGGATGAAAACATGCCTGAACAAAAGAAGATTGACTCCCTTACCGTCAGGGAGCGCGATATCGTCTTGGCGGTGACATCGCGTGCAAGCGCTACCGGTAGCGATGTCGCGAAGGAGCTGCATATCAGTGAAAGTACACTGCGGAACCATCTCAGTTCAATATATATGAAACTGGATCTGACAAACAGGCTTGAACTTTGGGATTTTGCCCACAAACATGGCTTGAATCAGAATTCCATCCTTAGTAAAAAGGATATCAGCAGGTAACGCCGGATAGCTGATGGCCGACGCCGGAAATGATGAGTTCCTGCTGTAGACGTTCCATCAGGGTAATGACGGAATTGCAGCTTGCAGGACGGATATCAGTCTTTCTCCGCCTCAATCGGGGAATAGAGTTTGACCTCGTCACTAATCATGGATGTAAATCTGGACATGCCATATTGGGAGCGCTCAATGGTGGCGGAGATGTCTGCTCCGCAGTGCATCTTGCGGGTCATCGTATGTGGTGCGCACCTGAAGTTGTCCACGCGCAAAGTAAGTGGATGCGTCACGCCATGGAGTGTGAATTCCCCTTCCGCACCCACAACCTTTTCACCGTCGAACAACAAGTTGTCGGACGTGAAACGGATTGTGGGATATTGCGAAACCTGGAAGAAATCGCGGCCTTTCATATGCTTGTCCCATTTCTCGAATCCCATATCCAGGGATGCGGCGTCGATGGTGATGTCGACACTGCCTTTTTTTGCGGCGATGTCGAGTGTGATCTTTCCGCTTGATTTGTTGAAGCGTCCGCGCTGGGTGGAATAGCCCAGATGGTTTACTTCGAACATCGGCCAGGTATGGGTCGGGTCTATGGTGTAGCTGTCAGCAGCCCAGGCGGGCAGGGCAAACAGCGAAGCGAACAGGGTAAACGGCAGTAACTTCATGACAGTTCTCCTTCTACGTTTTTTTTCTGAGGAAGGGCAACATGCGCAACAGGATGTCGTCGCGATCGATGAAATGATGCTTGAGTGCTGCGCCGATATGCGCGAGTACTGTTCCGAACAGCAGATAATTGAGTATTTCGTGGATTTCGTGCAACAAGTCGCCAAGTTCCTTGTTCTTGTCCACCAGGTCGGGCAATGGCAGCACGCCCAGCCAGACGACATGGAATCCTTTGGCTGAACTCATCAGCCAGCCGCTGAAAGGAATCACAAAGATCAATACGTAGAGCAGGTAGTGCACGCTTTCAGCGGCGAGTTTCTCCCAGCGCGGCATCGTGTCCGGCATGGCAGGCGGGCGGTGGCCGATACGCCAGGAAAGCCGGATTACGGCGAGCATCAGCACGGTGATACCTATCCATTTATGATAGTTGTACAGGCGGAGCTTGAAAGGCGAGAGTGGCAATTCATGCATGTACAAACCCAGCGGGAAAGCGGCAAAAATCAGCAGAACGATCAGCCAGTGCAGGGTGAGGGCTGTTCGGGTGTATTGATCATTCATGACGGTCACCTCGTTTTGGTTTTATCCTAGTGAATTAGTCAGCTATAGTCAAGTCGGGCTTGCTGGTTCATTGACCAGTCGTAACGATCGCCTGATGCAACTTTCCCGGTACAACCATTCGAATGCCAGCCTTGGCGATTCCACAGAGACTTGAAAATTCGCCAGTCGCCCACATCTGCAGACACGTATATAGAGGCAATACTATTGTATTGCCGCCATTTGTGACCCATCGGAGAGTCTGGCAATGAAACGAATTTTCCTGTTCCTCCTGACCAATATGGCGGTATTGCTGGTCATCAATATCACCTTGCGTTTGCTGGGCGTGGATCGTGTGCTGGATCAAAGCGGTGCGATCAATTTTAACGCCTTGATGGTATTGTCGGCGGTGATCGGTTTTTCTGGTTCCATCATCTCACTGTTGATGTCCAAGTGGATGGCAAAGCGGTCGGTCGGGGCGAAAGTGATCGTTGACCCGTTCAACTCCACCGAGCGCTGGCTGCTGGACACCGTGCGCCATCAGGCGCAAGCCGCAGGCATCGGTATGCCGGAAGTGGCGATCTACGATGCGCCGGACGTGAATGCTTTTGCCACCGGCTGGAATCGCAACAACGCGCTGGTCGCGGTGAGTACCGGCTTACTGCACAGCATGAGCAAGGATGAGGCGGAAGCCGTGCTGGGCCATGAGATCAGCCACGTTGCCAATGGCGACATGGTCACGCTGGCGCTGATACAAGGCGTGGTCAACACCTTCGTAATATTTTTTGCCAAGCTGATCGGTATCCTGGTGGATCGCGTGTTGTTGAAAGGTGATCCGCGCAACGGCCCGGGCATTGGTGCCTTTGTGGCTGAGATCGCCGCGCAGATTGTGCTGGGAATCCTGGCCAGCATGATCGTCATGTGGTTCTCGCGTCAGCGCGAATTCCGTGCCGATGCGGGCGGTGCGAATCTGGCCGGGCGGCAGAAAATGATCAATGCTCTGGAGCGCCTGAAGGTGAATCACGCTCAGGCTGCGATGCCGGAGAACATGGCGGCGATGGCAATTTCAAGCCAGGGCGGTTTCTCCAGACTGTTCATGACGCACCCTCCGCTGGATGAGCGCATCCAGGCATTGCGCGAAGGACGATGATTTGTCCGATATTCGATTGAAACAAAAACGGCGGGACTACCCGCCGTTTTCTATTCGTTTTCATCGTCATAGTCATCGTCATAGAATTTCTGTCGGGGCGGATTGCCGTCATATACCAGACTCCGGCGACGCATCAGGTACGCATCGCGCAGGAAACTGTAACGATCAATAATTGCATCATCCAGTACTTTTTCCTGTTCCAGCAAGCCGGCGCGTGTAACCACCCCTTTTGCCGCCCAGGTGCTGTTGCGCAAGGTGACGTCTTTGGTGTTGCCGATGACACTGTAGAAACTGTCCGCGTAAAGACCTGTCCCGTCGCGGATCGAGCTGGGTCCCAGGAAAGGCAGCATCAGATAAGGCCCGCTCGGCAAGCCCCAGTATCCCAACGTTTGTCCGAAATCTTCATTGTGCTTTTCCAACCTGGGCGTGACGTTGAACAGACCTAAAAGACCGAAGGTAGTATTGAACAGCACACGTGAGCCATCACTGGCTGCCTGTTTGAATTTGAATTGCAACAGGTCGTTGACGGTGACGATTACATCGTCCAGGTTGGAGAAGAAGTTGTTGACCATGGTTTTCACGGGGCTGGGCGTCACCGCGCTATACCCCTGCGCAACAGGCTTGAGTATGGCGCGATCCAATGTGTCGTTAAACGCATAGACAGAGCGGTTGAACGACTCGAACGGGTCTTTTTGTTGGGTATAAGCGCTGAGGTTGATGGTGCCGCATCCGGTCAGGAACAGGCATGCAAGCAGCAGTGGTATTCTCGTCAGAGACATGTACAGGTGAAAAGCGCGAAGGATGAGCACGCACGATTATAGGGGCAGAACGTGCGTTTTGTATTCATCTTGTTGTATTCTGCGCAAAAAACCTCGGTATGGGGGCAATGCGGAGAATCTGCCTGCGTCGGGGATCGCCAGGCAGGCTATATGGCTCGGGTTCTAGCGCGGTACAGGCCGTTCCAGGTCGGCGTTGCGGAATACAAAATCACCGCGTTTGCGATCGGAGAAAAAATGTTCCAGCGTAATGCGTATCGGCCGGAAGGCCAGCGTGTCCCACGGTATCTCATTTTCTCCGAAGATACCCACCTCCAGGCTTTCCACGCCCGGCGAGAATTCCAGATCGAGCAGTTTGGCGCGATATAGCAGTTGCACCTGATTGATGTAGGGCAGGTTGTACATTGCGTACAGATCCAGCACCTGGACACGGGCATTGGCCTCTTCCAATGTTTCTCGCGCAGCGGCCTGAGTCGTCGTTTCGCCGTTTTCCATGAAACCGGCAGGGAGCGTCCACAATCCGCTGCGTGGCTCGATGGCGCGGCGGCAGAGCAGAATGCGCCCGTCTTTCCATTCGGGGATGGCACCTGCGATAATTTTCGGATTCAGGTAGTGGATGGTGTTGCAGACAGTGCAGACATGGCGTTCGCGGTGGTCGTCCTGTGGCATGGACAATTCGACGGGTGCACCGCACTCGGGACAGAATTTCACCTGCTCAGCTCCAGAAATCCCACCATGGAGTGGGATCCGGGATATCTCTGACAATGGGCTTTATTCCGTCCCTGGCCACGTTGAGGTCGAGGATCTTTTGGGTGTCGGCTCTCAGGTCTTTCATTCCCATTGCCTCATATGCTTGCACCATGATCTGCAAGGCGTCGCGGGTTTGAGGTGTTTGCGGATAGTTTGTCAGTACGCTCTTGGCGCGATTCAGAGCGGCGACATAAGCGCCGCGTCGCAGGTAATAGCTTGCCACGTGGATATCCCCGTTGGCCAGCGTATTGAGCAGGTATTGCATGCGCACTCTGGCGTCCGGCGTGTACTTGCTGGCGGGAAAACGCGTGGCGAGTTCCTTGAATGCATCAAAAGAATCGCGTAGCGAGACAGGATCACGTTCGGACGAATCCTGACCGAACAACGTACCCAACATGGTGTTGATGTTCTCGTTGAAGTTGATGAGCCCCTTGAGATAGAGCACGTAATCCGTATGCACGCTGTTGGGGTACATCTTCATGAAACGATCCAGCGCACCCAGCGCAGGTGCCGGTTCGTCGTGTTTGAAGTAGGCATAGGCGATTTCCATCTGAGCCTGCTGGGCGTAACGCCCGTAGGGAAAGCGCGATTGCAGCGTTTCCAGCTTTTTTACCGCCTTTTCGTAGCTGTGATCGTCCATTGCCTCCCGCGCCTGGGCATATAACTGGTCGGCGGTAAGCGCTTCATCCTTGGCAGGATCGGAACTGCAGGCAACTAACGAGAGCAGGAGGAAAACGGCTAAACTATGGCGCATGACAGAACCCGAAGAAGTTTTACGCGATTATAGCAAAGACGAAGCGCCTGCCGGTCAGCTTGAGATGAAGGTGCCGGCAGATCTCGGCGGACTGCGCCTGGATCAGGCGCTCGTCAAGCTGCTGCCAGCGTACTCACGCAGCCGTCTGCAGGATTGGATAGCGCAGGGCATGGTCATGCTCAACGGCAGCCCGGCTGCCGTCAAACAAAAGGTGTGGGGGGGCGAAAACATCCGCGTCTTGCCCCAGATCCACCCGTCCGAACAGCCCTGCCAGGCAGAGGATATTCCGCTCGATATCGTGTACGAAGACGAAGCCATCCTGGTTATCGACAAGCCCGCCGGGCTGGTGGTGCATCCGGGCAGCGGCAACTGGCAGGGTACATTGCTCAATGCCTTGTTGCATCATGCCCCGCAACTTGCCGATGTGCCGCGTGCCGGTATTGTCCACAGGCTGGACAAGGATACCAGCGGCCTGATGGTAGTGGCCAAAACGCTCATTGCGCAGACTGCGCTGGTGCGCCAGATGCAGGCGCGCAGCGTGAAACGCGAATACCTCGCGCTGGTCTGGGGGGAAGTGGATCGTGATTACATTGTCAACATCCCCATCGGACGCCATCCCACACAGCGGGTGAAAATGACAACGACCGAAAGCGGCAAGGAAGCGGTCACCCATGTTGGCATAGAAGAACGCTTCCCCAGTTGCACGCTGGTGCGTTGCCGTCTTGAAACCGGGCGCACTCACCAGATTCGTGTTCATATGGCCCATATCGGCCATCCGCTGGTCGGCGATAGGGTCTATATCAAAGGTGTGCAGAAATGCGTGCCGGAGTTGCGCGAACTGCTGAACGGATTCCCGCGCCAGGCACTGCATGCCACGCAACTGGCCCTGGATCACCCCGTTACCGGGGAACGCATGGCGTTCCATTCGCCCCTGCCGGAGGATATGGAAGCGCTTCTGGATCAGATCGATGAGGCGGGCGATGGATCTGCGTGACACCTTCATCTATCCGGACTGGCCGGCGCCTGCCAATGTAAAGGCAATACAGAGCACGCGCCGGGGCGGTATCAGCGCGGCGCCTTATGACAGCCTCAACTTTGGAACACATGTTGGAGATAACCCGCGTGTTGTTGCGCACAATCGCCAATTGCTGGCGCCGTACATGCCAAGCGAGCCGGTCTGGCTGGAACAGGTACATGGCAAAGCCGTCGTGAACGCCGATGCCGCGAGCTGCGTTCCGCAGGCTGATGCCTGTATTGCGCGCCATCGCGGCGCGGTATGCGTAGTGATGACGGCAGATTGTCTGCCGGTATTGCTATGCGACGAAGACGGAACCGTGGTTGGCGCCGCTCATGCAGGCTGGAAAGGCCTGGCTGCAGGCGTGATCGAAGCGACCGTCGGGGAGATGGGTGTTGCGCCACAGAAACTTATGGCCTGGCTGGGACCAGCCATAGGGCCGCATGCTTTCGAAGTCGGCGCCGATGTGCGCGACGTGTTCATGGCGCATGACGCCCAGGCTGCCGCCGCCTTCATTCCCCTTGCCGACGAGGACAAATATCGCGCCGACATCGTCCGGCTGGCGCGCCAGCGCCTGAATGCGCACGGTATCAACCGCGTTTATGGCAGCGGCTGTGACACGTTACTGCGCAGCAGCCGATTGCGGGAACAGCCGCCAGTCGCCCCTCCCGCACCAGACGACTTCGTCGCACCGGGTCGGGGCGATACCTTTTGCACCTATCACCAGAAAGACAAGTTCTTTTCCTTCCGCCGCGATGGCGTAACCGGACGCATGGGTACGTTTATCTGGCTGGCCTGACTTAACTCAAGCGCAGAATAGCCGATACATGTGCGGGATGCAGGCCTTTCACCTGGCCCCCCGCCTTTGCTGACCGGCAAAGGCCCCGAATCGTATGCGAATGCGGAATTCTTGAAATCCGGCCTCAAGTTTTTCTCCATGCTGTCGTCATAGAAGAGCGGCTGCAACTTTAGTCCCAGCCGCATCTTGGTTTGGAGATATTAATGAAGAACTGGTACAAATCCCTCAGTATTCGCTGGAAACTGCAGTTCGGCTTCTTCATGGTGACGATGATCACCACGGTTTTTAATCGGATGCTGGCTTCAAGCGAATTGGGGCAAATGGTCGATATTGCGCGTGCAGGCGATGTTGCACAGCAGGTCATCGACAAACTCGTGCAGAATCACGATACCTACATTTTCAATTCATTCTGGGAGTCCGGGCTGGAGTTTCTAATCCAGTTTATCGTTATCGGCGTCGTGGCCAGCCTGTTTGTCAAACCTATCCAGGCGCTACGCCATGCCTTGAAAAATGTTGAAAAGGGCGATCTGACCCGAGGAGTGGAAAATTCCTCACGCGACGAAATCGGCGAACTGGAAATAAGCTTCAATGACATGCTGTCCAAACTCAACCACATCATGCGCGAAGTAAATGAGAGCGGCAAGGAAATGGAACAGTCCGCATTCCAGATCGCTAAAATATCGCACGAAATCGCCGAAGTGGGGCGCAAGGAACAGAGCCGTTCGGAAGAAGTGAACAACGCGACCCGGCAACTGCATGAGATATCGGAAAATGTGCAGTCGCAAGCGACGGAGGCAACCAACAGGGCACAAACAACCGAATCGCAGGCGCGCGACGGAATCAACATCGTGCACAAGAGTATTTCCGAGATGGAAAACACGGTTGAGGAAGTAAATCAGGCGGCAGCTAAAATATCCGAGCTTGAAAGGTCAGCGTCGCAAATCCACGAAATCATCACCACCATCCAGACCATCGCCGAACAAACCAATCTGCTGGCATTGAATGCGGCGATTGAGGCAGCGCGGGCCGGCGAACAGGGCCGCGGATTCGCGGTGGTGGCAGACGAGGTACGCAAACTGGCAGAGCGCACCACGCAATCGGCTGGCGAAGTTTCGGACATTATCGGGCAACTGGGCGGCAATGTGCAGGAAGTGACCACTTCCATGAATGCGGTGGTGGAGAAGGTGCACGAAAACCAGAAACTGGCGGGCGAAACGGCGACGGTGATCGAGCGTATTTCGGTGGATATCGCGGAAACGGCCAGCGCCAACAGTGGTATTTCCATGGCGAGCGGGGCGCAGATAGAGAATGTCGACGTGTTGAAAATCACGCTGCAAGACCTCTTTTCAACGCTGCATGAAAGCTCGGACAAGGTCGAGACAACGGCCATTATCGGCGACGGGCTGCATAAGGTCACCGGGAAACTGAACCAGCTGATGGCGGATTTCACTTTTGATCATTCGAACAAAATCGAAATATTACAACATGAAAAACGGGCTTTCCCGCGTGCCTCGAACCATTTGCTGGTCAATGTGAAACAGGGTGATATCGAGATCGAATGCACCAGCCTGGATTTCAGTATGGCGGGCATTCGTTTGATGATGAGCAAACAACTGGATCGGAGCAGCCCGATCGAAATGGAGCTCTATTTACCACAAGACGAACTCAAGCAATACGAAACCCAGCAGCCGATCATGTTGCAGGGCAGGATCAGCTGGCAACGCATGGAAGAGGGCAAGCATATCTGCGGCGTTGCTTTCGGCGATTTGACCCCGGAAGCGACCAAACGCTTGCGCGAATGTTTCAAGTATTACAATAAACAGTCAGAGTTCGGCGCACGCAACTGATACTGGGTATAATCCTTCGCCATAATTCTAATATGGCTTTGACATGAGTATCTTTGCGTGGATCGTATCGGCAAGCTTACTCGGGGGGGTATTGAGTGTACTGGCAGCTGCGCTGTTTGCGCTCAATGCGAATACCCGCTGGATAGGCATGCTTGTAAGCTACGCGATTGGCGCACTCCTGGGGGCTGTATTCCTGGATATACTGCCCGAAGCGTTCAGCCTGACATCCAATGTGACGCTGGTGAGCGGCATGGTTCTGCTGGGCATTCTGGTGTTTTTTACGCTGGAAAAGGTGTTTATCTGGCGCCACTGTCATCACGATCATTGCGAGCTCCACGAACCACAGGATATTGCCGGGAACGATCACGGACGAAGCGGTACGATCATCATTATCGGTGACACATTCCATAATTTCGTTGACGGCATCATCATTGCTGCCGCCTTCCTCACCGATCTTCATCTTGGCCTGGCAACGGCACTGGCGATCATTGCGCACGAGATTCCGCAGGAAGTCGGCGATTTCGCGATCCTGCTGCATTCCGGCTACAGCAAATTGCGCGCATTCCAGCTTAACCTTATTTCCAGTTTTGCTACGCTGATCGGCGGCATCATCGCCTACTTTGCCTTGCAGGACACGCAGGATTTCATGCCCTACCTGCTGGCGCTGGCGGCATCCAGCATGATCTATGTCGCCATGACCGACCTGATTCCCGATCTGCATAAACGCATCCGGATATCGGACACCGTGCAGCAGGTCACACTGATTGTATTTGGCATAACCACGGTCAGACTGCTGGGTCTGCTGATTTCAGAGTAGGAATGCCTATCTTATGACGACTGGGCATCTGAAACGTTACGCATGGCTTTCAATTTCTGCGGCAATTGCCACCATCCTCCTTAAAGGCATCGCATGGTGGCTGACCGGTTCGGTTGGCCTGCTGTCCGATGCACTCGAATCGTTCGTCAACCTGGCCGGCGCACTGATGGCATTGATGATGTTATCCCTGGCGGGCGCGCCAGCCGATGACCGTCATGCATACGGCCATGGCAAAGCGGAATATTTCTCCAGTGCGTTCGAAGGTATTCTCATCCAGTTGGCTGCCATCAGCATCGCCTATGCTGCGGTTGAGCGTCTTCTGCATCCCCAAGCGATCGAAGATGTCGGCGTCGGCCTGCTCGTGTCGGTTATCGCTTCGCTGATCAACCTGTTTGCCGCGCGCGAACTGCTCAAGGCGGGACATGAATTCAACTCGATCACCCTGGAAGCCGATGCCAAACATCTGATGACCGACGTCTGGACTTCGGTTGGCGTCATCATTGGCGTCGGCCTGGTGTGGGTCACCGGCTGGCTGTGGCTGGATCCCCTGCTTGCCCTGCTGGTGGCAGCAAACATCGTGTGGACAGGCTGGCAATTGCTGCATCGCTCTGCAGCCGGACTGATGGATGAGGCGATACCACAGGAACAGATCGACGCCATCGAAGCCGTGCTGGAAAAATACCGCAAGCAGGGATTGGACTTCCATGCCTTGCGTACGCGCCAGGCCGGGCAATTGGCCTTCATCTCGCTGCATGTGCTGGTGCCGGGTGAATGGACAGTGCAGCGCGGGCATGACGAGGTCGAACTGATCGAGGCCGATATCAGTGCCGTGGTGCAGTACAGCAATATAACCACCCACCTCGAATCCATCGAAGACCCGGTCTCGCAAGTAGACCAGACGTTGCACCGCTACGAAACGCCTTACAAGGCGGGTGAATGAACAAGACAATGTACCGCATCGGCTTCGTGTCGCTCGGTTGTCCCAAAGCAACAGTCGATTCCGAACACATTCTCACGCGCATGCGCGCCGAAGGCTACGAGATTTCCCCGAATTATGAAGATGCCGATCTGGTCGTGATCAACACCTGCGGTTTTATCAACAGCGCAGTTGCTGAATCGCTGGACGCCATCGGCGAAGCACTGCAGGAAAACGGCAAAGTCATCGTTACCGGTTGCCTGGGCGCCAAGGGCGACATCGTGCGACAGACATATCCCGAAGTACTTGCCGTCACCGGACCGCATGCCGCCGAAGAAGTGATGAACGTGGTGCATCAGCACCTGCCGAAACTGCACGATCCCTACACCGACCCTTCGACCGGGCTCAGGACAGGCCTCATACCGCCGCAAGGCGTGCGCCTCACGCCGCAGCACTATGCCTACCTGAAAATATCCGAGGGCTGCAATCACAGTTGCTCGTTCTGCATCATTCCTGCGCTACGCGGCGACTTGGTGAGCCGTCCCATTCACGAAGTGATGGGCGAGGCCGAGAAACTGGTTGAATCCGGCGTAAAGGAATTGCTGGTTATTTCGCAGGACACCAGCGCATACGGCGTGGACGTGAAATACCGCACTGGCTTCTGGAACGGCAAACCGCTCAAGACCAGCATGACCGAACTGGCAAATGCACTGGGCAGCCTGGGCGTGTGGACGCGCCTGCATTACGTCTATCCCTATCCGAGCGTGGATGATGTCATCCCGCTGATGGCG
>JBNKBO010000007.1:0-73230 GCA_050287265.1 Sideroxydans sp. | reverse complement strand
GTATCGAGCAGAAGGGCAAGTCGCTGGACGAATATCTGCAAGACATTGTAATTCAGGCTTTAAAGAAGCTGCCGGCACCTAAGCTCATGCGTTGGGGTGATTTCGAACATCAGTTCGTGCGTCCGGTGCATGGTCTGGTCATCCTGCATGGCAAACGCGTGGTGAAGGCGAAAGTGCTGGGGTTTTCCAGCAGTAATGTCACCAGCGGTCACCGTTTCATGTGCAGTGAGCCGGTCACGATTGATCATGCAGATAACTACGAAGCGACTTTGGCGCGCGACGGGCGTGTGGTTGCCAGCTTTGCGCAACGACGTGAGAGCATTGTGGCGCGTCTGGACGATCTGGCAGAGCAGAATAAGTCGATCTGGGTGGGACACGCCAATTTCGACCTGGAAAAACTGCTTTCCATGTCCAACGAAGAGCGCAGTGTGCTGAGTACCCTGCTGGACGAGGTGACGGGCCTGGTCGAATGGCCTGAGGTATATATTGGCCAGTTCGAGAAAGAATATCTGGAAGTGCCGCAAGAATGCCTGATCCTGACCATGCAGCAAAACCAGAAATATTTTCCGTTGCTGGATCCCGGTACCGGTAAATTACGCAACAAGTTTCTCATTGTCTCCAACATGCAGGTGAACGACCCGCATCACATCATCGAGGGCAACGAACGTGTGGTGCGTCCGCGCCTGTCTGACGCCAGATTTTTCTTCAATCAGGATCGCAAACAGAAGCTGGAGTCGCGCGTCAAGAAACTCGGAAAAGTGGTGTATCACAACAAGCTGGGTTCGCAATTGCAGCGTGTCGAACGCATCACCACGCTGGCCGGTACCATCGCCCGCTTGCTGGAAGCGGACAAGGCCAAAGCGGAACTGGTGGCGCGTTTGTGCAAGGCCGATCTGCTCAGCGACATGGTGGGCGAGTTTCCCGAGTTGCAGGGCATCATCGGGCGCTATTATGCCTTCCACGATGGCGAGGGTCTGGAAGTGGCCAACGCCATCGAGGCGCATTATCACCCGCGTTTCGCCGGCGACTCCATTCCGATGGGTGCAGTGGCGTGTTCGGTGGCACTGGCGGACAAACTGGAAACGATCGTCGGCATATATGGTGTCGGCCAGGTGCCAACCGGTGATAAAGACCCGTTTGGTTTGCGGCGGCAGGCGCTGGGTATTCTGCGAATTCTGGCAGAGACGCCGCTTGATTTACCTGTGCCCGCACTGCTTAAGGCGACTGCGGACAACTTCCCCAAAGGGATGTTGAGCGCAACAGTGGCGGCGGATGTCGAAGGTTTCATGATGGAGCGTTTGCGCAGTTATCTGCGCGAGCGCAGTTTTGAGGCATCGCATATCGAGGCGGTTTTGGCAGTGCTCAACGGCCGTCTGCACGAAATATTGCCGCGACTGCAGGGGGTGCGCTCTTTTGCGGCAATGGACGTGTCAAAGGATCTTGCGGCAGCGAATAAGCGCGTGCAGAACATCATGCGCAAGAACCACGAAGAGCTTGGCGCGGCAATGGCAGGCGCAGTGTTCGATGCCCACCTGATGACGGACGATGCCGAACGTAATCTGCACCAGGCCATGGTGGATATCGCGCCGTTTGCGCAGGGTTACTTTGCGCGCGGCGAATATGGACAGAATTTGAAAGCGCTGGTTACACTCAAGCCGTTTATTGACGATTTCTTCGATCAGGTGATGGTGATGGCGGAAGATCAGAAGTTGCGCATCAACCGTGCCTTGTTGCTCAGGCAGCTTGGTAATCTGATGAACCAGGTTGCCGATATCTCGAAACTGGCAGTATGAACAGGCTCATAATTCTCGACCGCGACGGCGTCATCAATTTCGATTCCGACAAATTCATCAAGAACCCGGAAGAATGGAAGCCTATTCCCGGCAGTCTGGAGGCCATTGCCCGTTTGTGCCAGGCTGACTACCGTGTGGTGGTGGCGACCAACCAGTCCGGCATCGGGCGCGGCCTGTTCGACATGCCGATGCTGAATGCCATTCATGACAAGATGCACAAGGCATGTGCGACGTTCGGCGGGCGCATCGATGCGGTGTTTTTTTGTCCGCACACCAATGATGCAAATTGCGGGTGCCGCAAGCCCAAGAGTGGCATGCTGGAAGAGATTGCTTCACGCTACGGCGTCAGTCTGAGAGGAGTGCCTGCAGTGGGAGATTCGTTGCGAGATCTGGAAATGGCAGTAAGCATGGAGGCTCAACCCATTCTGGTACTCACAGGAAAAGGCACCAAGACGCAGGCCAAGGGCGGTTTGCCCGATAAAACGCTGGTCTATCCCGATCTGGCAGCGGTGGCTGCGGAATTGGTATGATATTCATTCGTTCGCTGGTCTTTGTCCTGGCACAACTGATCTGGACGCCCATCTATGCTTCGATGGTGATCTTTGTTTTTCCGTTCAAGCCGCATGTTCGTTACCGCATTGCTTCCGGTCTTGCCTGGAGCACAATGTGGCTGCTGCGCGTAATCTGCGGCATCCGTATGGAAGTGCGCGGTAAAGAAAACATACCGAAAGAACCCTGTATCGTGATGTGCAAGCATCAATCGGCCTGGGAAACGTTCTCGTTGCAGACCGTATTCCCGGATCAGGTCTGGGTGCTTAAGCGTGAATTATTGTGGTTGCCGTTTTTTGGCTGGGGCCTGGCAGTGACCAGTCCCATCGCCATTGATCGCAGCAAAGGCAAACAGGCAATACGCCAGTTGCTGGAACAAGGAAAGGACAGGCTGAAGCGCGGCTTTTGCGTGGTGATCTTTCCGGAAGGCACGCGCATGCCCTATGGTGTGCATGGCAAATACAAAATTGGCGGTGCCATGCTCGGGGAATCCAGCGGTGCACCGGTGGTGCCGGTGGCACACAATGCAGGCAAGTACTGGGGGCGCAATTCTTTCCTGAAACATCCGGGTACCATTGTCATGAGTATCGGCCAGCCTATCGATCCCAGGGGCCTCAAAGCGGAAGAGATCAGCCGCCGTGTGGAGGACTGGATTGAAGGTGAGATGAAAGTGCTCGAGACCAGTCAGTAAGCCGCGGATGAACACAGATGGACATGGAAGATCCGGAAGGCTTTTGCTAATGTTTAAATCAAAAACATCTCAATCTGTCGTCGAACAACGTAACATCCACCTTTCCGGTAAGGAAATCAGCTATACCCTCAAGCGCAGAGGCTACCGTCGCAGCATCAGCCTGCGTATCGATGATCGCGGTCTCATTGTCAACGCGCCACTGCGCGCTTCCGAAAAATGGCTGAACAGCGTGCTGCACGAAAAAGCCGATTGGGTGGTGCGGCAGCTGGATGACTGGCAATCGAAAAAGCCGCCGCCCATATTCTGGGCTGAAGGCGCGTGCATCCCGTTCCGCGGTGAGGAATTCATTTTGACGCTGACGCCCAGGGTGCGCGGCGCTATACCACGGTTGCAAGGGGAAGTGCTGCATGTGCCGGTCGGTATGGAAGCAGAAGCCTCCAGCATCGAAAAGGCAGTGACACAGTGGTACCGAAGTGAGGCGCTACAGGTATTCAGGGAATGCGTTGAATACTATGCGCCCTTGCTGCAAGTGTCGCCGCGGGAGCTCAAACTGACAGCGGCACGCACCCAATGGGGCAATTGCACCGAGAGCGGTGTGGTACGGCTAAACTGGCAGCTGGTGAAGATGCCGCTGCATCTGATCGATTACGTGGTGGTGCACGAGTTGGCGCACCTGAAAGAAATGAACCATTCCCCATCCTTCTGGCGCGTGGTGGAGATCGCCTGTCCGGACTACAAACAGTGCCGGTCTGAATTGCACAGTTACGGTGTGGCCGAGTAGGGATTTCATCCAGCCAAACTGGATGGACGCGATCCCGGCAGTTTTTTCCGTATGAGCCAGTATCTTCTGCCTGGCTTCTTCAGTTATATCTCCAGCTTGATTCCCGTACCCAGTTGCACCAACTCGCCCAGTTTTGCGTAGAGTTCGCTTCCGTCGCGCTGGCTGAACCAGCGATCGTCCTGGAATGCATAATGGAAACCGCCGGATTTGGCGGCCAGCCATATTTCCCGGTTGGCCGCATGGCGGTTGACGACGACTTTGCTGCCGTCTGCAAATTCCATTTCCAGCACGCTGCTGTTGCTATCGTAATCGATGTCTGCGCCGCTTGCATCAATGGCTTGTTCGATGCGCTGGAACACCGTGTCAGCCAGTTCGTTGAATTCGCTTTCTGTCATTTGTTACCTCTGATTAACGTAATCCGATCAACATGCGGCTGCCGCTTTGGTTTACCTGAAAATGGCGCAGCACGTTCGCGCCGAGCAGGCTGGTTTCCAGGTTTGGCATCACCGCGACGGTGATGTTCTCCAGTACGAAATTTCCCAGCGTCATGCGTGAAACGAGTGCGATGCATCCGGTTGCGTCACCGTTTGCTGTCTGGAATTGAACCTCCTTGCAATTGCGGATATCCGCCTGACGGGCAATCTCGCTGGAGATGGAGGTAACCGAGGCACCGGTATCCACCATGAAGGTGACAGGGACGTTGTCGATGGTGCCGGGCAAATAGAAGTGCCCGTTGGCGTGGCGTTGCACTTCCATGCTGCCATCGCCGGTGAATGTCGGCGGAGGAAGCGATACCGCTGGATTGGCGGTTTTCACGAACAACTGAAAATCTGCCATGCCGGCGCCGGAGGTTTGCATGGTTAATTGCGTCGGCTTATCCATCTGCACAATCAGCGGTTTGTCGAATTTCAGCAAATTTCCCCCGGAAAAGCCTCGACGCGGGTTGCACCAGGTGTTGCCGACGCTGAACATCATGTCGTATTGCCCGGGGGGGAGGTGCAAAGTTGTGCTTTGCCTGGCATGAATCAGCACTGACATGGCGGGGATGGCGGTCTGCGGGGGGGAAAGGATCAGCAACACGGGATGCGCATGATCGTTCTTCAAGATAACCTCGGGATCGCCAGTCTCACCAGCGGGCAAGCCACTTTCAGGGAAAACCGTCATACTGCCGTTTGCAGGAAAGTTGGTTTCGCACGGATAGCGCTGTTTATCGAACGCCAATGATTGTGTTTGCGGAGGCGTGTTCGGGATATTCAGGGGATGATTCAGGCGTTGTAACGCCCAGAAACCGGTTATTCCTGCCAATAGCGCAATCATGGTATTGCGCAGGGCATGACTCTCCTTTACTTCATGGAAGATGACGGGATTCGGGGGGGCAGCCTGTTTGGGCTGCTCGACGGGTGCCCGTTCATTGAGCGGGTTGCTGGCGATCGTCTGTTCCATTATTTCGCGCAGTTTGGCGAAGAACTCGTTGCGGTCGCGGTCGCGCCACGTGCTGTCTGCAGGGGTGAACTCGATACCCCCGGAACTTGATGCAAGCCACACGTTGTTTGTCTGTGCATCGAAGTTGACCAGGATACGCTGGCCATCGGCGAATTCCAGACGCAAGGCATTGCCATCCAGATTCTGGCGAATGTCCACGCTGCGTTCGGTTATCATTTTCTGAATGCGGGCGAACAATGTGCTACCCGGTTCGTTGTCAGGGCTTTCCGTCATATAATTCCGACCATTCCGATTGTAGAACCCGATCCAATACCGAGAAAGAAACAACCATGCGTACTACTATCTGCATTATGTTGCTGTTGACCATCATCCTGCAAGGTTGTGGACGCAAAGGCCCTTTGTTTTTATCACCCTTGCCGACTCCTGCGCAGGATGTTTCCGCACCTGAAGAAGCCGAAAGTGGCAAGTAACCATGAATGAATATTTTCATTATCAGCAAGACCGCTTGTTTGCCGAAAACGTCGACCTGAATGACATCGCACAACGTTACGGCACGCCTTGCTTTGTTTATTCACGTGCCGCCCTGACGGATGGCTATCGCCAGTTTGCCGAAGCTTTCAAAGATCGTGACCACCTTGTCTGCTACGCGGCAAAGGCCAACTCCAATCTGGCCGTCCTTAATCAGTTAGCCCGCTTGGGTGCCGGATTCGATATTGTTTCCGGCGGTGAACTGGCGCGGGTGCTGGCTGCAGGCGGGACGGCGGATAAAGTGGTGTTTTCCGGTGTTGGCAAGCGTGAGGCGGAAATGCGGCAGGCACTGGAAGCGGGTATTCTTTGCTTCAACGTCGAATCTTCGTCAGAGTTGGATCGTTTGAATGAAGTGGCGGGCAATATGGGTAAAGTTGCGCCGATCAGCTTGCGCGTGAATCCGGATGTGGATGCCAAAACGCATCCATACATCTCAACCGGTCTCAAGCAGAACAAATTCGGCGTGGCATACGCTGAAGCGCTGACCTTATACCAAACTGCGGCAACCCTGCCTTATATACGCATTACCGGCATGGATTGCCATATCGGATCGCAACTCACCGAAACCAGCCCGTTTGTCTCGGCGGTGGAAAAAATGCTGGCGCTGGTCGATAAACTGGCCGCAGCAGGTATCGTTCTGGAACATCTCGATCTGGGAGGCGGACTCGGAATTCGCTACGACGATGAAACTCCTCCTTCCATCGATGAATACGCACAAGCCTTGCTGGGCGCGCTTTCCGGACGTTCCGAGAAGATCATTGTCGAGCCGGGGAGGGTGCTGGTTGGTAACGCCGGAGTGTTGCTCACGCGCATCGAATATCTCAAATACGGGGAAGAAAAGAATTTCGCCATCGTCGATGCAGCGATGAACGATTTGATGCGTCCGGCACTTTATGGCGCTTTTCACGCCATTTTGCCGACGCAGAAAAGAGAGGTGGCTGCACACCTTTATGACGTGGTCGGGCCGGTGTGCGAGACGAGTGATTTTATCGGGCATGCCCGCGAGATGGCCGTGGATAAAGGCGATGCGCTTGCCGTGATGTCTTCCGGAGCGTACGGAATGAGTATGAGTTCCAACTACAATACCCGTCCGCGTGCTGCCGAAGTGATGGTGGATGGAGATGAAACGCACTTGGTGAGGGAGCGCGAAACAGTACGCCAACTTTATGCTTCGGAGAAAATCGTTCCTTGAAAATACTTTGAAAAAAGTGCATAAAAGTGTTGCGCAATTTTTTTAATCGCGCATAGAATGCCATCACCGTGCGTAAAGGGAGGAATCAAGCAACAGGAAAAACGCATCGGGAGTGCAGTTGATGCACGAAATATGTAGTTACTGGTTAGTCCATCAATTTTTATAAGGAATGAAAATGGCTGCAACAACCAAAGCAAAAAGCAAAAAAACCAAGAAGCCAGCTGCAAAAAAAATGGCCGCTAAAAAACCGGCAGCGAAGAAAAAAGTAGCCGCCAAGAAACCGGCAGCGAAGAAAAAAACAGCCGCCAAGAAACCGGCAGCAAAGAAAAAAACAGCCGCCAAGAAACCGGCAGCAAAGAAAAAAACAGCCGCCAAGAAACCGGCAGCAAAGAAAAAAGCAGCAAAGAAGCCTGCCAAGAAAAAAGCTGTAGCTAAGAAAGCAGCAGCTCCAGCAGTAAAAGGCATTCTCGGCGCCTGAGCTTCGTAGATTGGGGCGGGCGCCGGGTTGTTGCGTTTCGCCCTTTCTGCGGACTCCGTTATTGCGGAGATGAGTGGGTTTGTTCCCCGTGTTTGTTGATTGTCTTCAGCAAACTGTTTCTGCTTACTTTCAATAATCTGTCCCTGTGCAAGCAAGGGGCCGCTCTCGTGCGTTCTGCTTTTTCCTGATTTAAGAAAACAACAATATGTTCAGGATGCTGAACATGCAATTGTTTACTCCGATCCTGAGACGACTTGTCTGGCTTCAGCGTACAGGAATTCCAGGTCTTCCTCGTCAATTTGCAGCGTTTCCAGCGAGGCGGCGCAAAACTTCGGCCACTCTTCAGTGAAATCCAGTCCAAGTTGTTGTTGAGAGAAATGCTCTGCAAACTGAGTCGTTGCGATAAATTGGCGATGGGTCAAGGGTAAAGTTGAATCAGGAGCCAGGGCGGTCAAATCGTGGTGGTGGCGGATAGCTTGGCACATATCTTCCGGCAACCACCAGCTTCGTGTGAGCGCACTTCCTACCATGGCATGGTTGGTCTGTACCAGTGACTCTTCCATGGAGGTGAATTCCGTTTGGGTATTACGGTTTGCCTGCCCCAATACTTCCTTGTATTGCGGAAAACGCATCATCAATATCGGTATGCCGCAGTCGTGAAACAGGCCGAAGGTATAGGCATCGTCGGCGTGAAATCCGGGAATGTCCAGCTTGTATGCCAGCCAGGCGCAAAGACGGGCCGTGCGAGCCGAGGCGTCCCAAAAACGTACCATGACCGGCGTATTGGGAAAAAGATTGCGCAGAATAATGCCCGCGATAGTGTGGCTGGCGACTCTGAGGCCAAGTATTGATAAAGCGTCATGAACCGAACGCGCCCGCTGCTGACGGGCAAAAAAAGGCGAATTTGTTGTCTTGATAAGTCCGGCGGCAAGCGCAACATCTGCACTGATCAAGTTGGACAGGCGATGGTAATCCGGCTCCTCCTTGTGCATCTCATCCATGATACGAATCAGAATCTCCGGGCAGGGCGGGATTTCAATGCCCAGCAGCGAACGTTCAAGTTGGGGGTCAGGATTTGAGGAGGAGGGAAGTGAGCTGTCAGTCATTTTTGTGTCAGGTGCGTGATAAGATTGCCTCTGATGATCCGTATATTTATCCGGCATGTGCTATTTCTGAAAAATAACACACGTCACGATTCGCTGGCTATGTTTTTTAGCAAACATTGAGCAGTCAATACAATTTTTACGATAAAAAAATAAAATATGGTCAGTCAGGCAGCATCCAGACGGGAGAGATAGGCTTCGATGAATAATTCCTGGCCGTTCAATTTGAAGGTGTTCAAAAAAGAACGGGATCACAGAGAGAAGTTTTTCTTTTTGAGCAGTGTGTTGATGCTCAATGGGTTGGTGACACTTGGAATGGGGTTCGTCCGCTGGCAAACCAGTGTCACTCTGGGAATATTTGATTTTTGTATTGCTTCACTTTGTTTGACCCTGTTGCTGTATTTGCAACAGCAACCTGACAAAGTCGAACTGTTCAGTTCGATCGCCGTGGTACTCGCGTTTATCCAGTTTCTGGCCATCTATATATTTGCGACCAACAATGTGATGAGATTGTCGGTTTTTTTCCTGCTATTGGCGGGGGCAGTTTTCCTCAAAGGCCGCAAGACGGGACGCATCTGGCTGTCCATCATTTTGCTGGCCATCGTGACTGTCTATTTGTTTCCGTATTTTGACACTGGCTATTCCTCTATCGACATATTCACAACTTGCCTGTACCTGCTGGCACTGTGGATCATCATGGAAAAATACGAGATGTTCAAGGAGTCGCAGCGAAAAAACGAAGATGAGCAGGAAATACTGCGCCTGACCGAAGAGCGATTGCGCCATGCGCTGGAAGGGGCCGGCGATGCGGTATGGGACTGGAAACCGCAAACTGGGGAATTTCACTATTCCACGCGTTTTGCCGAGATGATGGGTTATGCCAAAAATGAGCTGAGTGATCGTTCTGATCAGATATTCAGGATCATTCATTCCGATGATGAGCGCCGGGTCAGAAGCGAGTTGGGCGCCTATCTAAAAAAGGGTGCAGGGCACTATGTTTCGGAAATGCGCCTGGTGTGCAAAGACGGCAGCTGGAAATGGATACTGTGCCGCGGTACGGTCACACAACGGGACGA
Source organism: Sideroxydans sp. (assembly GCA_050287265.1). Lineage (GTDB taxonomy): Bacteria > Pseudomonadota > Gammaproteobacteria > Burkholderiales > Gallionellaceae > Sideroxyarcus. The sequence goes on along the minus strand of JBNKBO010000007.1, from coordinate 63,596 downwards.
AGCGGGCGAGCCGACGCTGATGGTAGGCACGTTTTCCGATATTACGCTGCTCAAGCAACACGAAAAACAGCTGGAGCATATCGCGCACTACGACGCATTGACCGGCATTCCCAATCGTGTGCTACTGGCTGATCGCTTGCAACAGGCGCTGGCGCATACTAATCGGGAAGGAAGCATACTGGCGGTCTGCTATCTGGATCTGGACGGTTTCAAACTCGTCAACGATACCATGGGGCATGAGGCGGGTGACAGGGTGTTGATTGAGGTGACCAGGCGCATCAAGGAAACAATACGTAGTGACGATACGGTCGCCCGGCTGGGTGGTGATGAGTTCGCTGTTTTGTTGCAGGGGCTCAAAGCGGCAGAAGAGTGTTCGGTCAGTCTGGATCGTTTGCTGGAGGAGATCAGCCAGCCAATCGAAATCAAGGGCAAACAGTTCGAGGTAAGCGCCAGCATCGGCGTTGCACTCTTTCCGGCAAATGATGAGGATGCCGATACCTTGTTGCGTCATGCTGACCAGGCGATGTATTCCGCCAAGCAATCCGGCAAGAACCGTTACTGCCTCTATGATGCGGAAAACGACCAGCGCGCCAGATCCCATCACGAATTCCTGCGACGGTTCACGCAGGCACTGGCGCAAAACGAATTTGAATTGTTTTACCAGCCCAAGGTAGATATGCGATCGCTGCAACTGGTCGGGGCGGAAGCTTTGATTCGCTGGAATCATCCGGAACGAGGGTTGCTTGCGCCTGTCGAGTTTTTGCATGCAATCGAAGGGACTGCGCTGGAGATCGAATTGGGCGACTGGGTTGTTGCAACAGCATTCGAACAACTGGGGGCCTGGTATCAGGCCGGGCTGAAGCTGGAGCTGAGCATCAATATCTCGGCCCGCCACCTGCAGTCGAACGATTTTGCCTGGAAGCTGAAGCGCAAGATGTTGCGCCATCCTGATGTGCCAAAAGGCAGTATGCAGGTCGAGGTGCTGGAAACGGCTGCATTGGAGGATATCCCCAGGGTGAGCGACACCATAGAACGTTGCCACAAGATCGGCATCAGTTTTGCACTGGATGATTTCGGTACCGGTTATTCATCGCTTTCCTATCTCGGGCGCCTGCCTGTGGATACACTCAAGATCGACCAGTCATTTATTCGCCATATGCTGGAAGATAGAGGCGACCGGGCAATTGTGCAGGGTGTCATCGCGCTGGCCAAAGCATTTGACCGCAGGCTCGTGGCCGAGGGCGTGGAAACAGAAGAATTGTTCCATGCGCTGGTGGAGATGGGCTGCGAATGCGGTCAGGGCTACGGTATTGCCCTTCCTATGCCGGCGAGCGAATTTCCCGCATGGATGGAAAAGTGGAACAGGGCGCCGTTCAGCTAGGCAGCATCAGACCAGGAAGATGGTCGCCAGACCCAGAAAAATGAAGAACCCGCCGCTATCGGTGATGGCGGTGATCATTACACTTGAGCCAATGGCCGGGTCGCGCCCCATCCTGTGCATGAAGAGCGGGATGTGCATGCCGACAACGGCACCCACGATCAGGTTGAGCACCATCGCACCGGTTACAACCAGGCCGAGCGGTACACTATGATACAGGACGTAGGCAAACAAACCGGCAATACCGCCCCATACCAGACCGTTCAATCCGCTGATGGCCAATTCCTTTATCATCAGATGACGCGCGTTGCTCTGGGATATCTGTCCCAGTGCCAATGAACGGATGATGATGGTCGTGGTCTGATTTGCCGAGTTGCCCGCGATACCGGCGACTATGGGCATCAGCGCGGCAAGTGCAACAAATTTCTCTATGGTATTTTCGAAGCTTCCGATCACGCGCGAGGCAAAGAATGCCGTGCAAAGGTTCAGTGCCAGCCAGGCCCAGCGGTTCTGGGCTGACTTCCATACGGAAGCGAAAATATCTTCCTCTTCACGCAACCCGGCTTGGTTCAGCAAATCGGCTTCAGACTCGGCACGAATGAAGTCCAATACCTCGTTCACCGTTACCCGTCCCACCAGTCTGCCGTCTTTATCAACGACTGGTGCAGACACCAGGTCGTAACGTTCGAACGATTGGGCAGCCTGATCTGCTTTTTCATCCGGGTTCAGTTCGATGATATCGGTCTGCATCAATTTGCCGACCACCGTATCCGGCTCGTTGACTACGATCAGATTGATCGGTAATACACCCTTGAAATGATCATCGCGATCCACTACGAATATCTGGTCGGTATGGTCTGGAAGTTCTTCGAAGCGGCGCAGGTAGCGCGAAACCACTTCCAGCGTCACGTCTTCGCGTACATGCACCATGTTGAAATCCATCAGTGCGCCGACAGAATCTTCCGGATAAGACATCGCCGCGCGCAGTTGCTCGCGTTCCTCAATGGAAAGCGCCCTGAATACGTCGCGCATCACATGATTCGGCAGGTCGGGAGCGAGATCGGCGATCTCGTCTGCATCGAGATGTTCCGTCGCCTCACGCAACTCCTCGCGGCTCATGGTGGCGATCAATGATTCGCGCACTGCATCCGACACTTCGATCAGAATCTCGCCGTCCATATCTGCTTTCACCAGATCCCACACCATTAAACGATGCTCGATAGGTAAGGCTTCCAATATGTAGGCAATATCTGCCGGGTGCAGTTCGTCCAGTTTTTCGCGCAGCTCGGCCAGGTGGCGCTTGTGTACAATCTTGTCCAGCAATTCGTGCCGCTCATCGCGCGGTAATTCCTGGCGGTGGGTGACCGTTTCCACCAATGCCTGCTTCTCCAGCAGGTGCTGTACCTGCTGGAGATGATCCTGCACATTCTCGGTATAGTGGTGTTCGCGGTTCTCGGTCATGGAGTCGCCCTTTGAAATTGGCGCGTATTGTAAATAAATTGTCGTTGCGGCGTAGAAAAATCTCGGGGTTTTGCCAACATTCACAACAGTTTGTATCAATCCGGCAGGAACATCTGGCCGGTGATTCGAACGCTTATTGGAATATTGGCGGCAGGCGTAGCGGTGGCGTGAAATGCATCACGACCCGGGCGCCTTCATTTCTGGCATTGCCTGTCAGTTCAGGGAATCCCCGCATACGGCATCCAGTCGAGGATGGCAAAAGTCCTGGCGAGCATGCCTGGCGCTTCGCGGTGGCGGTCGTAGTATCGTGGATTGGGTATCATGGCGGCGAGTCTGGCGGCTTGTTCGGGGTTGAGTTGTCCGGCGCTGACGCCGAAATAGTGCCGGGCTGCGGCTTCCGCGCCGAATACGCCGTTGCCCCACTCGATAATATTCAGATAAATTTCGAAGATGCGCCGTTTATCCATGGCGGCTTCCAGCATCAGCGTAATGATAACTTCCTCGGCCTTGCGCCAGGGCGTGCGTTTGGTGGAGAGAAATAAATTCTTTGCCAGCTGCTGACTGATGGTGGAACCGCCTGCGACGATTCTGCCGCTTTTCAGGTTTTTATCGTATGCCTTGCTGATGCCTTCCCAATCGAAGCCATCGTGGCTGACGAATCTGGCATCCTCGGCAACAATGAGCGCACGCTTGAGATTGACTGATATCCTGTTGTAATCCAACCATCTGTATTTCAGCCCGGCCTTCGGGTTCTTGTTCTGCATTACTTGCAGGCGGTTTTCCATGAAGGCGCTGGTCGCGGGGTTGAACTTGATCCACCAGCAGATGTGGGCAAACAGCCACAGTTGGTAGAGTACCAGCACGACGAACAGCCACAACACGATGCGCCAGAAGAGGCGTCTTAATACACTCATTTGCGCAGTTCGGCGAGTACGGCCCGGGTATCCGGGCGCTTGTTGCGCCACAGGTAAAACGCTTCGGCGGCCTGTTCCACCAGCATCCCCAATCCGTCCGCAACAATTGGCGCCCCCTGTTTGCGGGCAAACGCCATAAACGGTGTTTCGCGTCCGTACATCATGTCGTAGGCCAGTGCGCCGGATTTGAACAAATCATCCGGCAGTGGTGGCATTTCATCCGACAAACTGCTTGAGGTCGCGTTGATCACGAGATCGAACTGACTGCCTTCAAGTGCCTTATAACTTCTAGCGTACACCGTACCGGCACCTGTGAATTCATCAGCCAGCAGTTGCGCTTTTTCTACAGTGCGGTTGGCGATGACCACTCCTGCGCCGGCGTTGAACAATGGCCAGATTACGCCGGCCGCAGCCCCGCCTGCACCGAGTAACAACGCATCTTTCCACATCAGCTTGAAACCGAGATTGTTCTCGATGTCTGTGAGCAAGCCAACGCCATCGGTGTTGGTGCCGAGAATCTTGCCGTCCTGGAACAACAGCGTATTGACAGCCTTGGCTTCGCGCGCGCGGCTGGCGAGCCCATCGCATAATGCGAATGCCTCAAGCTTGAACGGCACAGTCACATTGCAACCCAGGTAACCTTCTGCCCGCAGGCGTTGCACGGTAGCGGCGAAACCGTCGAGCGGCGCTTCGACGGCTTCATAGCTCATATCCTGTCCGGTCTGTTGCGCGAACAGCGAGTGGATGAGCGGAGACTTGCTATGCGAAATGGGATTGCCGATAACGGCGTAACGGTCGGTCATTGCAGTCGTTTTGAATACAGAATCCGGGACAAGGATTATAGCTTCATGCGGTACTCAGCACTCAGTGCATAGCGCTGAATTAAGCCTGGAAAAAGCAGTTGTCCACGAAATACACGAAAAAACACGAACAAAACCAAAATGATCCATTGCTGATTTTGCGAACTTTTACTTTGAGCCCCATTTCGTGTCTTTCGTGTTTTTCGTGGACAAACCGGGGTTTCAAGGTTGAAGCGGCAAAATAACCTCCACCTGCAATCCACCCGCCGGGTGGTTGGTCAGCACCAATTCGCCGTTATGGCGTTGCACGATGTTGCGGGCGATAGCGAGCCCTAACCCCGTACCACCTGTTTCGCGCGAACGCGAATGTTCGATGCGGTAGAACGGCGTGAATACAGTCTCCAGCAAGTCCGGCGGGATGCCCGGGCCGAAGTCACGGATGCGGATATGGCAGTGATGCGCATCGCGGTTCAGTGAAACTTCTGCGCGCTGGCCGTATTTCACCGCATTATCCAGCAAGTTGGAGAGTGCGCGGCGTAGCGCCAGTGGATGCGCTTTCAGTCGGACGGCAGTGCGCTCGCCATACGTTACTTGCTGTCCGGCTTCGACAGCGTCGCTGCACAGACTGTCCAGCAGCGAGTCGAGGTCGAGCAGCTGTTTTGGTTCGCTGGTATCCAGACTGCGCGCCAGTTCCAGTCCTTCCTGCAACATCTGCTGCATGGCCTGCATGTCGCCGACCAGCTTGTCGCGCAACGTTGCGTCCGGCAGTTTCTCCAGACGCAGGCGCAAACGTGTGAGCGGAGTTTGCAGGTCATGGGTAATCGCGGCCAGCATGCCGGTGCGCTCGCGCACATCTTCGTAGATGCGTTTCTGCATGCGGTTAAAAGCGCGCGTGGCGATACGCACCTCGCTGCTGCCTTTTTCCGGCAGCGGATCGCTGACGCGCGTGATATCGAGACCGTCGGCCGCATCGGCCAGTTGTCGCAGCGGACGGGTGGCGATGCGTGCCACCAGCCAGGCCAGCAGCGCGATAAACGCGGCAAACAGCAGAATGGCACTCAAAACCGGCGGTGGATAAGCTCTTTCGCGCATGGGCGGCATGGGGACGATCAACTTGAGTCCACTGCCGTCCTGCAAAGAAAGATATACGTGCTGACATAACCATGGTGCATGTGTGCGCCACGAACGGCGTTTTTTGACCTTGGCGCAGGCGGCAATGTTCGGTTGCTCTGCAATGAATTTCACATCCGGCATCCGCTGCTGCAGCGCATCTTCAAGTGCTTCGTCCCTGTTGCTGATCGATGGCAGCGCATTATTGACCATGCGGCCGCGTATGCCCATGCTGTGGAATTCATGCAATACGCCTGCGCGTTTTTGCGTTGGCGTATTTTCCAGCGTATCCACCAGCAGGTCGATCTCGGTTGCCAGATGTTGCGTACGTATGCGTTCGAATATTTCATGCTGCCGCGAATGGGAGAGCAGCAGCGTACTGGCGACGGCTACGATCATGCCCAACAACAGCAACAGGAATAAACGACCATGCATGGAACGGAAAATCGAAAACATGTTATTCACCCCGCTTCACAGTGGTTGCCAGCAGGTAGCCTTCGTTGCGCAGCGTCTTGATGAGTTTTGGCGCACGTGCGTCGTCGCCCAGTTTCTGGCGCAGGCGGCTGATGTGCAGATCGATGGAACGATCCAGCGGATCGGACTCGCGGCCCTGGGTCAGGGTCAGCAACTGGTCGCGGTTGAGTGGGCGATTGGGACGTTCGAGCAGTGCCTTGAGCAGGCGGTATTCGCCGCCTGAAAGCATGACCACCAGACCGGCCGCGTTCTGCAATTGCCGGGATGTCTCATCCAGCGTCCAGCCGGCGAAGTGCCACAGCGCGGAAAAACTGCTGGTGCTGTCCGGCGCGGCATTGCTGCGACGCAGTACGTTGCGGATGCGCACCAGCAACTCGCGCGGTTCGAACGGTTTGCACAGGTAATCGTCGGCACCCATTTCCAGTCCGAGGATGCGATCCAGCGGCGCGCTACGCGCGGTGAGCATGATTACCGGAACAGCAGAGCGTGTGCGCAGGTTGCGGCATAAGGTCAGGCCGTCGCTGCCGGGCAAGGTCAGATCGAGTACGACCAGGTCGATGGGTGTGCTGTCGAGCACTTGCTGCATGGACTCTCCGTCCGTTGCGGTGCTGATATGCCAGCCCTGTTCGCCAAGATAGTCGGCCAGCAGGCTGCGGATATCCGCATCGTCGTCCACAATCAGGATGCGCGGCGGTGTATCGTGATTTGTCATGATGCAGACATTACAACGAAATCCGCAACTTAGGGCAATCGATACATTTTTGTACAAAAATCCCGTCTTCCGACATACGCCGGATACATGCGGCGGATTAAATGGGCACCGTGCACAAGGCACGTTATTCAACCAACAGGAGAACGAACATGAATACAGCACTGAACAAGTCGGCAAAGGTGATATTGGCCGGGATGGCAATTGCCGCATTGTCGGTCAACGTCCATGCACGCGGCAGCAGGGATTGCGGATATGGGTACGGGATGCCGGGACAGATGTCGGACAGGCAAATCGAGCGTATGGAAAAGATTCGTACAAAACACCAGACCGCACTGCACGAAAAACTGAAACTGACCGCGAAGCAGGAACCCGCCTGGAAGAAATTTACCGCAAGCCAGCCGGTGCCAAATGAAGCAGCCCGCCCCGATCCGGCTGAAATGCAAAAACTGAATGCGCCACAACGCATGGAAAAAGGCCTGGAACACATGCGCATGATGGAAAAAACAATGACCGAACATCTTGCGGCGGTGAAGGAATTCTATGCCGTGCTGACACCGGAACAGCAAAAGATATTCGACGAGCAGACGCAGCGCAGACATCGTCGCTGGAAATAATGTCGCAATTCAATGGGGTGTAGTGAATCGAGAACCCCGGCTAACTGCCAGCATCATAATGATTTTATGGAGGCTTCAACATGAAGAAAATCAGCTACGTATTCGTTGTGCTCTGGGCACTGAACTCGGCACCTTCCAATGCTGCCCAGGTCAGCATCGGCGTCGGGCTTCCTCATGTCAACATCGGGATCAATTTTCCGGTATTCCCGGATTTGGTTGTTGTGCCGGGGTATCCGGTTTATTACGCCCCGCGTTTGAATGCGAATCTGTTCTTTTATGATGGTGAGTACTGGGTTTATCAGGACGACAGCTGGTACGTAAGTACATGGTACAACGGCCCATGGGTGGTGGTAGATCCTGACTTTGTGCCGGTGTTCGTTCTGAGGATTCCGGTGCGCTTTTACCTCCGCCCGCCAGTTTATTTCCGCGGCTGGGCGGTCGGTGCACCACCGCGCTGGGGCGAGCACTGGGGGCACGATTGGGAACATCGCAGAAACGGCTGGAATAAATGGGATCGCAATATCCGCCATAATCCGGCCCCCTTGCCTGTCTATCAGCGCAAGTATTCAGGCAAGCGCTATCCACGGCAGGTTGAACGGCAGCATGAACTTCAAAACAGGCTTTACAAGTATCAGTCGCGCGATCCCAAGATACTGCAGCGCCAGGAAAAGCAATCTTGGCAACGCACGCAGAAGCAACAGGGTAGCCAATACATTCCCGGTACAAGATCGCAACAAAGGAATAGCGCAAAAGAACGGGAACGTAGGGTCATTCAAAATCGTGACCAGCAACACCGATCTGGTACTACACAGTATGAGAAACGGAAGCAGAAAACACAGAGCTGGGAAAAACAATCTCAAGGCTGGAATGGCGAGAACGAAAACTGGCGTGGAAAGAAGAAAGATAAGGAATCAGGCAGGGGCAGACAATAATGAATAATCACCAGAGGAGCCTCAACGCACCGCGGATTGCGGCATCAGCGCCAGCGTGAATACGCCCGGTCGGATTTCCGGTCCGATGTGGTGCAGCAGTTCGTACAATTCCGATTTGGCTGTGCCAGGGGCTGCTTGCGCGGTTCCGCTGAATTTTAAGCCGTTTGCAATATCGAAACTGCCTTTGCCATCCAGTTGCAGTTTGCCGGATAGTGTGGAAAGTTGCGCATCCAGCGTCTTGCCGTTGCCTTGCAACACAACGCGGTAGTTGCCCAGCGGGCGTATCGCGGACAGGGCGGATGCAGCCTGCGACCAGTCCACGTTTATTTTTCCTTCCATGCCGCCGGCACTCAGCATCAAATGATCGCTGCTGGCTTCGAATGTCCCCTGAAGCTGGTAAGGGCCGAGTTGCGGTGCGGCGATTGAGATGATGGAAGCGGGCAAGGTGGCATGCAGGTTATCGATGTTAATGCGTCCCGCGAAGGGTATATAACGCACGATCATTGGCGCGGCTTCGCCTGCCTGTACCTGCAAAGCCGCACTGAATATTTTCAGGTGCCAGCGATAGTTGCCCAGCGCCAGGTAATTTGTTTTTTGCCGCAATAGCGCGACGCCGGAACCTTGCCACAGGCTGCCTTTTGTTCGTGCCAGCGTCAGCATGCCGCTGGAGGCGCGTTCGAGTACAGAGCCCATCAGCGATGCGGGCGCAAAGGCAACCAGGCCGGTGAGGAATATGCCGCCAAACAACAATGCCAGCACGACACGGCGTAATGTCACTGATCCGCCCCGTTGGTCAGCGTTGCCTGCAGCTTGACCATGCCGGCTTCCGGCGCGGCGACCAGCATTGCCGACGCCACGCGGATATGTTGCGTGGTTTCCAGGGTGCGTTGCCATTGCAGCCATTGCGCGAAAGCGATGTTTTCGGCACTGATGCGCACACTGTTCAGTTCGCCCGGCACGACCTGCAACGGCAGGTTGGCATTTTTCGCCGATTTTTCCACGGTGGCCCGCAACGCATCGCTGTCCAGCACGGCGAGTTGGGCTTGTTGACGCAACGTTTGCGCCTGTGCGGCGAATGTCTGCATCTGGTCGGCCTGTGCACGCAGGTGCGGCAATGCGGCCTGCAATTTGGGCAAAGCCTGATGCACCGGTTGCCACAGCAGTCCGTACATCAACAAGGGTGCCAGTATCCACGAGCCGCGCAAAATGGTTTTCTGTTCGGTGGCACTCAGCGTGTCCCAGTGGCGGGCTTTCAGCTGGGCGATCATTTTTTTCATTGAGCGCCTCCCGTCGACACGCGCAACTGGATGCTCAGGGTATCGCCAGTCTCATGCTGATCCACCACTTGCGCTGACAGTCCCGTTTCCGCGATGTGCTGCGACAGCGCATCCAGCGCGGAAGCGCCGAGCGTCATCTCGATATCCAGTTTTCCGTCGCCATAACGCAGTGTGCGTAAAGAAATGCCGGGAACGGTATTCATCGCGCCGGAGAATTTATCCAGCAATGGCAGAAAATCTGCATTGTCGCTGACGCCGGATGCATGGCGCAGACGCGCAATGTTGCGCCGCATCTGCAATGGCGCGTTTACGATGGCGGCATCCGCGCCGAACGTCTCCCGGAACGTTTCTGTCATGCCCCGCGTCAACTGGCGCTTCTCCTGTGCGAGCAGCGCCCATTCCAGATTGCTGATCACGACCTCCATGCCAAACAGTAACAGCGCTACCATCAAGGCTGGACGCAGCCAGGGTAAATACTCGCGGAAGCGCGGCGGTGGCGCGAACTTGCCCCATAGCAGGTTGGGCGCTTCGGCGGGGATGTCCGCCTTGCGCCAATCAAAACTCTGTTTCTCGAAAATCACCGGTACCTTGATACCCCAGTTCGGTGCCTGAATTTCGCTGCCGAGTGCGAACAGGCGCAATGCGGCAGGGGCAATGTTTTGCAGGCGCAGTTGCAGTCCGACTGGTGCTCGTGCATCGTCGCCGCAATCCAGCGCACCACCCAGGTTGTTCGCCGTTGCCAGAAATCCCTGCGTGCCATCCCAGGCGACACTCCATTCGTTGTCGCGCGTCGGGAGCAAACAAAACTCGGGCACGATGCGCCGTACGCGCACTTTGGCTGCGCTGCTCGCATCAACGAAACGCGCCAGCCAATGTTTGTTCAGCGTGTAGAGTACGGTGCGTCCGTCCTGCAGCTTTGCGCCGGTGGTGACATGCGCTTCGCTTGCATCGTCGATCAGCACGTCTTCCAGCGCGAAAGGTAATGCCGTTTCAAGTTTGCTGCGTTTGATCTTGGGCAAAACGGCGGTTGTCGCCAGCACGCGATCGGCAGAGACGATCACGGTCGCATCGTCGCTCTGCGGCATCGCGGCCAGATTGCCCGTGCCGGATTCGCGCACGTTGCCGCCCTCGTCCAGCAGCGCCCAGGCGCAGGGAGAAGCTGCGTCCTGCCAGTTGGCCGTGAGGTAGATGCGCAAGTTCATTGCAAACTCTTTCTGACCTGAGTCGCCCAGGTGCCTGTGCGGTGCAGGAGGGCATGCGCTGCCGAAGCGCCATCACCCTGGGTGGCATACCCGGTTACCATGAAATACTGGCTGTTCACACTGATATCCTTTGCATTATTCTTCACAGCTGGGGGCAGTTTGTCGACAAAGTCGGAAACTTTGGTAAACGGCGTCGTCTTGATATCCGTCACGATCTGCCGCGCATCCTGCAACGTCAATCCCGGCAATATCGCCATTAATATTTCCGCCTGTGCGAAGTTTACATTCACTGCCGTGTTCGATTCCGGTAACACACTCACAAACGGTTGCAGGCGCTTGATGATGCTGGCATCAAACCCTTTTACCCACGCCAGTTCGCCAATGGCAGAGAGCGGGCGGTTGGCGCAGCGGTAGGGCTTGGCGAGGTTCATGTAATACCCGTCTTCTGCGCCGTTTTCCGAAACCTCGCTATCCGCATCCATCCAGTCTACCAGTGCGCCGCCAATCTCCTGCGGCAGATCCAGCGCTGTGAGCAGGCGCTGGAAGCGTGCCAGATCAACAGTGCTCACCTTGCCATTGCGTACCAGGTTGTTCAAATTGAACAATCCCTGCTGGTCATAAATCGTGCCCTGCACTTCGCCGCCTTCGACCGGAATGGCGGGCAGTTTCATTGCCCACATCTCCTTGCCGTGATCAAAATTATTGATTGACTTGTCGTCCGCCAGTACCGCGCGCGCCCAGTCTATACCGGCTTCTGCGATACGCCGCGCCTGTGCCCGGTCGCGTGCGTTCTCCATACCGCGCTGCCAGAACCCTTGCTGCTGTGCCATGAATGCCGCAATGGTCGTCGCCATGGCCACGATCAGCAGTACCATCACCAATGCAACGCCGCGTTGTGTCTGTATTTTCATCGCAGTGAAAAGAATCGGGTCAGTTTTTCGCCGCTCTGCAGCACCAACTCCACTTCCATGCCTTTTGGTAGCGGGGCATCGGGAATCGAAGGCGGCCATTTTTTTTCCCATGACATACGGCTGGTCAGATGAAGCACGTTGAATTCGCTCACGCCTTCCAGCAACGTATCCACCGACGGCGCATTGTACGGGGCGCTATCCAGCGCAGTCCAGCGCAACAATTCCAGCTTGTTCTGGCGCAGCCGATAACCGACGCGCAACGGCGGCAGCGGCGTACCGTCGGCATCAAAGCCGCCACTGCGCGTGAATGCCAGTTGCACATCCTCCAGGCTGCCTGTGGATGAGGGCGAACCAACCCACGCGGGCGCCTCGGCACCGTTTGCCGTACGTACCGGACGCTGCAACACTTGTGCCGTTTCACCATTCAACCGCGCAAAAAAACGTTCCAGCGCCTGCCATTTGCGCGTTTCCTGATCGAGATGCGTGCGCGTCTGCGTGACTGCATTCAGCCCGCGATAGGCAGTAATCGCCAATATCGCAAACACGAACAGTGCCACGAGCAGTTCGATCAGAGTGAAGCCGCGTGACTTGAAAAACGATTTCTCCATCTTGAGGATATTGGGTTGGTGGTGTTCATCTGAGTATAAAGCAAATGAAGGCCAAGTCAGGTATTGGTAAATAGCAAAGTTGCTACCATGGGTCATATTCAGGAAAGAGGATTGTCAGTCACAATAATGAGCAGGCAAAACCAATATGTCATTGGCTTTGCCTTGCCGGGGAAAAATAGCTATTTCGAGTCTTTGGGTGAGCGCCTTGATTTGTGTCTGTCTTCGTCCTTTTTATAAGGATGCTTATCACGATGCTTTTCGCACTTGTGGCGCTCATGCGCATCGTTGCTTTTGCTTTTTGCTTTCTGTTTTTCTTTATGGTTCCGATCATCCTCGTCATTGTTGCATGGATCATCCTCATCATTGCTGGTTGCGTTCATGTTTTTTATGGGAACAATGAATGATTGCCGTCCTTCAATTTGGCTAAACGAGCAATTGTTGTTTTCATCCAATTCAGTGACTGTTGAGTTTGCATCGGCACAGGCGGCCAGGTAGTACGTTCCTGCCGGAAGATTGCCAGGCATGCCGAAAGCGCGTTGGTCAATGCTGCTTGATTCTCCGGGTTGCAGCGCCGGAATAGAGCGTTCACCAAGCGATATGGCTGTGGTTGTATCCAGAATTGGTGCTGAAGAAATGTAATAGCGGGTAAGGGACGACGGGGCGGCGACGTTTCCGTTATTCAGCGTTTCCTCGCTCATATAGAAGTCATTACCTCCTTTGGTAATCAGCAAGGGCGGACTAAAAAACGGGACAACCAAATCAGGTCCGCCAGACCAGGCAATAATGGCGCTGTCTTTGTAGGGGACTTCATCGTCGTAATATGCAATTACATCTATGCTATCTGCCCCGGTCAATTCGCTTTCATGGGTGACCGAAGCAATACCTTCCGCATCGGTATGAAACTCGCCAAGTATCAATCCGGCATTGGGGCCGGAATCGACAACAAAACGAATGGGAACGCCTGCCAGCGGAGCGCTGCCATTGGCAAGGTCAATCACGGTGACCGTGAGAGTTAACGGTTTGCCAATAGAAAGCAGGGAGATCTTCGGCGCAAGCGACACCTTCGGCTCCATCTGGTTGTTCGGCATATTGTCGATCAATGATTGGACGTTCAACTGAATGAGAGCAAAACCTTCGCTGGTGCGCTGAGAGGGAGTCGATTGGTTGATTGCATCAAGCATTGGTTGCAGCAGAATCTTGGCGGCATAGGAATCCTTCGCGTCCAGCATTTGCCGTGCAAGGGCAAGTTGGTTGGTGAGATTGTTTGCCAGCGCTGGGTCGCTGATCCAGCCGAGTTGGTTTGCGCGTACAAGATCGTTGCGTAGCTGGTTCCAATGGGCATGGGAGCCAATTGTTGTTTCCGAGGGGCCGAGGGTGACGGTCTTCAGGATAATGTCTTGTTCGATCTGTGCCGCAGCGGCCTTTTCTGCATCCGTCACATTGTCATGGTTGTCAACAATATGCATCCAAAGTGGCATGATCTCGGCATTGCGGATGGTCGGTGCATGATAACTGAGCAGTTGAAAACCGCCAAGACTGGTACCTGGGATTATATTCGGCGTACCGTCTCCGCTGGCAAAGTGAGCAACGCTGTCCATCCCCAAACCACCGGTCCATCCAGAAGGGACTCTTTGTCCAAAAGGAATAACCTGCAGTGGCAGTGGAATTTCCTTCGTGGAATTTACTGAGGAGAGCATCGAAAGGGCTTCACCAAAGGGTATTTCGCCAGGGCCAACCTGAATGGTCAGGCCATAGGTTTGCCACGATCTTTCAACGGTGCCCGATACGTCAATCGTAAAGTCCCATATCTCTCCCGTATTACCGGCAGGATTGGTTGCCGTGTAGGCGTAGGTGTACAAGCCTGAGCCCCGGTCGAAAGAAGCATTGGCTGAGATGGATGCATTGTCAAGGACGGGCGTCGGCATCAGTCCTACCGCTTCAACGTTGGCTGCTAACGCGAAAAAACCAAGCAAGATACTTCCGAAGAATCGCAGCATGATGGATGTCCTCATGAGTTATTTTGATTCGAGTAATTCAAATCACAGATCGATATGGATATTGTTCCTGTTTCCCGTTTCGCAAAGGTAATGGCCAAAGCTGGGGAGTTCCCGATTCTTGAAATTCGGATTCCGCATGACAATGAGCGTAGAAAGAAGCAGGAGTTTGTTGTTTCTGCAATCCACGCCCGGGCTTTTGTTGATGTCCGCACTCTTGCCCCTTCGGTGCGATGAGTGCGGGGGGGCATACGTTCCATAGATATCGAACAAACCGCCTTTGATGAGACTCATGTCGTTGACGCTTAATGTCGAGAATCCAAACGATACGAGTTTGTACCACACAGCGATTGCGCCGAGGTTCTTCAATGCGCCGTCGGTACCGTAATAGGCGACGGCATCTGTATGATTCGTGTCTGCATTTCGCACTTTAATGTAGAAAAAGGGGTTGTCTGGAAGGGGGGCCAGATTTTTTACGCCGACATCTATCGTCGTGATGAAACACCAGCTTGCCCCGTTTCCGTCGCAGGATTCCGGATAAACCGTATGCCAGCCTGGTGGAACTGTCATATCCAAACTGGTCTCGATAATGCCGCTTACATCCGGGATGTCATAATTCAACACAACGAAGCTGTTGTTTGTAAAGCCACTGGCGTTTGTGCCAGGAGTTCCCGTGGTAGGCGAGACGATCTTGACTTTGCCCAATGGGTGGGGTGGGGCGTCATGAGTATGCCCGCCATTATTTACGGAGGCGTCCTCTGGTTGTTTGAGCCCTTCGATGTTGTAATTATAACCGCAGCTGACATACACGCCGGTACGGACATCGGTGCAGGCGATATTGATCAATACATTGCTCGACCCTGTATTGGGGCCATATAGATCGGCGGGCTGTTTGTCTATGGTTTTTAAAATTTGGCCGCACCATGCCAGTCCTGGCTGAACACAAAAAAATGCGGCGATACATAACAGGATTGCCTTGATTCTCATGGTCCGTCTCCCTTCGTATGGTTGCTACGGCGTTTTACAGTTTCGCCGTTCTTGAAAATTAATCAAAGTCTGGCATGCATCTTAAAAACGTATCTCGTGTGCGATAGATATACTTCTTTACCGCCCATCCATGAGTGGTCGCCAACAAATTGATGACATCGGTTTTGACCGCTAGGTTCTTGATGGTCTTGCCTTTATGGCGGACCGTGGAGGGGGTGTAATTGACACTTAAACCCACTTCCTCTCCATCGGTGCAAAGATATTTGCCTGGGCTTGTCTTGCTCAAAGCAGACGGATGGGGAAAACGGAGCCCGACGCCCTCCCCGGAAATTTTCAGGCAATCGTATTTTGCTTTGCCCAAGCCATAGCAGATCGCCAGATAGCCTTTGCGCGTTTCGTAATTGACTGCGCCTTCAGAACCCAGATGGTATGTTTTCAGGGAGGTGTCCTTGAGCAGCGCCGCGAAGTCTTCGATGTTGTCGTCGTTGAATTTCCCTGTGGTAAGGCTGGGGTGGTCTTTTATCTGGTTGAAAAGCGCATCACCTAATTCATCCTTGAACAAAGCGATTTCGGAGGGGGCAAGAATCTGATGGCCTGGAAAGGCGTCCTCGATGGCGGCCTGATATGGGCTTGGCATGACAGGAACGGAGTCTGGAACTTTTTCATCTGTCTTGCCGCATTGCAAGAAAGATGGATCAGCTTTGAAGCTGTACCGAACATTCTCCTGCATTTTTGTCACCGACATTTGCTCGGAATAAGCTCTGCCAACGAGGCTCGTGGTTACGTGGTCATTTACGTCATCATTGTTGTCTTGTGTATAGTTGTCCCGATATCGGAACATTCCACCGGGGTGGGTTTCGAGCCGTATGGTGGTGCACAGGTATGGATGATTTGCTCCGGCAGCGGATGAACTGGGCAGGTAAACCCGGCCAAAGATGACGGTGCTGGTCTGATGAAAAATACTTCGTAGCGGTTTGCAATCGAAGGCGCTTTCGCTTGTTCCGTGGCAGATCACCGCATTTACCTGGTAAACGTCATAGTGCTCAGAGTTGTCTTTGCTGACTTCCTTGCCGCGAGGCGCCCATTCATCCTCTTTCGTGGTCGCGTTCCTGATGAGTGCGACGAAATCCTCGAATTTGTCCCCGTTGAAGTTGCCGGTGAGCATGGCCGGATAACTTTTTATTCGGTCATACAATTCGGAGTAAGTGTTGTCTTTGTCAAGAAATATTTCCGATGAAGGAAGTATCTGGTAGCCGGGATAGGCTTGGGATATGACGTCTTGATATTCGGCGATTGGTTTCGACGGAGGTTGCGGTGTGTATAGGGGGACCGGAGCGCACCAGCCAGTCGGGGGAGCGAAGAGTACCGAGAATGCAACCCCCCAAAGTGACCACTTCAGATTACGCATTGCACCCTCCAGGTTAGTTGTAATGAGGTGATTGTCCGTGAGTCATGCGCTTGGCTTTGAGCGCTGATGGCGGCGTGAAGCTACACAATTCTTAATCCGAAAACAATATGCCAAATGGCCTATATCGTTTTCTATACCTTGGGCAGATACTCAGAAAGGCCGACGAAACAAGTCATTGGAGAAAAACTGTCATGCTGTTCCCCAAGTGGGTTGGTCGAAAACTCGAGAAGATGATGCAAATTAATGTGCGACTTCGTCGCTCTTGAATTTGTGTCTCCTGAAAGATTGACCTGCGACTATTGGGTACGATGAAGCTCGGCCTTTTGGCATGCTTGCCTTTATGATTTTTGCTATCGAGGATAAAGCACCAGATACCCCGTCAGTTCCCGCAGCACATACTTCGGATCATCCGGTGCATATACGCTGACGATGATGCGGCGCATGGTGGGGTTGGGAGTGGCTATGATCTCTTCCTGCCACGGATAGGTTTGGCCTGCCTGTTCTTCGCTACCCGTCTGGATGCCGGGCTGAGGATAGTCGCCGCGCGCCTGATGTTGCGCCAGACGGTTTTGTGCCACCCAGTCGGCGATGACGCGCGCGCGTAGTGCATCAACATGCTGGATGCTGGAACTCGCGGTGCGGGATACGGCGGCCATGGTGATGGCGAGGATGAAAAGGGCGACGAGGACTTCGAGGAGGGTGAAGCCAAGCTGAGATTTATTCCCTCCCCCTGCAAGTGAGAAGGAACGGTTTTGCTTGAGTGTGTTCATGGCGTTTTCCCTGCCACCACTTCCACCTTGCCCAGCCCGTTACCGACGATGTCGGAAACCAGGTCGCCGTTGACCAGGCTCACGCGGAATTCTTTTGCCGCCAGTTCGGGGCTGAGCATGATCAGCGAGCCCGGTTCGATATGGCGGCCGTTGAAGCTGACTTCGCCGATGTGCACGTCATCCGGCAAGGTGCGCGGGTGCAACAGGTTGTCATGCTCGATGCGTAGCCATTCGCCTTCCCTGGTACGGCTCCAGAAACGGTAGCTGTTGCCGGTGCCGGACCAGGCCAGCGGTTGCCCGCCCGCCTGCGAACTCATCGCGCCGTTTTCCATGAGGAAGGCAAGGCGTTGCGATTCTTCGCGCAATACGGTTTGCGCGTTCGGCATCAGATTCAGCGTGACCACGGAAAGCATGATACTGACGACGACCAGCACGACCAGCATTTCCAGCAGTGTGAAGCCGCGCATCAGAAATCCGGAATTCAGTCCTGCCACGATCCGATGTCTGCGTCGTTACCTTCGCCGCCGCTGGCACGATCCGCGCCGAAACTGAACACATCGATCTGTCCATGCACGCCGGGCTGCAGGTATTGGTAGGGCGTGCCCCACGGATCTTTCGGTACACGGTTGAGGTAGCCTTCGCTCTTCCAGTTGGTCGGGATGGGCGAGATGGTGGGTTTCTTCACCAACGCGGCCAGTCCCTGCTCGGTGGTGGGGTAGCGCTGATTGTCCAGTTTGTAGAGATTGAGCGCTTGGGTGATGGTGGCGATGTCCGCCTTGGCGGCGGTAATGCGCGCCTCGTCCGGGCGGCTCATCACCTTGGGCACGAGCAGCCCGGCTAGCACGCCGATGATGACAATGACGACCATCAATTCGATCAGGGTGAAGCCTTTGCTATGGATTGTGGATTTCATCGCTTCTCTTCCTTTGTAATAGATCACATCAAACTGTTATATGACTAGTGAGTGTTATTTCACCATCTGGTTCATCTGGATGATGGGCAGCAATATCGCCAGCACGATCAACAGTACCACGGCGCCCATGAACAGGATCAGCACCGGTTCGAGGATGGCGGTAAGCGCAGTGGTAAAACCGGAGACTTCCTGCGTTTGCTGTCTGGCGACGCGATCCAGCATGGTATCAAGGCGTCCGCTCTGTTCGCCGCTGGCGATAAGGTGCACCAGCACGGGCGGGAACAGGCCGGAGGCGGCCAGGGCACGGCTCAGTGTTACGCCTTCGCGCACTTTGAGTGCCGTGTCTTCCAGCGCGCGGCGCATGGGCAGGTTGCTGACCACGCCGCAGGCGGCATTGAGCGCAGTGAGCAGGCCGACGCCGCTGCCCACCAGAATGGATAATGTGCTGGCCATGCGCGCGGTATTGCTGCCGCGTATGAGTTTGCCGACGATGGGCAGATGCAACAGTTTGAGATGCAACTGGAAACGCAGCGCTTCCTGCCGTAATGCGCTTTGGCCGATGAAGCCGCCGATCACGAAGAATGCGATCCAGTACAGCCAGGTGGCGGAGAGGAAGTCGCTGAGTGCAATCAACGCGCGGGTGAGGATGGGCAGTTCCTGGCGCGTTTGCTGGAATACTTCCACGACGGGCGGCACAACGAACAGCAGCAGGCCGCCGATCACGAGGACGGCGATCGAGATGACGATGGCGGGGTAGACCATTGCCAGACCGATCTTTTGTTTCAATGCCTGTTGCGCTTCCGAGTAGCTGGCAAGTTTGTCCATCACGGTGGCAAGCTCGCCGGAAGCTTCGCCTGCGTTGATCAGCGCACGATGAATTTCGGGAAAGGTGTTGCGATGTTTCTCCATCGCGCGCGCCAGGGTGCTGCCTGCCAGGACTTCCGAGCGCAAGGCGGCGATGACCTGGCGCATGGCGGGATTGCCGCCCTGTTCGATCAGCACTGCCAGTGCCTGTTCCAGCGGCAGCCCGGCTTCGAGCAGCGTGGCGAGCTGGCGCAGCATGAGGCTGACTTCGGACAGCGGGATGCGTTTACGGAACGGCAGGCTGATGTTGCGTGAGCCGCCTCGCGCGGACGTGTCGGACAACGCATTCAACTCGACCACGAACAGGCCTTTTTCGCGCAGCTGGGTGCGGGCGAGCCGGGCCGAGTCGGCTTCTATCATGCCATTAGTGGGCTTGCCTTGTGCATCGAGCGCGTTGTATTGGAATGCGGCCATGATGCGAAAACCTAATCCCTTGTGACGCGGATAAGTTCTTCCAGCGAAGTGTCGCCCGATACCACCCAGCGCAATCCGTCGTCGCGCAGGTTGAGCATGCCTTTTTGCATGGCGTAATCGCGCAAGTGTTGTTCGCTTTCGCGCGAGTGGATCATGCTGCGTAATCCTTCATCCACTTCCAGCAATTCATAGATGCCGGTGCGGCCACGATAGCCAGTCTGGTTGCAGTTGGCGCAGCCGGTGGGGCGGTAGATGACGTCCGGTTTGTCAAAGCGTGCGAGCAGTGCCAGTTCTGTTTCGTCCGGCGTGTAGGCTTCGCGGCAGTCCGGGCACAGACGGCGCACCAGACGTTGTGCGAGCACGCCGACGATGCTCGAAGAGAGCAGGAACGGTTCCACACCCATATCGGTGAGACGCGTCACCGCACTCACGGTGTCGTTGGTGTGCAGCGTCGCGAGCACGAGGTGACCGGTGAGGCTGGACTGCACGGCGATCTGCGCGGTTTCGAGGTCGCGGATTTCACCGATCATGATCACGTCCGGATCCTGGCGCAGGATGGCACGCAACGCGCGCGCGAAACTCATGTCGATGCGCGGGTTGACCTGGGTCTGGCTGATGCCGTCAAGGTCGTATTCCACCGGGTCTTCCACGGTCATCACGTTGGTGACATTTGCGTCGATGCACGACAGGGCCGCATATAAGGTAGTGGTTTTACCGGAGCCGGTGGGTCCGGTGACCAGTACGATACCGTGCGGTTGTGTGGTGAGGCGCAAAATGGCTTCGAGTATTTTTGCGCCCATGCCGAGTTTGGTGAGATCAAGACGTCCTGCTTCCTTGTCGAGGAGCCGCATCACTACCCTTTCACCGTGACCCGTGGGCAGGGTCGAGACGCGTACATCGACCGGGCGGCCTGCGAGACGCAACGCGATGCGCCCGTCCTGCGGCAGGCGTTTTTCGGCAATGTCGAGATCGGCCATGACTTTAATTCGTGATGCCAGTGCCGCATGCAGCGCGCGGTGAGGTTCGGCGATGTCTTTCAATGTGCCATCGAGACGGAAACGCACCACCGAACGCGTCTCGAAGGGTTCGATGTGGATGTCCGACGCGTTGTCGCGTACGGCTTGCGCCAGCAGTGCATTGATCATGCGGATCACTGGCGCATCGTTTTCGGATTCAAGCAGATCGGCAGATTTGGGCAGGTCGTGCAACAGCATGGACAGATCCATATCCTGCTCGGCATCGTCGAGCAGCATGGCGGTGGATTCATCCGCCTGTGAATAGGCGTCGCTTAATATGCGCTCGAATGCGTCGGCATCGACCAGTGAGGCATCGACGGGCATGGCAAATTGGCGCATGACTTCGGCAATGGCTTCCGGTTTCGCTTCGTGGCGCACAGCCAGTACGGCGCGACCGTTGCAATCGGTCAGCACCACGCCCTGGGTCTTGGCGAAGGTGTAGGGCAGGCGGCGTGCAGCGCGGCGGTTGATGGCAGTCCGGGTCACGGCAACATGAAGCGGTCGGAAGAGGATGCGGCGGGCGCGCTGGCGGCATCTGCGCTGGAGGGTGCGGCCACTGGCGCACTGGCAGCGTCAGAAGCTGGGGCCACAGCCGGGACGGCATCGGGAATGCTTGTGGTCGCTTCGGGTGCGCTGGCTGCTGCAAGCGGGACGGGATCTTCCGGCATGGGCAGCAACGCCTTGTTCTTGTCGTCGTTCGGAAGTATCCAGTGATCGGGCATGCGTGCACCTTCGCGGATATCGCTTGCCTGTTTGTAGCGCTCTTTGGTGAGCTTCCGGTAACCGTCCGATTCATACATGATGTAAGGACGGATGAACACCATCAGGTTGGTTTTGGTGTGTTGCCGCGTCTCGTAGCGGAACAGGTTGCCGAGAAGGGGAATATCGCCCAGCAGCGGCGTCTTGCTCGACACATCATTGACCGAGTCCTGGATCAGACCGCCCAGCACCACGATCTGGTTTTCATCCACCAGGATGTTGGATTCGATGGAGCGTTTGTTGGTGATGACGCCTGCCGTGGTGGTGGAGGAAGCGACGACGCTGGATACTTCCTGATATATCTGCAATTTCACGGTACCGCCCTGCATGATCTGCGGTTTGATCTTCAGTGTCAGGCCGACATCCTTGCGTTCAATTGTCTGGAATGGCGTGGCAGTGGTAGCGGAGCCGGTCTGCGCATATTGTCCGGTGATGAACGGCACATTCTGCCCGACCACGATCTTGGCTTCTTCGTTATCCAGCGTCATCAGGTTGGGGGCGGACAGGATGTTGGCGTTGGTGTCGGTTTCCAGTGCGCGCGCCAGCATGCCCAGGTTGAGTATGGTCGTCCCGTCCACCAGTGTGGTCACGCCGTTCACGATTCCGACGTTCAGGCCTGGCCCAACCGAGGTGACGTCGCCCGACGCACCGATGATATTGCCGGCCGTGCCGAAATTGGTGCCGCCGATGATGTTGGTGCCGCTCTTGTTGATGCCGGTCAGGTTTTGCCACTGGACGCCGAATTCGGCGGCTTTGTCTGCCGTGACTTCGACGATGAGCGCCTCGACGAATACCTGCGGACGGCGCACATCCAGTTTTTCGATGACGGAACGGATGTTGTTATAAATCGGTTCGGAGGCTGTGATGATCAGCGCGTTGGATGAAGCATCGGCCTGGATGATGCCGCCGCCGGAGGGGGCGGAGGTAGTGGCGGCCTGAAGCGCCCTGCCCGCCACGTTGACCGCAGGTGCGCTGGGTGCGCTTGTGTTGCCGCTGAGTATCGAACTCAGGGTTTGGGCGAGTTTGGTGGCGTTGGCGTTTTTCAGTTGCACGACATGGATGTTGCCGGGCGTGTTGGCCGCGCTGTCCAGCCTGGCTGCCAGTTCCCTGACGCGTGTGATATGGCCGGGGTTTCCCGAGCGCAGCAACAGGGCATTGGTGCGGCTGTCCGCCAGCAATACGAATTGCTGGTTTTCGTCCCCACCGGTTTGTTTTGCCGCAGTTGCCGGCATCAGTTTGCTGATGATCTCGGCGAGATCGACTGCCGAGGCATGCTTGACCGGAATGAATATGGGTGCGTCGGCATTGGGCTGGTCGATGGTTTCGAGCAGTTTTTCGATGCGTCTGATGCTGCTGGCATAATCGGTCACTACCAGCGCGTTGCTGGCAGGATAAGCGACGACTACATTGTTCGGCGCGATCATCGGGCGCACCACGTTAACCATTTGTGAAGCAGATTCGTATTTCAGCACAAACACGCGGGTGATTAGTTTGTCACCCCGGCCCCGTGCCAGCGAGTCGACGTGCAGTTTGGCGTCGGCTTCGGGAATGATCTGGGTGACGCCGTTCGATTCCACTGCAGCGTAGCCTTGCAGGCGCAGGGCGGAAAGCAGGATGTTATAGCCCAGCTCGGGCGAAACCGGCGTGGCAGAGACTATATTAATGGTGCCTTTTACGCGCGGATCGACGAGAAAGTTCTTTTTGGAGATTTGCGAAATGGCGCGGATGACCTCCTGAATATCGGCATTGACGAAATTCAGCGAGACCAGCTCTTCCTGCTTCTGTTTTTCCGCATGACACGGCATTGCGACGAGCAGCATCAAACTGAATGTCAGCAGGGTTCGTCGCACAATAGTGTAAATCAAGGTCTTCCCCTTATCAGTTCACGCTGCTGCTGTTGCATTATTCTCTGTTGCTCCGGTGTGAGCTGATCCAGCAGTTGCCGGTTCAACATGGGTTCTGCCGTGCTACGTCCCGGGGATGGCTGCATGCTGCTCGCCGGGGTGATTCCGTCTGTTGCCGCGGGCGCCCTGCTCAGATCGACACGTTGTTTTACACCATTGCGTTCCAGAATCACATGATCGGGGTGCGTTTCGACCAGGCGCACACCCGGTACGACTTCGCTACCCAGTCCCACGCCAACCTGGCCGCTATCGGTCATCATCACGGCAAAGCCGTTCTTGCGGCTGGCAAAAATGCCGATGGGCCGGATGCCGTTAAGCGAGGCGGATGCGGTCGTCGTGTTGACGGTGCCGAACAGTTGCTCGGCCTGAGCCGATTGGGATGCGATTGTCGTACCGGGAACAGCATGTTCGGCAGGCGCGAACAGCACCCAGACATGCTTTGCCAGCAGCAAGGTTGCCAGCAGGCCGCCCCAAAGCGGCCAGTTCATCCAGAGTCTGGCAGGTGCAGCAAAGACTTTATTGCCCAACGACATGCACTATCCTCATATTTCGGAGGGGGAATATAGCATACCTCCGCCAAGCGGATGCAGGCGGGACGGACGTGTGAAAGGTGGCAGAGTCGTTTTTAGATGAACAGCATAACTTCCTCTGCACACTGCTCCTGTTGCTACTCGCTTTCCAGCCGATCCGTGCGGGTGAATATCCAGGTGCGGGTAATGCTCAGAACGTCGGTTTCCTTGCGAATGTCGGGCGGGAAGGGCGCGAAGGGCGCGGAGAGTTTAACGATGCGGATGGCGGAGGCGTCGAGGATGCGCTGGCCGGAAGGGCGGTTGACTTCGATGTTTTCCACACTGCCGTCGGAACGGATGTTGACGGTGAGTGTGAGTTTGCCGTAGATCTTTTCACGGCGTGCGATTTCGGGATAGTTCAGGTTGCCGATGCGTTCGACCTTGATGCGCCAGTCTTCCACGTATTGGGCATAGCGGTATTCCTGGGTGCGGGCGCCGATGAATTTGCGTCTGGGCAGTTTTTCGTACATGTCCAGGCTTTTGCTGATCTGCGCTTCCAGACGCGCAATTTCCATTGAGCGTTGTACCAGGTCGTGACCGTTGAAGCCGGAATTGTCCTGTTGCTGTTTCTGGGTCTGATTCTCCGCTACGCTGTAATCGCTTTTGTGGCGCGTGAGCAGGCGTTTGCTTTCTTGTTCAAGCTGGCGCAGATGCTGGGCAACCTGTTCCGGCGTGAAGCGTTTGGCCTCCCCAAGAACCGGGAAGGGGGTCCTGGCTTGGTGTTCCTCTTCCGTGTTGCCGCCGCCGTCGAGGTTGTTTTGTGCGTAAGCGGTAGCGTTATTCGGCCGGTCGTTCGATTTGCTATTGACCAGCATGACTTCCAGCGGCTGGCTGACGGCAGGAAAATTTTTCAACTCTGGCATGACGAATGTGATGCCGAACAGGGCGAAGGAATGCAGGCCGAGCGAGAACGCCGCGGCAAACGACAGGCGTGGTCTGGGTTGATGCAGGATGGTGACGGATGGGTAAATCATGCCGGGACTTCCATGCTGGCATGATAACGTGCATCGAATTCAAGATCGAGCAAATCGATATTGCCGATCTCCAGTACCACTTTGGTGTTGGGCGGCGATTCCGGCAACGATGGAACGCGTCCGATCAGGGGGATGTCGGTGAGCTTGACCAGATTCTCGCGTAGTACGGTCGCAGAAACACGAAATTCGCGCTGTGCTTCCCCGTCCGGCAGGGGGGGGGAGGTTTGGGTTTCCAGCTTTTCTTTTTCCTGTAGCAGCCAGCGCAGACACCAGTAACGCTCCATCGTGCGCTGGAATTCGTTGTAGGTGGTGTAGGCAGTGTCAAAGTCGCGCAGAATGGTGAACAGCGCGGTGTCGTTCTCAATATATGCCGGTGGTTCCCCGCGCAATACGCTGACGATCTGGCGCTGGTTTACCAGGTCGACGTAGCGCCGTAACGGCGAACTCGACCAGGCATAATGTGCCACGCCCAGCCCCTGGTGCGGCGCAGCGACGGTACTCATTTTGACCTTGCCGTTGCTCTGCGTACGGTATATGCCGGCCACATTGTTGTCGTCCAGCAATTTCCCCCAGGTGCTGTTGGCGAGAATCATCAGTTCCGACACCACTTTGTCGATGGGCGAGCCGCGCAGGCGGTGGCCGATGGTGACTCGGTCGTTTTCCACATTGAAGATGTAGTCGATCTGCTGCGTGCTGTTGTCGGCGGCTTTACCGCGCGCAGTTTCCAGCTTTTGTGCGAAATTCCACAGCAGTTTCAATTCGGGAGCATAAGTGTAGTCAAGCTTGCCTGCCGCCAGTGTCTCTTCGTTGAACAGGGGTTCCAGCGTGTCATGGCGCAGGTTGGCCGCGATGTGCAGTCGCTCGACGCGGCTTTCGCTGCTGACGACAGCAAGTGTTTCGGCATCCGCTTCCACGTACAGCGAGAGTGCGGGGCAGGTTCTGTCTGCGCACAACGTGAAGGCCTGCACAACGTTATCCGGCAGCATGGTGATCTTGTCACCCGGCATATATATTGTGGACATACGCTGTGCGGCGATGATGTCAATCGGTGAATCCGGGGCGATGCCCAGCGTGGGAACAGCGATGTGAATGCCGATGCGCCAGTTGCCGTTCGGCAACTTTTCGAGTGAAAACGCATCGTCGATTTCAGTCGTGCTTGCGTCGTCGATGCTGAAAGCGTTGACTGCCGCCAGCGGCAATTCAGGATGCTCGTCAATGCTCACTTCGGGGAAGCCGGTACCCTGTGGGAAGTTCTCATACAGGAATTTGTTGCGATGGAAGTCGTGTGTGGAGGGTAGTGCGCCGCATCGATGCAGCAGATGCGCGGCAGACAGATGCGTGGCGGCGCAGGCGGCTTCCATCGATTTGGCTTCGATGGTATTGCGATCAGGTTTGTACAGGATCATTGCCAGATGTTCGGCAAATTCTGCGGGCAGTTTGAAATTGCAGAGTTGTTCGGTATAGCGCGCCTGCAATTCTGCCTGCAGGCGTTTTTTTTCAGCGCTGGCGAGCGCCGATTTCAGGGCATCGGGTGGCGCGGCTTTGTAGCGGCCTTTGCCCTTTTTGTAAAAGTGCATGGGTGAGCCATGCAGGCGCATTAATGCCCCCGCAGCCTCAATGGGATTGGGGGTATGACCGAAATATTCCTGCGCCAATACATCGAAGCTGAACTCTTCCGGCGGCGATGCTTCCCACAGAAAATCGACATCGATATCGGCGGCGATTTGCTCGGCCTGAGTCATGAATTCAGACAGTCCCGGCTGGGCGAAACGCAACATGACGTTGGCCGATTTGATCTTGCTGCGCTTGCCGTGGATGCTCTCGATCTGCAAGGAGGTCGTGTTGTCGGTAAGAATATTGCCGACCTTGAAACCGCCGTTTTCTTCGTAAAATATTTTCATTGGCAAGTGCTGAAATAATCCGCATGAATTATAACCTGTCGGCCTGCTGCTGAACTTCCTTCATGGTAATCTGTCTGCAGGAACACTGTCTGAATGGCGGCGAACTTGTTAATCACACGGGAGGGATAGTATGAAAGCGTTTTTCAAATTGATCTTGGCTGGCAGTCTGATATGTTCTGCGTCGCTGGCCCAGGCTTGCGATATAAAAAACCAGGGATCTGCGTACTTTCAGGAAATGGACGTAAGCGGTGACGGCACGATCAGTAAAAAGGAATTTGATACCTATCACAAGGCGCATTTCAAGGAGATAGATGCGAATAAAGACGGCAAAATCACTCAGGCAGAGATGGATGCTGTGCACAGCAAGAAGGTAGAAAAATGCGATGTGCAACTTGATAAGCGCTTTGATAAGTCGGATATCGACAACGACGGGGCTTTAAGCAAGGACGAAGCGGAGATCGGAATGCCTGCGATATTCAGGCACTTCGATGAATTTGATGTCAACAAGGACGGAAAGATCAGCAGCCAGGAAATGTCCGATTTCATGAAGAAAATGCATGCAAATCATGGCAGCAGCAACTGACGAAGCGTGATCGATAAATAAGTATTAAGTATGATGTCACAAACCTGCGGGCCAGCTTTTAGCTGGCCCGCTGTTTATTGCGGGTATTACTTGAGGGTAAGAACGTAGGCGATGGAAGCTTTGAGATCCGCATCGCTCACTGAAGCGGGTGCCGGGGCCATCGCTACGGAACCCCAGGTGCCGCCACCGCCGGTGCGTACTTTTTTTGCCAGCATGGCAACAGCGCCGGGGGCATTCTTGTATTTGGCTGCAATATCCTTCAGCGCAGGTCCCACAAGCTTTTTATCCACTTTATGGCAACCAAAGCAGCCATTCTTCTTTAGTAATGCTTCGTCGGCGAGCGCATTGCTTGCCAGAAGCAAACCGGTGGAAAGAATCAACAAATGACGAAACTTCATGGAATCCTCCTTGGAATAAAGACAAAGATATTGAAGTCTTTAGCGGCAAATTCACGAGTTTCTTGAGGTTGTCCAATCGCCTGTTGTGGTTGGGGTTTTGGTCAATGGGGCGCGAAATGCTACCATCCGGCATATTTCGAATATTCGGGGAAACTTCATGGCCGGCCACAGTAAATGGGCGAACATTCAACACCGCAAAGGACGCCAGGACGCCAAGCGCGGACAGATTTTTACGCGCCTGATCAAGGAGATCACGGTTGCGGCAAAATTGGGCGGCAGCGATCCCGACACCAATCCGCGCCTGCGCCTGGCGATGGAAAAAGCCTACGATCAGAACATGCCCAAGGACAACGTCGAGCGCGCCATCAAGCGCGGTGCAGGCGAGCTGGAAGGTGTGGACTACATGGAGTTGCGCTACGAAGGATATGGTATCTGCGGTGCGGCGGTGATGGTGGATTGCATGACCGACAATAAGACCCGCACCGTGGCCGATGTGCGTCATGCGTTCACCAAGTTTGGCGGCAATCTCGGTACCGACGGTTCCGTTTCATTCCTGTTCAAGCATTGCGGACAGATGATCTTTGCACCCGGCACCGACGAAAATGCGCTGCTGGAAGTGGCGCTGGATGCCGGAGCGGAAGATATCATCAATAACGAAGACGGCAGTATCGAAGTTATCACCTCGCCCAATGATTTCGTGGCGGTGAAGCAACGTCTGGAGGCGGCGGGCTTCAAACCGGAAATGGGCGAAGTTACCATGAAGGCGGAAACCGACGTGGCACTTGCCGGCGACGATGCGGTGAAAATGCAAAAATTGCTGGACGCGCTGGAAGATCTCGGGGATGTGCAGGAGGTTTATACCAACGCGGTACTGGACGAACAGGATTGAGATATTAGGACTGAGGATTTAGGAAACCCCATTTGATGTACTACGATGCCTAGCTCAATCCTCAATCCTCAATCCTCAATCCGGATTCTGGGCATTGATCCGGGCCTGAAAGTGACGGGTTTTAGTTCCGACATAACTTGCATGCGCAAGTTAGTCTTCACTGAAACCCGCCACCAACACTTCGCTTTTGGGGTGGATCGATGACAATGCGAATATTGGGTATTGATCCGGGCCTGAGAGTGACGGGTTTTGGAGTCATCGACAAGCAGGGTCAGCAACTGCAGTATGTGGCGAGCGGCTGCATCAAGACGCCTGACGGCGAGTTGCCGGAACGGCTGAAAGTGATTCTGGGTTCTTTGAGTGAAGTCATTGCGCAGCATCAGCCGCAGCAGGTGGCGGTAGAAAAAGTGTTTGTGAATGTGAATCCACAATCTACGCTGTTGCTTGGCCAGGCGCGTGGTGCCGCCATTTGCGCGGCAGTGCTGGCGGATTTGCCGGTGGCGGAATATACCGCCTTGCAGGTAAAGCAGGCTGTCGTGGGGAACGGCCATGCAGACAAGGAACAGGTGCAGGTGATGGTGCAGCAATTGCTGCAACTATCCGGCACGCCCGGTCCGGATGCGGCAGATGCGCTGGCTTGTGCCATCTGCCATGCTCACGGTGGTATGGGTCTGGGCGCGTTGGCGACTAAAGGTTTCCGTATAAGAAAAGGAAGAATGGTATGACACAGCCGCTGGAACCGACGCTCGAATTATTTCAAAACCCTGTTGCGCGTTATTTTGCAGCGACTCGTCCAGCCTTTCTTACCGCGAGTCTGATGGCATGTCTGGTCGGCCTTGCAAATGCATGGCATGCCGATCTTGCTTTTGATATCCCGCTTGCGCTGATTACCCTGCTGTTTGCCTTGCTGGCACATGCCGGCGTGAATGTGCTCAACGACTACTATGATGCGCTCAACGGTACCGATGCGCAAAACACCGATCGCATTTTTCCTTTCACTGGCGGCAGCCGTTTCATCCAGAATGGCGTGTTGACACCGGCGCAGACACGCAACTACGGTTTTACACTGATGGCCTGTGTGGCGGCTGCAGGGTTGTGGCTGATGGCGCGTTCCGCGCCGCAACTGATGTATGTCGGCCTTGCCGGACTGTTCATCGGCTGGGCCTATTCCGCGCCGCCGTTCCGGCTGAACAGCCGCGGTCTGGGAGAGTTGTGCGTGGCGGCAGGTTTTCTCGCCATCACCGTCGGCACCGATTTCGTGCAACGCAAGGGTTTTGCTGCGGCGCCTTTTATTGCGGGCTTGTCGTATGCCTTGCTGGTCGCCAATCTGCTTTATATCAACCAGTTTCCAGACCGAAGCGCCGACACGGCAGCGGGCAAGCTGCACTGGGTGGCGCGCCTGCAAATACATCAAGCGCGCTGGGGTTACATGCTGATCGTGGCTCTGGCAAATATATGGTTGCTGGTGAGCGTACTGCTGAACTGGTTGCCGTTACTTTCTTTGCTGGCACTGCTGGCATTGCCCCTGAGCATGAAAGCTGCGCGCCTGCTGTTGCGCCATGCCGCACAGCCGCAGCAACTGGGTGATGCGATCAAGGCGACGATTGGCGCCATGATGGTGCATGGTGCGTTGCTGTCGCTGTCGTTGATCATCAGCTAGACAGGGTGAGCTCGACAGCATACCCATTCTGCGAGTGATTTTGAGTAAGGGAAATTCATGATCGGAAGACTGAGCGGCACGCTACTGGAGAAAAATCCGCCGCAGATTTTGCTTGACGTACAGGGCGTGGGCTACGAAGTGGATGTGCCGATGAGTACGTTCTATAACCTGCCCGCTCTGCATGAGCAAGTTGTGCTGCATACGCAACTTATTGTGCGTGAAGACGCGCATTTGTTGTTCGGCTTCCTGACGCAGGATGAGCGCGAGGTATTCCGCCAGTTGCTCAAGAT
This sequence comes from Sideroxydans sp., assembly GCA_050287265.1. Classification (GTDB taxonomy): domain Bacteria; phylum Pseudomonadota; class Gammaproteobacteria; order Burkholderiales; family Gallionellaceae; genus Sideroxyarcus. The sequence goes on along the minus strand of JBNKBO010000007.1, from coordinate 32,910 downwards.
CAGCGGCGTCGGTCCCAGGCTTGCATTATCGGTGTTGTCAGGCCTGGGTCTTGGCGATCTTGCGGCCGCTGTAGCGAACAAAGATGCCTCGCGCCTGACCAGAATCCCCGGGGTGGGCAAGAAGACCGCCGAGCGGCTATTGCTGGAACTGCAGGGCAAATTTGCAGTGAGCGATGCGAGTGTCGCCAGTGGCAGCACAATGGTTGGGGCGGGCAACGATATTATCAATGCACTGCTGGCGCTGGGTTACAGTGAGAAAGAAGCCGATTGGGCTGCTAAACAATTATCCAAGGAAGCAGGTGTCTCGGACGGTATTCGCCAGGCGCTTAAGTTATTATCCAAAGCATGATCCACAACGACGACCTTTCCGCCGAACCGCGCATCATTTCTGCCGCGGCTGCTTCGCCAAAAGAGGAAGCGCTGGAGCGGGCATTGCGCCCGAAGCAACTCGACGAATATGTGGGGCAGGAAAAGATTCGCGGACAACTGGAAATTTTCATTCAGGCCGCGAAGCAGCGTCGAGAGCCGCTTGATCATGTGTTGCTGTTCGGCCCGCCGGGGCTGGGCAAGACGACTTTGGCGCAAATCATTGCGCGCGAGATGGGAGTGAATCTGCGCCACACTTCCGGTCCGGTGCTGGAGCGTGCGGGCGACCTTGCTGCATTGCTGACCAATCTCGAACCGAACGACGTGCTATTCATCGACGAGGTACATCGTCTGTCGCCGGTGGTGGAAGAAATCCTGTATCCCGCGCTGGAGGATTACCAGATCGACATCATGATCGGAGAAGGGCCGGGCGCGCGTTCGGTAAAGATCGATTTGCCGCCGTTCACACTGGTCGGCGCGACCACGCGCGCGGGTATGCTGACCAATCCGCTGCGCGACCGTTTCGGTATCGTGGCTAGGCTGGAGTTTTATACGCCGGAAGAACTGCAACGCATCGTTACCCGTTCTTCCAGCTTGCTGGATTTGCCCATATCGCCCGATGGCGCACTGGAAATCGCCCGGCGTTCGCGCGGCACGCCGCGCATTGCCAACCGCTTGTTGCGCCGCGTGCGTGATTATGCCGATGTGCGTGCCGAGGGTAATGCCTCGCGCGAAGTGGCGGATGCCGCGCTGACCATGCTGGATGTGGACTCACGCGGATTGGATGTGATGGACAGGAAGCTGTTGCAAACCGTGATCGAAAAGTTCATGGGCGGACCGGTCGGCGTGGATAACCTCGCAGCCGCCATCGGCGAAGAACGCGACACCATCGAAGACGTGCTGGAACCGTATCTTATTCAGCAGGGTTATTTGCAGCGCACCCCGCGTGGGCGCATGGCGACGGCGAATGCCTACCAGCATTTCGGACTAATTCATCCTGGTAATGGCAACAACAAGGAATTATGGGATGAGTAAACACAAGGTGTTTTCCTGGCCGGTTCGGGTGTATTTTCAGGACACGGATGCAGGCGGGGTTGTTTATCATGCCAGTTATGTGAACTTTATGGAGCGTTCGCGTACTGAGTGGTTGCGCACTTTCGGTTACAGCAACGCGGGATTGATGAAAGAGTTGGGTGCGGTGTTTGTTGTGCGTTCGCTCAAACTGGACTATCTCAAACCGGCGCTGCTGGACGACTTGATTACGGTGACGACTCAGGTCAGGGAGATCGGGCGCAGCCGTCTGAAAATTCATCAGACAGTGCTGCGGGATGAAGCAAAGCTGGTCGAAGGCGAGGTGCATCTGGTATGCGTGGATGTGGATACTTTCAAACCGGTGAGTGTGCCGGATGTGTTGCGTAAACAGTGGGATTGAGCATATGGATCTGATTCAAGACATGTCGTTTTTTCATCTGATTGCCAATGCCAGCTTGCCGGTGCAACTGGTGATGGGTTTGTTGCTGATCGTGTCGCTGGTGTCCTGGTGGTACATCTTCCTGAAGATGTTTTCGGTACGCGCAGCCGTGAAACAGGCGCATGAGTTCGAGGACGCCTTCTGGGGCAATCCGAATTTGAATTCGCTCTACCTGCAGGCCGGCAATAAATCGCGCCGCGATGTCGGCGCGCTGGAGCGCGTCTTTGCTTCAGGCTTTGCCGAATACGTCAAACTGAAAAAAATGCACGCCAAGGATGGAGCAGCGATAATGGACGGATCACGCAGGGCGATGCGTGCCAAATATCAGCGCGAAATGGATCATCTGGAGTCACATCTGTCTTTTCTTGCCACCGTCGGCTCGGTCAGTCCGTATATTGGTCTGTTGGGTACCGTGTGGGGCATCATGAACGCATTCAGGGGGTTGTCCAATGTCGGGCAGGCAACATTGGCACAGGTCGCGCCCGGCATCGCGGAAGCCTTGGTAGCAACAGCGATGGGCTTGTTTGCGGCGATACCTGCAGTGGTGGCCTACAACCGTTATGCACATGACATCACACGCCTGGCGTCGCGTTTCGAAAGCTTTATTGAAGAGTTTTCAAACGTTCTGCAGAGGCAGCCATGACAGTGTCAATTCTGCACGAACGAAGCGAAGTAGCAGATTGCCTGCCTTTGGTGCGGTGCGCCAGCCCTCTATCCAACTTTCCCCCAAAGAGGGAAAGAGCAATCGCCTCCTCTCCCGCTTGCGGGAGAGGATTGAGGAGAGGGTTTGCGATGGGTGCGGGACAACGAAGTTGCGGTGCAGGCTCATGCGCGAAGCGCGTTATGCCGGAACCAATGGCCGCATTGCACCTCCTGGGTGAAACAACTAGCCATTCGACTAGGCTGCAAAAAGCCGCAGCCAAGTCGCTGGTTATCCCGCAATCGGCTGGCTTCGCCAGTAACGAGTCGGAGGTGCAGGCATGAACGATAGCAGGCGCTCTTCTCATCCCCCGATGAGTCAGATCAACGTCGTGCCATACATTGATGTGATGCTGGTGTTGCTGGTAATCTTCATGATTACAGCACCATTGATGAATCCGGGACAAATTGATCTGCCCAGCGTGGGCAAGTCGCTGGCGCCGCCGGTTGCGCCGCTGGAAATCATTATTAAGAAAAACACATCGCTGGTATTGCGTGACCACGCCAGGGGCGGACATGAATTGCCTGTGTCGCGCGACGAGCTGGTAATGCATTTAAAAAATAGTCTGGCGAAAAACGCCGAACAGCCTGTGGTGATTTCTGCTGATAAAAGAGTGCGTTACGAAGAGGTGATCAACGTTATGGATATGTTGCAGCAGCAGAATATCAAAAAGATCGGGCTGCTCACCAAGACTCGATGAGTGCTGCGCTGGCCTATCAGGAGGAATCCCATCGTTTTTCAGCAGGATTGCTGGCGTTGGCAGTGCATCTTGCATTTATCGCCGTGTTGTATTTGGGAGTTCGTTGGCAATCGCAACCGCCTGAGCGCCTTGTGGTGGAGATGTGGGACAGATTGCCGGATGCCGGAGAGATGCCGGAGCGGTCACCATCTGCCAAAAGGGAACCTATGCAGTCGAACAAGGTCGTAACCCCCGCGTCGCCAACGGGGAAGGCAGACATTGAGTTGCGCGACAAGAAGAATGCAAAGAAGGAAAAAGCGGCCGCCAAAGCCAGACAGGAAGCTGAACGGCGAGAACTGGAAGCGTATTCGAAGCGGATCAGAAAGGCCGAACAGGCGCGTATTCGGGCCGAACAGGAACGGGTTCGTGCCGAGGTGAGTCTGGCGACACAGGTGCAAGTTGAGCGTTATGAAAGCCTGATTCGCAACAAGATACGGCGTAAAATGAAAATGGTGGCGGATGTGCCGCAGGATGTTGAAGCAATTTTCAAAGTGACCCTGCTGCCGGACGGTTCGCTAATGGATGACCCATTGCTGGTAAAAAGCAGCGGTTTTCCTGCTTATGATGATGCGGCCGAACGGGCCATTTTATCGGCCGAGCCCCTGCCGGTACCAACCGACATTGCGTTGCAGAAGTTATTTCGCGAGTTGAAGCTGTCGATCAGGCCATAATTTAAATAGGGACTTTTTTTTATGCGTTTTGCAGGTGCTGTTGTTTTGCTGTTGGCCATGTGTTCTGCGCAGGCAGAGTTATCCATAGAGATTACCGGTGCGGGTGAACATCAGATTCCGATTTCTGTGGTACGTTTTGCAGATGAAGAGACAATGCCCGGACAGGCGATCAGTAGTGTGGTCTCCAACGATTTGATACGTACCGGCTTGTTCAAATTGGTGGACACGCAAGGCAAGGCACCGCACGAGCCGAGTGAGGTGAACTATGTCGAGTGGCCGGGTGTTGAAGCGCTGCTCATCGGCAAGGTTCGATCGGTGGATGGCGGGCGCGTGGAGGTCAGGTTCCGGTTGATGGATATGGTGCGCCAGACTGAGTTGGTCGGTTTGGCGGTGACAGCCAAAAGTGAGCAGATACGCGCCATCGGACATCGTGTCGCCGATCTGGTCTACGAAAAACTGACGGGCAGTGCCGGCGTTTTCAGCACGCGCATTGCCTATGTGAACCGCGAAGGCAGGAAATACCGGTTGGTGGTGGCGGATAGCGACGGCTTTGGAGAACAAACCCTCTTGGCGCTGAATCAGCCAATCATGTCTCCATCATGGTCGCCGGACGGAAAAAAACTCGCTTACGTGAGTTTTGAGCGGGGTCACGCAACGATTTTTGTGCAATCTCTGGCGACCCGCGAGCGTAGAGTACTGGCGGATTTTTCAGGAAGCAACAGCGCGCCGACATGGTCGCCGGACGGCAGTCAACTGGCACTGGTGCTGACGCGTGATGGCAGTTCGCAGCTCTATGTAGTAAACAGCGATGGGAAAAAGCTGCGTCGTATCACGTATGGCGATAGTATAGATACCGAACCTGGTTTCCTGGCAGACGGCAAATCGCTGTTGTTTACCTCGGATCGTGGCGGAAGCGCGCAGATCTACCGTGTTCCGGTTAAAGGAGGCTATGCCGAGCGCCTGACTTTTGAGGGTAGCAGCAATTATTCACCGCGTGTCAGCCCGGACGGGAAAAGCTTTGTGTTTTCTCATTATATTGATGGGGTATTCTATATTGCAGTGCAGGATTTTGAAACTAATCAGATGCAGGTCTTGACCAGTGGAGGATGGGAAAAGAAACCGAGTTTCGCTCCCAATGGCAAACTGGTCTTGTTCGCAACGGAATCGCAAGGTCGTGGTATATTGTCGACTGTATCAAGCGATGGCAGGGTGAAGCAGAAGATGGTCGCTCAACGCGGTGATATCCGTGAGCCGATCTGGGGCCCTTTCTTTAAACAGTAAAAACAAAGAGTAATATTGGAGATCACGATGAAAAAAATTTACTTGAGTATCTTTTTGGTTGGTTTTCTCGCCGCATGTGCGAGCGAGGCACCCAAAGAAGCTGTTAACGAGCCTGAGCCGGTTGCTGCTGAGTCCGAAACCGAGATGGCACCTGTTGCTGCTATGCCGGAAGAGCGTAGCGTGTATTTCCCGTTTGATGTGGATGCAGTGCAAGCAGCAGATCGTGCTACCGTTCAGGCACATGGCGAATATCTGAGAGAAAACGGAACTGCCATGGTGAGCGTGGAAGGCAATGCGGATGAGCGCGGAAGCAGCGAGTACAACCTGGCCCTGGGTCAACGCCGTGCCAATAATGTTAAAAAATTATTGGTCTTGTCCGGTGCTCAATCTTCCCAGGTCGAGACAGTGAGCTATGGAGAAGAGAAGCCGAGCTGCGCAGAGCATAACGAGTCATGCTGGTCCCAGAATCGACGCGCGGATATCGTTGCCAAGTAGTTGTTTCAACTATGCGTTTCTGGCTGTTAATATGTTTGTTTGTTGCGAGCAACCCCGCTATGGCGGGGTTGTTTGCTGATGACGGTGCGCGCAAGCAGGTGAAACAGCTGGAAGAGCGTGTCGTCAAGCTGGAAAAAGCATTGATTGCATCGGAAGCCGACAAGGAACAGAGTATTCGTTCCACGCTTGATTTGCAGATACAGATGGAGACGTTGAACGCCGAATTGCGCAAGTTACGCGGACAGAACGAAGAGTTCATGCATGACTTGCAAGATGCCGAGAAGCGTCAAAAAGATTTCTATATCGATCTGGATACGCGGTTACGCCGTATCGAAAAGGGTGCTGCCGGTAACAATGATACATCCGCAGTCAGCGAGAGAGACGCTTTCGAGGCAGCCTATGCTTTTTACAAAGCGGAGAAATATCATGAAGCTGCAACTGCATTCAGCGATTTCCTGAAGAGCTACCCGCGATCCATCCATGAGGCAAATGTCCTTTACTGGATGGGTAATTCGTATTTCCTGCTGCGGGATTGCAGGAACAGCCTGAGCAGTTATCGGAAAATGATCGGGAAATACCAGGATCATCCGCGCGTGAAGGAAACGATGCTCAATATGGCGGATTGTCAACTGAAGCTGAAAAAGAAAACGGCAGCAAAGAAGACTTTGAAACAACTTATTTCCCACTATCCCGGGAGCGATGCGTCCGAGAAGGCGAAAAAGCGCCTTGCCGCCATCAAGTAAACGGGGGTGTCGTTCTTGTCCCCCGTCAACGAATCTCTGCGTGTCAGCGAGATACTATATTCCCTGCAAGGCGAAACCGGTCGTATTGGCCTGCCGACCGTATTTGTGCGCCTGACAGGTTGCCCTTTGCGCTGCAACTACTGCGATACGACCTACGCCTTCACTGGAGGGCAGAACATGTCTCTGAACGCAGTTATGGCCGAAGTGGCTCGCTACGCGCCACGTTACGTCACTGTTACGGGGGGCGAACCATTGGCGCAGAAGAACTGCTTGTACCTGTTACGTGCATTATGCGATGCGGGTTATGCAGTTTCGCTGGAGACCGGCGGCGCGCTTGATGTGAGCGGTGTGGATGCGCGAGTATTGAGAGTGCTGGACATCAAGACACCCGCCTCGGGCGAAATGGACAAAAATCTGTGGAATAATCTGGAACATCTGAATCCGCAAGACGAGATCAAGTTTGTACTGTGCGATGAAGCGGATTACCAGTGGGCGAAGCAGGTGCTTGCAGATCGCAGGTTGGCATCACGCTGCGAAGTGCTGTTTTCCCCGGCGCATGGACAGCTTGCAGCCAGGGATGTAGCTGAATGGATATTGCGTGACCGTTTGCCGGTTCGCTTACAGATACAGTTACACAAGTTATTGTGGGGCAGCGAGGCGGGGCATTGATGGAATCTCAAAAAATCCAAATTGCGTCGCTATGCAGCGTTACTCACAAAAAACTACTTCCTGTATTTTTGGCATATGCTGCGGCGCAATTTTTTGCTCGTGCCTTGCCTGGCTTGGAAATTTGAATTCTTTGAGACTCCAAATCATGAAACGAGCGGTGGTATTGCTGTCGGGCGGTCTGGATTCAGCTACAGTGCTGGCGATGGCGCACGCGCAGGAGTTTGAATGTTTTGCATTGAGCGTGGACTATGGGCAGCGTCATCATGCAGAACTTGCTGCTGCGCAACGGGTTGCACAGTCGCTGGGCGCTTGCGAACACAGGGTAGTGAGCATCGACCTCACCGGATTCGGGGGGTCAGCACTGACCGATTCCAGTATTGCCGTGCCTGAGCGTACCAGCAGCGGCATCCCGATTACCTACGTTCCTGCACGCAACACCATCATGTTGTCGCTCGCCCTGGCATGGGCCGAAGTGTTGCATGCACAAGATATTTTCTTCGGCGTCAACGCGGTGGATTATTCCGGATATCCGGATTGCCGGCCTGAATATGTTGACGCGTTCGAGCGCATGGCAAACCTCGCGACCCAGGCAGCAGTGGAAGGCAGTCCGCTCACTTTGCATGCGCCACTGTTACATTTGACCAAGGCAGAAATCATTCAACAGGGCATCAAGTTGGGGGTGGATTACGCGCTCACCGTATCCTGCTACCAGGCTGACGAGCAAGGCCGCGCCTGCGGACGCTGCGATTCGTGCCGTTTGCGTCGTGAAGGATTTCAATCGGCCGGAGAGCCAGATTCCACGCGCTATTGCGAGGAGTAAGCATCTGTCCGCTCGTTTGACACTCGAAGTCAAACCCGTATAATGCGCGCTCCCTTTTGGGAGGGGTCGGTAGCTCAGCCGGTAGAGCAGCGGACTTTTAATCCGTTGGTCCCGAGTTCGAATCTCGGCCGACCCACCAATTTCAAAACCGCCGCTTTAGCTCAGTTGGTAGAGCAACCGCCTTGTAAGCGGTAGGTCGTCAGTTCGAATCCGACAAGCGGCACCAATAAAAAATGCCTGCAATGCTGCTGGCATTTTTCTTTTTTCGAGTTGAATTATGCAGTGCCGAATTTGGCCTCGACGATTACGCCGATCTCCTTGAGGAATGGCGTAGGCAGGATACCGCCCGCGCAAACAATAATGGCGTCGTTGGGGATCGCGATTTTATTGCCATCCTGTTCCAGAAGTACTTTGCTCTGATCGACCATTTTTACGTTCGATTTCATGCGTACAGTAAGCTGTTTTTTATCCGACATTTCTTTCAGGCGATCGCGATTTTTCGGTTTGCTGCGGCCGAAGGCTTCACTCCGGTAGGAAAGCGTCACGGTGGCGCCGGGTTGTTCGGCAATGGCCATGGCCGCTTCAAGCGCACTGTCGCCGCCGCCCACCACCAGCACATGCATATTCTTGTACTGTTCGGGTTCAATCAGGCGGTATACCACTTTCGGCAGATTTTCGCCGGGAACCCCCAATTTGCGCGGCGTACCGCGGCGACCGATGGCGAGAAGTACTGCACGCGTTTCATATGAACCCTTGGAGGTTTTGACGATAAAACCTTTGGAAGTTTTGGTGACAGACTCCATGCGTTCGTTGTAATTCAGCTTTACACCGCTTTTTGCGATAACACCGTGCCAGAATTCAAGCAATTTTTCCTTGCTGACCTCCTTGAAATTCATTTTTCCGACAACTGGCAGTTTTATCGGGGCGGTCATGACGACTTTGTTGCGCGGATAATGGAAAATACAACCGCCCAGGGAGGTTTCCTGTTCGACAGTGACATAACTCAATTTGCGTTCGACAGCGCCCAGCGAAGCCGACAATCCTGCCGGGCCTGCGCCGATGATGACTACGTCGTATGGGTTTTTGCTGCCTTTGAGTCTGGCGATGTGTTCCATGGCCTGACTGCCCTGGCTTGCGGCTTTGCGGATCAGTCCCATACCCCCGAGTTCACCCGCGATGAAAATGCCGGGCACATTGGTCTCGAAATTGGGGTTTACCTGCGGGATGTCCATGCCGCGTTTGGAAGTGCCAAAAACCAGGGTGATCGCGCCGTGCGGGCAGGCAGTCGCGCAGGCGCCGTGGCCGATACAATGTGTCGGATTGACAAGCACCGCCTTGCCTTTGATCATGCCGATAGCATGTTCCGGACAAGCGGTGATGCAAGTGCCAGCGCCCATGCAGCGATTGGGGTTGATTTCGGGATGCAGGGACGGAGGCTCGGTGAGTCCTGCCTCAAGCGCTTCGTTGAGCACTTCGACTGCAGAGGACTCTTTATGGTGGCGGCCACGCAGATAGAAAAAAATAATCAGTGCAAGCGGGGCCAGATAGATTGCGTAAGATTCAATATTCATGGGCAATATTTATTTTGTTGTAGTGGACAGGCGCATGTTTGCGTACGGCTTCAGATCAAATAACCTTGTATGGAGGTGGGTATTCTATGTCGAGTTCTGTAATGAAACAATTTTTTCATTACGGGTGGCTGTTTGTAGAAACCGGCATGAATGTCTCCTTCAGGGTGTCAGTATTCTTCCTGTATGAAGACCCGAAGAAGGGGTTGCTGTTTAAGCAATCCTTAAGCTTGTGCAAATATTCTGCAAACATAAATAGACTTCCACCATTGCTTAGGGGTGAGCGCCGTAATATTGGCTGGATATGATATCTCAACCGTTCCTGGCGCAAACAATAATATTGCCGGAGGATAATGAGCTGAGTGCAGTAGCATACAGGGGAGAGATGCGGGTTCGATCACATCAAGGGCATCATTTCCAATTCCATGTCTTAAATAAGGACATGTATCCTGATAAACCAGTGGCGCAAGATTTGACCTGCTGCTACCCGAACTTTATCCCAAGGCAAAAGTCGCAAAGCAGTATCGCCTGAGGACTGGAGTTTGACGCTCGCTTGACGCTCACTTGACGCTCGCTTGATGTTCATTCATTGCAGGCGGAAGTGGTTGTCATAAAATGGAGACGCAACTGTAATAAAGCAATGGGTTTGCGGTTACAATCGGCCCCCCTTTGGGAAGGGGTATTGCGGAATAAAGCAACAAACGGATAGCAAATATTTCTTGTAGAGACAGATGGAGACAAAAAAACAATCAGAACACCGCCGCTGGCTGATATTTATTGGCATCGTCGCAATCATTACGTTTGCGGGCTATTTTGTAACCTACCCGCAAACACTATATAAACCCGGCGAGCAGCTTTTTGATTTTGGGTACAACCTCGGGCTGGCTGGCGGCTTGATGATGCTGACGCTGCTGCTTTATCCATTGCGCAAGCGCATCAGGCTTTTCGGAAATCTTGGTGTTTTACCAGCCTGGTTCAAGTGGCACATGGTATTCGGCATTCTGGGGCCGCTAACCATCGTTTTTCATTCGACCTATCACGTCTATATTCCCTATATACATCCCATGGGTTCTCCAAATGCGGCAGTGGCGATGCTGTGCATGCTGCTGGTGTCGGGTAGCGGTACATTCGGGCGATTCTTCTACACCAAGATTCACCACGGTTTGTACGGTCGCCAAACCACGGTAAATGAATTGCGTGCTGAGATGGAACAGTCCGGCGATGTGAAATCCATGTTCAGCTTTGCCCCAGCCGTGGAGAAATCGCTGGAAAGTCATCGTAAACGTGCTGACGAATATGCCAAGAGTTCGGGGCTCGGGTTGATAAATTTCTTCACGATCGGAATCAGAACTGCATTCTTGTCTATGTCTGTGTCCAGGAAATTACGCCGAGCCATGCGAGCCCAGGCAAAAGAGAAAAAACTCTCGGCTGAGCAACGACAGGGTGTGGAGGAATTGTTTTTTGAATATCGCACGAAGATCGAATTCTATCTCGATGCCATTCGGGATATGGCCCAGTTTCACACTTATGAGCGGCTGTTCTCGCTATGGCATATTTTTCATATCCCGCTGGTTTATATGATGGTGTTCAGCGCGGTCTACCATGTGTATGCAGTGCATGCCTATTAATACCGGAACGACATATATGAAGCTGTTCATCCGGGCGCTCGCTTTGGCGGGCTTGTTTTTTGTGTTCCCCTTGCAGGTGCAGGCGAACAAATTGCTGATGCCCGGCAAAGTCATCAAGGCGCATGCCAAGGAAGAAGGGAGCTGCGAAAAATGCCACAAGAAATTCGACAAGGCGGCGCAATCCGGGCTGTGCACCGATTGCCACAAGGAAGTCGGCAAGGATATTAACGGGAAAACGGGCTACCACGGCCGCATTAAGCCGAGCAAGGAATGCAAGGAATGTCATCCCGATCACAAGGGCCGCAATGCCAAGGTTGCGGAATTCGATCACGCCAAATTTGATCATGACAAAACCGATTTTGCGCTGAAGGGCGGCCATCTGAAGAAGAAGATCAAGTGCGAGGATTGCCACAAAGCCGGCAAAAAATACCGCGAAGCGACCAGCTACTGCAACGACTGCCACAAGAAGGATGACAAGCATAAGGGCGGCCTGGGAACGGACTGTGGCAAGTGCCATAGTCCAAAAGACTGGAAAACCGCCTTTTTCGATCACAGCAAGACGAAGTTCAGGTTGCGGGGCAAGCATAAAGAGGTGAAATGCGACAAGTGTCACATCAAGAACAAGTTCAAGGACACGCCCAATGAGTGCAAGGCTTGCCACAAGAAGGAAGACAGGAAAGCGCACAAAGGCAAGCTCGGTTCGAAATGCGAGTCATGCCATACCGCAAGGGGCTGGAAAAAGGTCTTGTTCGATCATGACAGGAAAACCAAATTCCCGCTGCTGGGCAAACACAGGGACGTGAAATGCGACAAATGCCACATCAAGAAGAAATACAAAGACACACCCAAGCTGTGCAAGTCCTGCCACAGGAAGGAGGGCAAAAAGGCGCATAAAGAGAGGCTTAGTCTGAAGTGCAAGACTTGCCACGTCGAAAAAGACTGGAAAATTGTTGAATTCGACCATGGCAGGAACACCAAGTATCCGCTGCTCGGCCGTCACATGCTGGTGAAATGCAGGAAGTGCCATGCTGCTCCGACGTTCAAGGATGCCGAGACGGATTGCTGGTCGTGCCATGAGAAAGCAGATGCCAAAGTGCACAAGCGCCGCTTTGGCACCGAGTGCCAGGAGTGTCATAACACGCGCGACTGGATGGCGTGGGATTTTGATCACAACAAGACCAATTTCAGGCTGGATGGCACACATAGGAAAATTGCCAAAAAGTGTTACAGCTGTCATGCCCAGCCGATAAGCGGGAAAGTGACGCTGGGTAGTTCGTGCGGCAGTTGCCATGGCCGCGAGGACGTCCACAACGGCAGCTATGGAGATCGTTGTGAACGTTGTCATGTGGGCAGCGACTGGAAAAAAATCAGAACCGATGTGGTAAGGACGAACATGAAGACCGTCAAGGCCAAGAAAAAAAGAAGAGCGGTCAAGAAGAAAAAGATAGTGAAGAAGAAAAGTTCGAAGAAAAAAGTGGCGAAGAAGAAAAGTTCAAGGAAAAAAGTGGCGAAGAAGAAAAATACACAGAAGAGCGAGGAATCAATGAGCTTGTATGAGAAATTACTCGATTGGGGGGGATTATGAAACATTGCGGAAACTGGAAAAAAATAACAGCTTGCCTGCTGGTCATGTTGCTGGCGGTTGTTTCTTTGCAGGCGCAGGCCGCAAAGAAAAAGTATGATCGCGAGTTCAATCACCGGGCCAGCGGTTACCCGCTTACCGGGGTGCATACCATGGCCGCTTGCGAGACTTGCCACGTGGGAGGTGTGTTTCTCGGCACGCCGCGCGCTTGCGATGGTTGCCACTCTACAGGCAAGCGCATCGTAGCGACGCCGAAATCCGCCAAACACATCGTGACTGACGCGCCGTGCGATACCTGTCACTTCAATACGTCCACATTTTTCGGTGCCCGCTACAACCACGGCACAGCCGTGGCGGGACAATGCACGAATTGTCATAACGGGCGCATCGTTGAGGGCACGCCGCGCAACCACCCGGTTTCTCCCGTAGCGGGATCATCCTGCGACAGTTGTCACCGCAGCAGTTCATGGATACCGGCAAGCTGGAACCACACCGATACTTCGTCGGATTGTTCCGTTTGCCATCAGGCGGCCGGACCAGGACGCAATTACAACGTTGCGACCCACTTGCCGATGAGCATGCCGCCAGTCACATTCACCAATAATTGCAGGGCCTGTCATAGCAATTACTATACTTTCCTCAGTGCCTTCTATAACCACTCGGGCGCAGGGTCGGCTTGCCAGAACTGCCATGGCAGCGGGGGTGCGGCTGTGCCAGGCCCAATTGCCACCTATACGGGGGTGCGCGCGGCCGGAACTGCAGGAACTCAGTCTGTGCATGCCGCCATCGGTGCTGGAAATTTTGCTGCGGCTACTTGCCAATCCTGCCACAAGAGCTATGTCACGTTCGCAGGAGCGAGATACGACCACGTCGGGGTGGGCGCCGCCTGCGATACCTGTCATGGCAGTGCTTCACCTACCTTCGGTGGTTATGTACAGGTGGCGTCGGCCGCGCGCCATACTGTCTATGCCGGTGTGGGATTGACTGTGTGTTCGAGTTGTCATACGAACACGGCGTCATGGAGTGGCTCAAGATACGACCACGTTGGAGCAACCGTCTGTGCCAATTGTCATATCGATGCCAACAAGCCGTATATCCCCGGTGCAATGACCGTGCCGCCGCACATTCCAACTACGGCTACCTGCGAGAGTTGCCACAATACCAGCGGCACGACATGGTCCATAGCGGTGAGCAGCGTGCAGTTGCATAACTTTGTGACGACGAATCCGTGCATCACATGCCACTTGAGAGGTAACCCGTACTCCGGTAACCGTCAGCAAACCAAGTCATATGGACATGAAGGGATGCGTTCTGGAGACGATTGCTCCCAGAGTGGATGCCACAGGCCGGCGGGTAGCAGAGGGACGGCCTATCGGAATTGGGATTGATCAGGACGGGGGGATGCTCTCCCCCTGGTCGAATAAATACTACAAAGAGTGATGCTGTCAGCCTGCCGGTTGGGCGCGGCAAACGATTAGACAGGAGAGTGGGAGATGGAAAGCGGTTTTTTTATAAAGATGCATCGGATATTGTGGGGCCTGTTGCTGGTTTCGGCCAATGCAGCAGCAGAGCCGCTTGAGGATGTGAGCCTGGCGTTTCAGGACAGCGGCGTGGTCGCCACTATCCGTCTGTCCGGACCGGTGCGCTATCTGAGCCATTTCCCGGCAAGCCACGGCGAGCAGTTGGAGATATTCATCGAGCCGACCAAGGGTTCGGCGAGCGATCAGAAGTGGGCCGACAATGAAGTACTCAAGTCCCCGCCTTCCAGACTCATTCCCCGCTTCACAGTGGTCACACGCGACCAGCAGACCGACAAACCCAAGCTGGTGGTCAATTTTTCGCGCGAAGCGGAATACAGCGTGGCCCTGGGCAAAGACAGGCAAAGCATTCTGATTACGATAATACCGTTGAAGTATCAGGCCGCCACCGGCCGCCTGCCATATCTGCCCACAGTCAAGCCTCTGGCGGTGCCTGAGGGGAAATTGACTGAGGTACAGGCCAGGATGGCCGAGACCAACAAACAGGCATTCGATCTGATGACCAGGGGCAGCAACTCACTGAAGGCAAAGAACTACGATGCGGCGATTGATGCCTTCAACAAACTGCTGTTGTTGCCGCCCAACGATTACACGCAGGACGGTCAGGAGTGGGTCGGTGTGGCGCGCGAACGCGCCGGGGAACTCGACAAGGCCAAGATCGAATATGACTTGTATCTGAGACTGTATCCGGAAGGCGAGGGTACAGGTCGCGTGGCGCAGCGTCTGAACAAGCTGTCGCGCAGGGGGGTCGATGACAACCCCGATAACTTCATTGTCGAGGATAAAAGGAAAAAGAAAAAGCGCAACGCTCGCTGGGTTTCTTTTGGCAGCGTTTCTTCCCGTTATTACTTCGGCAACAGCCAGATCGATTCTACATTTGTGTTCAATAATGCGACGACCACTTCGTCGCTGACACAAACTGACCAGTCCATGTTTATCTCCACGGCCAATGCGTCTGAACGCTATCTGAGCGAAGATTTTGATGGCCGCCTGGTGTTAAGCGATGTGAGCATGCTGAATTTACTGAGCGATCAGGCCAGCCAGAACCGCCTGAATGCTCTTTACGGTGAGATCAAGGGCCGCACCGGAGACTATCTGCTTCGTGTCGGGCGGCAAAGCCCGATGGGTGGAGGTGTGCAGAGCCGTTTCGACGGCGTGGCAGGCGGTTATGGCGATTCGCGGAGTTTTCGTGTCAATGCGGTCGCGGGCAGGCAGGTGGACTATTCGTCAGGAAGCAAGCCGAATTTTGCGGGGGTGAGCGTGGATAGCGGACCGGTATCGGTCTATGCGATCAATCAGTCGGTCGACGGCACGGTGGATCGTCGTGCGCTCGGTGCGGAATTTCGCCAGTACAAAGAGAAGCAGACAATCTATGCCTTGCTTGATTACGACACCTATTTCAAGGTGGTTAACACCTTGCAGGTTATGGGTTCGACCAGCATGCCTGGGTATAACCTGAATTACATGGTCGATCACCGCAGGCCGGTTACTGGCCGCAATGCCTTGAATGGTTCGGCATACTCATCCGTGGCAGATCTGGGCTTGTCGGCAGACGGGTTGCGCAAGCAGGCGCTGTCCCGGACGACGACCACGAATATGGGGCAGATCGGCGCCACGATGCCGTTGCGCAAGAACTGGCAGGGTTCCGCCAATCTGCGTTTGTCCAATACGACCGGTTTGGAGCCTCTGCCCGGGCGTGGTCTGGAAAAGGGGATTTATGCCCAGGTGATTGGCAGCAACTTGTACAAGGCGGGGGATACATGGTCGGCAAGTGTGGGCTTGAGCTTCGGACAAGCCAGGGGAAGCTCTCTGAATTTATATAATCACACCGGTTTTAACAACGGCTTGATGCTGGATACTTCGCTGCAATTTTCCAATTCCAAAGACCAGTTCGGCGGCGAAACCAAACGGACGTCGCCGTTAGTGCGCGGCGCCTACCGCCTCAGGGATTCGTTGTATCTCGATGCCGATGTCGGACTGGAATTCATCAATTACAGCGGTCCGGCGTCAAGTACCAAGACGACGCGTCAGTCTGTTTCTTTCGGTTTTCGCTGGGATTTCTAAAAAGTTTTGTTGAAACTTGACGGGGACGTCAGACTTGTGTCTGACGTCCCTTTTTAATGAAAGGCCTGCGCATTCGAGCACGGTCTGGTAAATTTCGCTTTTCCAAAAAGGGGGTGTCATGAAAATACACGAGTATCAAGGTAAGGAAATACTGCGCGAGTTCGGTGTGCCGACCCCGCGCGGGGCGGCGTGCTTCAGCGTCGAGGAGGCTGTCGCTGTCGCTGAGAAGCTGGGCGGCAAAGTCTGGGTGGTGAAAGCGCAAATACATGCGGGCGGCCGCGGCAAGGGCGGAGGAGTGAAAGTGGCGAAGTCCATGGACGAAGTGCGCAGCTTTGCGCAACAGATCCTCGGCATGCAATTGATCACGCATCAGACAGGACCCGAGGGCCAGACTGTGCGCCGTTTGCTCATTGAAGAAGGTGCGCAGATCGTCAAGGAATTATATGTGGGCATGGTGGTGGATCGCGCTTCGCAGCGCGTTGCCCTGCTGGCCAGCAGCGAGGGCGGGATGGAGATCGAAGAGGTCGCCAAGCACTCTCCGGAAAAAATTCATACCGTGCGCATCGATCCGACAACAGGATTGACTGACGCCGATGCCTCGAAAGTGGCGCGCGATATCGGCATTCCCGATGTGGCGAATGCCGAAGCGGTCAAAGTGCTGCAGGGCCTGTATCGTGCCTTCGTCGAGAAGGATGCGATGCTGGCGGAAATCAACCCGTTGATCATCACGGCGGACAACCGCGTGGTGGCACTGGATGCAAAATTCAACTTCGATTCCAACGCTTTGTATCGCCATCCCGAGATTGTCGCGTACCGCGATCTGGATGAAGAAGATCCGGCCGAGATCGAGGCATCGAAGTTCGATCTGAGCTATATCCAGCTCGATGGCAATATCGGCTGTCTGGTGAATGGCGCCGGCCTGGCCATGGCGACCATGGATATCATCAAGCTGTACGGCGGCAGTCCGGCAAACTTCCTCGATGTAGGCGGCGGAGCGGACAAGGAAAAAGTGACCGAGGCATTCAAGCTGATGCTGAAGAATCCTGAGTTGCGCGCTATTCTGGTCAATATTTTTGGCGGTATCATGAAGTGCGATGTGATCGCAGAGGGCGTGGTTGCGGCAGCGCGCGAAGTGAATCTCAGCGTGCCTTTGGTGGTGCGCCTGGAAGGCACCAACGTCGAATTGGGCAAGAAAATTCTGGCAGACTCCGGCCTGCCCATCATTTCCGGCAACGATATGGCAGATGCGGCGCAGAAGGTTGTCGCGGCTGCGAAAGGTTAAATAATATGTCCATACTTATTAACAAGGATACCAGAGTCATTACCCAGGGCATGACCGGCAAGGTCGGCCAGTTTCACACCTTTCATAGCAAGAGTTATGCGAACGGGTCCAATTGTTTTGTCGCCGGGGTAAACCCGAAAAAAGCCGGCGAAAATTTCGAGGGCATTCCGGTCTATGCCAGCGTGCTTGATGCGAAAAAAGCAACAGGCGCAACGGTGTCGGTGATTTACGTGCCGCCCGCCGGGGCCGCGGCTGCCATCGACGAAGCTGTGGAAGCCGATCTGGATCTGGTGATTTGCATCACCGAGGGCGTTCCCGTGCATGACATGCTGAAGACGCGCTACAAGATGCAGGGCAAGCGAACGATACTGATCGGACCGAATTGTCCCGGATTGATCACGCCGGATGAGATCAAGATCGGCATCATGCCCGGACATATCCACAAAAAGGGACGCATCGGCGTGGTGTCGCGCTCCGGCACCCTGACCTATGAAGCAGTCGGTCAGCTCAGCGCGCTGGGCTATGGACAGTCGTCCTGCGTGGGTATTGGCGGCGACCCGATCAATGGACTGAAGCATATCGACGTGTTGAGACTATTCAACGAGGATCCGGAGACGGATGCGGTGGTCATGGTGGGCGAGATCGGCGGTACGGATGAAGAAGAATGCGCGCGCTGGATCAAGGACAACATGAAAAAACCGGTCGTTGGCTTCATCGCGGGCGTTACCGCCCCGCCGGGCAAGCGCATGGGTCATGCCGGGGCGATCATTTCCGGCGGCCAGGGCGGCGCCAACGAGAAGCTGGCCGTGATGGAAGAATGCGGTATCCATATCACGCGCAATCCGGCTGAAATGGGCAGCACGATGCAGAAGGTGTTGAAAAGCTAAGAGGGGAAGAGAGAAGGAATAAGGGGGAAGGGTAAACCCTCGCGCTGCTGTTACCATTCTCTCTTTACTTCTTCTCTTAAAGGTATCCCATGCTGGAAATGCTGAGTTCTGCCCAGTTCTGGGTGGATGTGTTCAAGATCATCATGATCGATCTGCTGCTCAGCGGCGACAACGCGGTGGTGATTGCACTGGCCTGCCGTAACCTGCCTTCAGAACAGCGCAAAACGGGTATTTTCTACGGGGTGGCTGGCGCAATCGGTTTGCGCGTTTTGCTTACCTTTTTCGCGGTCAGTCTGCTGTCGTTGCCGTATCTCAAGCTGGTTGGTGCGTTATTGCTGATCTGGATCGGCATCAAATTGATTTTGCCGGAAGAAAATGAGCCGGGCGAGGGAATGATCAAGGCTGATTCCCGCCTGTGGGGTGCGGTAAAGACCATCATTATTGCCGACTTCGTGATGAGTCTGGACAATGTGCTTGGCGTCGCTGCAGCCGCCCACGGTAATGTGTGGCTCCTTGTGTTCGGTCTGCTGGTGAGCATTCCGTTAATCGCCTGGAGCAGCCACTTGGTGTTGAAGCTGATTGATCGCTTTCGGTTCACCGTCTACGCCGGCGGTGCCTTGTTGGGTTATGTGGCGGGCGAGATGCTGGTGAGCGAGACGATATTCAAATCCGTGCTGGAAGCGCAGCATGTCTTGCATTGGCTGATTCCGCTGCTCTGTGCAGTATTGGTACTGGTGACTGGCAAATGGCTGGCGCTGCGCATGACGGCAACGCTGAAAGCGGTTGATCTGGTAGATGAACACGTTCCCGCAGCACACGACAAATCCTGAGCGGAGACCGATGATGAAAGTATTGATCCCCATAGATGGTTCTGCAGCAGCCAATCGCGCGGTGGAGCATGTGATCGCCAGTGCCGACTGGCTGAAAGAGGCGCCGCAGGTGTTTTTGCTGAACGTGCAGTGGAGGCTGACTTCCGGCAACGTGAAATTGTTTATCAATCAGGATACGGTCGACGACTACTACCGCGAACAGGGGATGGCGGCATTGACCGTTGCGCGCGCCATGCTGGATAAGGCCGGGTTGGCTTATAACTACCATATCAGCGTAGGAACCCCTGCCGAGGCCATCGTCCAGTATGCCCAGGAACAGGGGGTGGACCAGATTGTGATCTGCGCGCACGGGCAGGGTACTGTGACCGATTTATTGTTGGGGTCGGTGGTGAGCAAAGTGACTCATCTGGCAAAAATGCCAATTCTGCTCATTAAGTGAAACGACTGATAAATCAAACAGGTATGGCTTGGGCTTGAAAAATGTTTTAGTATTCGCCTGTAGGCTCAGGGAAAAGAGAAAAAACGGGCGTGGCAAATAATATGAAAAAAGCATTTTGGAAGGCCGATTGGTTCGCTGCCTTGCTGGTCGCTTTGTTGTTCCTGTTCAGTGCCAATAGCGATTTGATTCAGAGTCTGGAACGCAAGGCATATGATTGGGGCGTGCGATCCTCTTCGCGTGTTCCCAGCGACAAGGTCGCCGTCATCGCAATCGATGACCAGAGCATCGCCAACCTCGGACGCTGGCCGTGGCCGCGCGCGATGCAAGGCAGGATGCTGGATATCCTGGGTGCAGGCCAGACCAAGGTGGTCGGAAACACGGTTTTCTTCTTTGAGCCCCAGGTCGATGCGGGGCTGGACTACATCAACAAAATCGGCGCGATCCTCGCCAAGTCTTCCCTGAAAAAAAGCAACCCTGCCGAATGGGCGCAACTGGATGTATTGATGCAGGACGCGTTGCTGCATCTGGACAACGATCAGCAGCTTGCGGAAAGCATGCTCAAGGCCAACAATGTACTGCTGGGCATGTATTTCGAATTGGGGGAGCCACAAGGCAAACCGGATAGTCCGCTTCCCGATTACATACTGAAGAATAACCTGACCAATGTTCTGGGTAGCGAATATTCCGCCTTGCCGATCCCTTCAATGGGGGGGGAAATCCCGATCCCCTTGATCGGCTCCACAGCAGTGGCCATCGGTCACCTCAATGTCACGCCGGATGTGGATGGGGGCGTGCGCACCGAACCGCTGGTGATCGGCTATTTCGACCAGTACTATCCCTCATTGTCGTTGATGCTGGCCGCAAAGAGCCTGAACCTCGAGCCCGGAGACATCCAGATTACGCTGGGGCAGGGCGTCAAGGTGGGCAACCTGAATATCGCCACTGACCCGGCGTTGCGTATGTATACCTTTTTCTATGGTGACCAGGACGGCAAACCGGCTTTTCAGGTGGATTCGTTCTACGATGTGTTGAGCGGAAAGATTCCTGCAGAGAAATATCGCGACAAAATCGTGTTGATCGGCACCACGGCTTCGGGAGTGGGTGATTTTCAGGTCACGCCAATTTCCGCCTCGACTCCCCCGGTCCTGACACTAGCCAACTCGGTTTCCAGTATTCTCAAGCAGGATTTTTTCGTCGTTCCGGGCTGGGGCTTCTGGGCCGAAAGCGGTGTCTTTCTGGTTGTCGCACTGTATTTGATCCTGCTGGTGCCGCGGCTGAGTGCTGGGTTGGCGGCTTCGATAACGGCTGCTTTGTTCGTGCTGTTGTTGGCGGCTCATTACTTCCTTATGACGACGCAGGCAATGTGGTTGCAGCTGATGTTGCCGGTATCGCTGTTGCTGGTTGGTCATTTGCTGCTCACAACCAAGCGCTTCCTGATGACCGAGCAAGGCAAGATCAAATCCGATGCTGATTCGGCGGAGAGCAACCGCATGCTGGGTCTCGCGTTTCAGGGACAAGGTCAACTGGATATCGCGTTCGACAAATTTCGCAAGGTGCCGATGGATGACAGTCTGATGGACGTGTTGTACAACCTGGGACTGGATTTCGAACGCAAGCGCCAGTTCAACAAGGCCGAATCGGTGTTCAATTACATGGCGGAATACAATCCCAGGTTCCGCGATCTGGAAGCGCGAACGGCGCAGTCCAGGGCCATGGCGGAAACCATCGTGCTCGGCACTTCATCCGGCCGGAGCAACGACAGCACGATGAAGCTGGACCAGGCGGGAATCGCCAAGCCGATGCTGGGCCGCTATGAGATCGAGAAGGAACTGGGCAAGGGTGCGATGGGGGTGGTGTATCTGGGCAAAGACCCGAAGATCAGCCGTGTTGTCGCCATTAAGACCATGGCGCTGGCACAGGAGTTTGAAGAGGACGAACTGGAAGAAGTCAAAGCCCGTTTCTTCCGCGAGGCCGAGACGGCCGGTCGTCTGAATCATCCCAATATCGTGACGATGTACGATGCAGGCGAAGAACATGATCTGGCGTATATTGCCATGGAATTCCTCAAGGGCAAGGATTTGACGGGGTACACCAAACAGCCCAATTTGTTGCCGCTGCCCAAAGTGTTGAGCATCGTTGCTCATGTGGCGGACGCGCTGGGCTACGCGCATGGCCTGAACGTCGTGCATCGCGACATCAAGCCTGCCAATATCATGTACGACCCGGAAAGCGATTCGGTGAAGGTTACCGATTTCGGTATCGCGCGCATCACGGATTCTTCCAAGACCAAAACCGGCATGGTTCTCGGTACACCCTCATACATGTCCCCTGAGCAGTTGTCCGGCGTCAAGATCGAAGGGCACTCGGACTTGTTCTCACTGGGAGTGAGCCTGTACCAACTGGCCTGTGGTAAGCTGCCGTTCGAAGGTGATTCGATGGCGCAACTGATGTTCAGGATTGCCAACGAGCCGCATACTGACATTCTGAGTATTAACCCGAATGTACCGCCATGTGTGGTTGCCATTATCAACAAGGCGCTGGCGAAGAAGGTTGGAGACCGTTATGCAAGCGGTAGCGAAATGGCTGAAGCGATCCGGCAATGCGCAGCCAGTTTGTAATTGAGTCATCTACGATAACGATACTTAGATGTTTTCAGGGGTGGTACGTGGATATACAGAATGCGCTTGAAATAGTCAGTCAGACCAACCCCGGGGTGGTGCGCTCGCATAACGAGGACAGCGTCGCTCACGATGCCAGCATCGGATTGGTAGTATTGGCGGACGGTATGGGCGGCTATAATGCAGGCGAAGTGGCAAGTGGAATAGCAGTCTCGGTGTTATCCAGCGAGGTGGGGCATTATCTCAAGGATGCGCGTCCCGAAGATTTGAATGACGCCGACGAAGAGATGGGCTTGGTGTTGTTGCGCGACAATGTTAAAAAGTCCAACTTGTCCATTTTTAACGCGGCTCAGAGTCAGCCGCAATATGCCGGGATGGGAACGACCATCGTTGCCGCATTGTTTTACGATAATCGTGTGGCGGTGGCGCATATTGGCGATTCGCGCTTGTACCGTTTGCGGGATGAAGTACTTGAGAGTCTTACGCGTGATCATTCTCTGCTGCAGGAACAGATCGACAGCGGTCTGATCAGCAAAGACGATGCGAGGTTGTCCAAGAACAAGAACCTGGTGACGCGGGCAGTTGGGATCGATGCCGACGTTGAGCCGGAGCTGCAAATGTATGATGTTCAGGTCGGTGATATATACCTGCTCTGTTCAGACGGTCTGAACGACATGGTTGAAGACGAAGACATCGCCATGACGACTCAGATGCTGCGGAATAATCTGCCACTGGCTGCAGCGCAGTTGGTGCAAATGGCAAATGATAATGGTGGTCGCGACAATGTTTCGGTCATCCTTGTCAAGGTTAAAGGACGTTTTGCCGCCCCTAACAAGTGGTTGGCAAAGCTGCGTTCATGGTTAGTAAATTAGGATAGCAAAAGATAACTACGGGGATTGATGATATGCCGGCTAAATTGATACTCAGCATGGATGGGGCGGTGATGAAAGAATATCCGCTGAACAAGGAACGCACCACGATAGGTCGCAAGCCGCATAACGACATCGTGATCGACAACCTTGCTGTGAGCAGCGAGCATGCGGCCGTCGTTACCATACTCAACGATTCCTTCCTGGAAGACCTGGACAGCACCAACGGCCTGGCGGTCAACGGCACACCGACCAAAAAGCATTTTCTGCAAAACAATGATGTGATCGAAATCGGCAAATACAAGCTGAAATATCTGAATGATCAGCCTACGCAGACATCGGCAGCGGAGTTTGAAAAAACCATGGTGTTGCGTGCGCCGGTAAGAGTTTCGCAAAGCCAGGCTTTCTCCAAATCGCCGCTGGATGTGACTGCAACACGCAAGACGGAAGCCATGATATCAACACAGTTCAATACCACGAACAGCGGCATGACGGCTGATACAGCCAGCGGCCCCCTGTCTCCAGCAGTGGTGCAGATATTGAACGGCCCCAATTCCGGCAAGGAGCTTGAGTTGGTGAAAAACCTGACGACGCTGGGCAAACCCGGTGTTCAGGTGGCGGTACTGGCGCGTCGTCCACACGGCTATTTTATTACCCATGTGGAAGGCGGAAGTTTTCCCACAGTGAACGGCTCGTCCATTGGCGAGCAACCCCACCAGTTGAGGGACCATGATCTCATCGAACTTGCCGGGGTGAAGATGGAGTTCTACTTCAAGTCCTGATCCGCCAAAGTGATCTGTCCGCGCGCAATCCAACGGAGTGGGAAGCGGGGTGGCAAATGAAGAAGCACGCACTTCTTATTGCGCTCGGTATGGTGATCGCCATGCTGTTTCTGGGCGATGCCGCAAGGTTCTATCGCCTCGGCTTCGTTCAGTATACTGACGCAAAGCTTTATGACTACCGCCTGCAACTGACCATCCCGAATACGGGTGATGACCGTATCGTCATTCTCGATATCGACGAAAAGAGCCTGAAGGAAGAGGGGCGCTGGCCATGGAGCCGTGACAGGATGGCGACGCTGATGGACAAGTTGTTCGAACGCTATGGCGCAGCGGTGGTTGGTTTTGACGTGGTTTTTGCCGAGAAAGACGACAGCTCCGGCCTGAAAGTATTGCAGGAACTGGGCCGCAACCAGTTCAAAGGGGTGGCGCAGTATCAGTCCGTGCTGGAGCGTCTCAAGCCTCGGCTCGAGTACGACCATCTTTTTGCCGACAGAATCAAGCAACGCAACGTGGTGCTTGGGTACTATTTCAGCAACAGTGAAAGTGGTGCCGAAACAAGCTCGACCGGAATGTTGCCCGAGCCGGTATTTGCCGCAGGGACTTTCAGAGGTCGGCCTATCTCTTTTATGCATTGGGACAGTTACGGCGCGAATTTGCCTGAGTTGCAAGCCAACGCGGCAACAGCGGGACACTTCAATCCGGTGATCGATTTTGACGGCATCGTTCGACGCGTGCCGATGATCGTCGAGTATGGCGGTGTGTATTACGAGTCCCTGTCGCTGGCCGTAGTGCGTACTGTGCTGGGTATGCCCAGGTTATCCCCCGGTTATGCGCCCGAAAAAGACAGAAATTACAGCGGACTGGAGTGGCTGACGCTGGAGTTGGCGCAGGGCAATTTGCGTATTCCCGTGGACGCAACAGTCAGTGCACTGGTTCCTTATCGGGGAGCACGCGGCACTTTTCGCTATATCTCCGTATCGGATGTGCTGCATGATCGTATCCCGCCAGCGGATATACAGAACAAGATCGTGCTGGTGGGGACGACCGCGCCGGGATTGATGGATATGCGTTCCACGCCAGTGAGCAAGGTCTACCCGGGGGTGGAGGTACATGCCAACATGATTAGCGGCATCCTTAACCAGGAGGTCAAACAGAATCCGCCCTATGTGCTGGGGGCGAACGTGTTGCTGTTGCTGAGCATCGGCGTGGCTTTGGCCTTTCTGCTGCCCATGCTGAATCCAAAATACGGCACTTTGCTCGCGGCGGGTTTGCTGCTGCTTGAGATTGTTGTTAACGGCGCAGTGTGGCAATACGGCAATCTCGCCTTGCCAGTGGCGGGTGGGTTGATCATGGTCCTTGCGCTGTTCGCATTGAACATGACCTACGGTTACTTCACGACTGAGCGTACCAAACGTCAGATTACCGGCCTGTTTGGTCAGTATGTACCGAGCGAAGTGGTTGACGAGATGAGCAAGGATCCGGGTCAGGTTTCGATGGAGGGCGAAAGTCGCGAGATGAGTATTCTGTTTTCCGATGTACGTGGTTTCACCACAATCTCGGAAGGGTTGGAGCCTCGGGATTTGTCATTGTTGATGAACGAATTTTTGACGCCGCTTTCTCGTGTGATCTACAGCCACCGCGGCACAATTGATAAATATATGGGCGACTGTATCATGGCATTCTGGGGCGCGCCGCTGCCCGATGCGCGTCATGCCTATCAGGCCGTGTTCTCGGGGTTGGAGATGCAACGCAAGTTGAGCAGCCTGCAGCCTCATTTCAAGGAGCATGGCTGGCCGGAGATACAAATCGGCGTGGGGATTAACACCGGACGTGTGAGCGTGGGCAATATGGGCTCCGAAGTGCGGATGGCTTATACGGTGATGGGCGATGCAGTGAATCTGGCATCGCGTTTGGAGGGGATTACCAAAGAATATGGCGTCGGGGTGCTGGTGGGTGAGAGCACCAAAGAGCAGGCGCCTGAATTTGTCTATCGCGAACTGGATATGGTGCGCGTCAAAGGGAAAGACAAGCCGGTTGCGATCTTCGAGCCGCTCGGTTTGGCTGGGGAAGTCGGGCAAGCGGTGGTGGAGGAAATCAAGTTATTCCAGCAGGCGCTGCGTTTGTATCGCAAACAGGATTGGGACAGGGCGGAACTGCAACTGTTCAATTTGCTGAAAATATCCCCCGGCTGCAAATTATATGAAGTGTATTCCGAGCGTGTTGTGTATTACCGCAACAACCCGCCCGGTGAAGACTGGGACGGCGTGTTCGTCTTCAAGACAAAATAAGCGGCTCAGGGAAGTATTAAAGATGAAATTGAGAATATTGGGATGCAGCGGCGGGATCGGTGGCAATTTGCGTACCACTTCGCTGTTGCTTGATCATGATGTGCTGATCGATGCCGGAACCGGCATAGGTGATCTGAGTCTGGCCGAGATGTGTGCAATCAATCATGTCTTCGTCACTCATTCACATCTCGATCATATCGCCTGTCTGCCGCTATTGATCGACAGCGTGGGTTTCATGCGCGAGCATCCCATGGTCATACATGCTACTGATGAGACGCTGGCTATTCTCAAGGAACATGTTTTTAATTGGGAAATATGGCCGGATTTTTCCCAGATACCTACACTGCACCAGCCTCTGTTGCGGTATGAACGTATTGAGCTGGGGAAGACGGTGGATATGAATGGGCGCAAAATCACACCGCTTCCTGCGAACCATGTTGTTCCGGCGGTCGGTTTCCAGATCGACAGCGGCAAAACCAGCCTGGTGTTCAGTGGCGATACGACCACATGCGATGCATTGTGGGCGACGGTAAATCGTATTCAGAATCTGGAATATCTGATTGTCGAGACCGCATTCTCGAATGCGGAAAAAGAACTGGCCGTTGTTTCCAAGCATCTTTGCCCTTTATTGCTGAATGAGGAATTGTGCAAACTCAAGCTGAACCCCAGGATATACATCACCCACCTGAAACCTGGGGAGATTGAGTTGACCATGCAGGAAATCAGCGAGAGCGTGAAGAATTTTGTGCCAAAATTGTTGCAGAACGGCCAGATTTTCGAGTTTTAGCGGAGACTGACAAATATCATGCTGGATATTGTAGACATCAGAGTTCTCGCCTCGCTGGAGCCGATCTCCTCGTTCAGTCCTTCGCGCTTGCGCGAGTTGCTTGATTACTGTCATGTGGAAAGCGTAGAGGAGGGCAGTGATCCATTTGAGGATAACCCGACAACCGGTGAATCGGTCTATCTGCTGCGTGGTGAACTGGAAGTGGTGTACGAAGATGGCAATCGAGTGTTGATTCGATCCGGTTCGGAATGGGCGCGTCACCCGATAGGCAAGCGCCAACCCGCCATCCGTTCGGCGAGGGCGCTGAGCAAAGTGCAGTTATTGCGTGTGGACGACGAACTGCTGGATCGCATAGTGACCTGGGATCAGGTTGCCCACCACGAAGATGTGAAACGGACGGCGTTGAAGGAGGGATCCGAGTCCACAGTGAAAAAATTGCTGAACTCAGGCATGTTCAGTGCGGAGAACCTGAGAGACAGCCCGTTCGCGCATTTGCCGGCGGCCAATATCGGAAAGTTGCTCAATCGCATCGAGGCCATCGCGGTCTGGGATAAGGATGTCATCGTCCGTGAAGGGGAAGAAGGCGACTATTACTACCTGATTGAAAGTGGACGGGCACAGGTAACACGGCTGGTTGGCGGAGCGAATCTGGTGCTTGCCGAAATCAAGACTGGTGACGTATTCGGAGAGGAGGCGTTGATTTCCGATTCAAAACGCAATGCTACCGTGACGATGAAAAGTAACGGCGTGCTGCTGCGTTTGAAAAAACAGGATTTCATGGAATTGATGCAGGAACCCTTGCTGCGTCGCATCAGTTATCAGGATGCCATGGAGAAAGTAGCACAAGGTGCGGTGTGGCTGGATGTGCGTCATCCACCTGAATATCGCTATGATAAATTGCCGGGTGCGATCAACGTGCCGCTCAATGATATTCGCAATGCGATTGGCGTATTGGGCAAGACAACGCCATACATCGCTTATTGCCAGAGTGGTCGTCGCAGCTCCGCTGCCGCTTTTATCCTGGCGCAGGCAGGATACGATGTGTACGTTTTGGAAAATGGTTTGTGGTCTGTGCTCAAGGCGCAGCAACAATAGAAGTTGAAAGGCTGAGGAGAAAAGTATGGCGAATCCGGGACAAGGGAAAGTGAACGATATGGGGTTGCGGTTGGAGTTCACCAAGAACCTCAATCAGGTGACAAATAAAATTCACGCCACCAGTAATATCGATGAAATCATGCTGGATGTCAGCAAGGATATCTGTGCATTGTTCAATGCTGACCGGCTGACCATTTACGTGGTGGGAGACGACAAGGCATCGCTGATTTCCAAGGTCAAGACCGGACTGAATTCGTTCAAGGATCTCAAGTTACCCATTGCTGAGCAGAGCATCGCCGGATATGCCGCCTTTCACAAGAAGATGCTCAACCTCAAGGATGTGTACGACGAACATGAACTGGCTACATATAGCACGACCCTGCGTTTTCTGCAGGACGTAGACCGCCGTACCGGTTATCGCACCAAACAAATGCTGGTGGTGCCTATCATCGACGTGGAAGGCGGAGATTTGATCGGTGTGATGCAGGTCATCAACAACAAGGCTGGCATTCCTTTTCTTCCCATGGTGGAAGAAGGCGCGCGCGAACTGACCCAGACCCTGGCTGTCGCACTCAAGCAGCGCCAGCAACAAGCGGGCGC
Organism: Sideroxydans sp.; assembly: GCA_050287265.1. Taxonomy (GTDB): domain Bacteria; phylum Pseudomonadota; class Gammaproteobacteria; order Burkholderiales; family Gallionellaceae; genus Sideroxyarcus. The sequence continues at coordinate 4,098 of JBNKBO010000007.1, read as the reverse complement.
GGTCAAGACCAAATACGACTACCTCGTTTCCGATGCCGTGCTGTCAGCTGCCGAGTTCGAACTGGCAACACGTACCGCCCGGCGCAAGGGTGAAGATGTTGAGGATGTGTTGCTGGATGAATTCCAGGTCAAACCGGAGGCCTTGGGCAAGGCACTCTCCAGGTTCTTCGGCGTGCCTTATGAGCCGTTCAAGGCGGATCGAATCAAGCCGTCGGAATTGCTGCGCAACCTCAGGCGCGAATATGTGGAGACCAGCCACTGGGTGCCGGTGGACGATACGCATGAAGGCGTGGTTATCCTGACCACCGATCCGGAGCGGATACAGGCCTCGCGTGTGGTCAACAATATTTTCCCCAAAAATCGCCTGATCTACAAAGTATGTACCCAGCGTGAATTCAAGGCCACACTTGACCTGTTCTATGGTGGCGGCAATTCGGCGGGTGTAGGAGATCTCACGGGCAGCTATGAAGATATGGGCAGCATGGATGACTTGCTGACCTCGCTGGGTGGGGACGAAGAGGAATCGGGCACGCTCACCCAGGAAGACGTCAATGCGGCAGCCGACAATGAACTGGTCAAGCTGGTCAACAAGATCATTATTGACGCCTATAAAATGGGTGCATCCGACATTCATGTCGAACCGCAACCGGGCAAGGCAAAGACCCTGATACGTCTTCGCAAAGACGGTTCGTTGCTGAACTATATCGAAGTGCCCTCCACCTATCGTAATGCGATGATTACCCGCCTCAAGATCATGTGCGATCTCGACATTTCCGAAAAACGCAAACCCCAGGACGGCAAGATCAAGTTCAAAAAATACGGTCCCCTGGACATCGAATTGCGCGTGGCGACCATCCCCTCGCAGGGCGGCGTGGAAGATGTGGTGATGCGTATCCTGGCCTCCGGCGAACCCATACCGCTGGATAATATGGGATTTTCGGTGCGCAACCTGGAGTTGGTGAAAAAGACAATTGCCAAACCTTACGGTCTGTTTTTTGTGTGCGGTCCCACCGGTTCCGGTAAAACGACTACGTTGCACTCCATCCTAAAATCCATCAACAAGCCGGATACCAAGATATGGACGGTGGAAGATCCGGTGGAAATCACGCAGAAAGGCTTGCGTCAGGTGCAGGTCAACAAAAAGGCGGGCCTGACCTTTGCCTCGATCATGCGTTCGTTCTTGCGCGCCGATCCGGACGTGATCATGGTCGGCGAAATGCGTGACAAGGAAACGGTTTCCACCGGCATTGAAGCTTCGCTCACCGGTCACCTGGTGTTCGCCACCCTGCACACTAACAGCGCGCCGGAATCGATTGTTCGTTTGCTCGACATGGGCATGGATCCGTTCAACTTTGCCGATGCCCTGCTTGGCATTCTGGCGCAACGTTTGGCCAAACGCCTGTGCAAGGACTGCAAGAAGGCGCATATTGCATCCCAGGACGAGATCAAGGCCCTGCTCACCGAATTTGCCGAAGAAATGCGCGGTACCGCAACCTGGAAAAAAGATCCCAATGGTGCTTTCAAGAATTTGTATGGAGAGTGGGTCAAACTGTTCGGCGATGCGAAAGGCCAGATTACCCTGTATGAAAAGGTCGGCTGCGACAAGTGTTCAAACACCGGCTATCGCGGGCGCGTCGGCTTGCATGAATTGCTGATCGGTACCGATCCTGTCAAGAAAGCCATCCAGGATCATGCGCATGTCGCCGAGTTGCTGGCGCTTGCTCTGGAAGAGGGGATGCGCACTCTGAAGCAGGACGGTATCGAGAAAGTATTAAGCGGCATCACCGACGTTCACCAGGTACGCGCAGTATGTATCAAGTAAAGGCCGGGTAGTGGACACCTCCAAAGTTCAAACCTATATAGCGCAAGAGCGGGAGCAACGCGCCATGCTGGAAAGCCTGCTCAACCGCCTCAACGATCTCAATGCCATCGGCGCGGCGTTGTCCAGTGAGCGCGATATCAATCGCCTGCTGGAGACTATCCTGGATTCAGCCAGGAAGATCACCAATGCCGATGCCGGAACGCTGTATCTGGTGGATGCGGAAAAGCAGGTGTTGACCTTCGAAATATTGCACAACGATTCGCTCCAGATTCGCATGGGCGGCACCTCCGGCAATCCGATTCCGTTCTACCCGATTGCGCTGTATCACGACGGAAACCCGAATCTGGCAATGGTGGTGAGCTATTCCGTATTGCGCGGCGAAACGGTCAACATTCCGGATGCCTATATCGCCGAAGGTTTCGATTTTTCCGGGACGAAAAATTTCGATGCCAAGACCGGTTACCGCTCGCGTTCTTTTCTGGCGGTCCCGATGCGCAACCATGAACACGAGATCATCGGCGTATTGCAACTCATCAACGCGCTGGGCGAAACAAGCGGTGAGGTCAAGCAATTTTCCAAGGACGATCAGCAACTGCTCGAATCGCTTGCATCGCAAGCCGCCATTGCCCTGAGTAACCGCCGCCTGATCCAGCAGCTCGAGGAATTGTTCGAGTCATTGATCAACCTGATCAACACCGCCATCGACGATAAATCACCCTATACCGGCGGCCATTGCGCACGCGTTCCCGCGCTGACCATGATGCTGGCCGAAGCGGTGAATCGCGCCAAACCGGATGCGCTCAAAGGCTTCAATCTGACGGACAAAGACCGGTATGAGCTCAAGATCGCCGGGATGCTGCACGATTGCGGCAAGATCACCACCCCTGTGCATGTGGTGGACAAATCCACCAAACTGCAAACCATCTGCGACCGTATCAAGCAGGTTGATACCCGTTTCGAGGTACTCAAGCGCGACGCCGAGATTGAAATGCTCAAAGGGGCAAAGACGCAGGCGGAATATGAGGCGCAAGTGCGCCAACTGGAAGATGATCGCGAATTTCTGCGCCGCTGCAACATTGGTTCGGAAAAAATGCAGGACGCCGATATCGCCCGTGTGCAGCAGATTGCCAAATATCAATGGCGCGACATTCGGGGCATTCAGGCCAATTTCCTGAGTGCGGAAGAAGTGGAAAACCTCACCATCCGCTCCGGCACGCTGACGGCGGCGGAACGCGAGATCATCAATCACCACATCAATGTCACCATCAAGATGCTGGAAGCACTGCCATGGCCGAACCACCTCAAGCGCGTGCCGGAATATGCAGGCGGGCACCACGAACGCATGGACGGCAAAGGCTACCCTAAGGGGCTGATGCGCGAGCAGATGCCGGTGCAGGCCAGGATTATGGGCATTGCCGACATCTTCGAGGCGCTGACAGCCAAAGACCGCCCCTACAAGGAAGGCAAGACACTGACCGAATCGCTGACGATATTGGGAAAATTCAAGAAAAACGGACATATCGACCCCGATCTGTTCGATGTCTTTATCCGCGAAAAGGTCTATCTTGCCTATGCCAGGCAATTTCTTAGGCCGGAACAGATCGACGCAGTGGATGAAAGCAAAATTCCAGGCTACGTCCCATGACTTGGTCTTCTAGCAATAACCCGTGCGAGAAGTGACAAATATCGTCAGTCACCTGACGATTTTTGCTTCAGGTAGTGTCCTGCGCCATGGCTGACGGGTCGAAAATGCGCTGCCAGGCCAATAAAGATGGTGTTTTTACACAGGTTTACCAGTTGGCACGGCTTCTGCTACTATCCACCTGCACACCTCGTGTGTAGCCCGCAAACAGGCAACGATAAAATTTTATGAGGAGTACGACATGAAACAAATTCAAAAAGGTTTCACACTGATCGAACTGATGATCGTGGTTGCGATTATCGGTATTTTGGCCGCAGTAGCACTGCCGGCTTATCAGGATTACACCGTACGTTCGAAATTGACGGAAGGTCTCGGATTGGCATCTGCCATCAAGCAGGATCTGGGTACTGCTTACCAAGCCGACGGTATGCCTGGTGTCACAAACTATGCTGCCGTGGTGGCAGCTAATGTGCCGCAATCAAAATATGTAAACAGCATTGTTGTTACACCTGCTACCGGTGTAATCGCAATCGCTTATAACTCAGCTAATGTGGGGAATTCGATTACGAACAATGATGAAATTGTCTTGTCGCCCTACCTGAATGCCAATGGTGTTATTACAACGCTTGCCGGT
>JBNKBO010000006.1:0-79079 GCA_050287265.1 Sideroxydans sp. | reverse complement strand
GAGCTTCCGCCAGGCAAACACAGGATTGCGTCCTGGGTAACCTATTCGGGCAGTAGTGCGCTTACCCAGACCAATATCTCGCCTGATTCGGCAACCGGCATGCCGTTCACGCTTGCGCCCGGGGAGGTGACCTTTGTCGGCAGTCATGTCGCAAGAAGTCAACGCCCAGGCAATTCCGACGACAACTACACATGGACTGTTTACTACCAGCGGCTATCGATGAAAACCGTTCTGAAAGAACTTCCGAAGAACTATCCGCTGTTTTCGACAGTGCCGCTGTCATGTCCAAGCTGTCTGTAATGAAATAAAGGAGAGCACAGATCATCTGGTATTGGCGCAGACCGACCCTCAAATGGAGAAGCCATGAGCGCCATACAAACCGGCGAACTGCCGCAAGATGCACTGCTGGATAAATACAGGCAGCGAGAGGATTACTCGGATTGTTATTTCACGGATGTGCCGCGCAATATTTCCCAGGCAGAATATGTGGAAGCTTTCTATACCACCTGGTTGTTCAGGATCGAGCGCATGATTCTCTCCCTGCTGGTCTCAAAGCCATCTACCGACTTGCAGGCAAAACAGCTTGCCGCCGGAGAGTCAGATAACTTTGCGGCGTGGAGCGTCGAAGGCCGCGCGCCGGATCAACTGTTGATGTGCGATTTTCAGGGGCGCACACGGTCATGGCTGATGAGCGTTGCCGGCGAAGACGGCAATCCATCCGGTACGCGCCTGTATTTCGGTTCTGCCGTTGTCGCTGACGCTGACCCGGTATCCGGCCGGAGATCTTTCGGGTTTGCATTCCATGCGCTTATGGGTTTTCATCGGCTTTATTCGAGAGCATTGCTGAATGCTGCGCGCGCCCGGCTTTTACGTGCCGGATAACAGAAAAAAACACTATGACAATAGCACCCCAACTTCTGGAATCCCTTTCCGCCATTACAGGTCGCGATGGTGTGCTGACAGGCGCTGACGCCCTGCCCTACGGCAAGGACTGGCGCGGCCGCTATGCGAACGAAGCGCTGGCGGTGGTATTTCCCTCCGATACGCAGCAGGTCAGCGAAGTGGTAAAGCTGTGCGCTGCGAACAAAATCAGTATCGTGCCGCAGGGCGGCAACACCAGCCTGTGCGGCGGCTCGGTGCCGCTGGCGGGCGCGGAGCCGCAGATCGTTATCAATCTTTCGCGCATGAACCGCGTGCGCGCCATCGATGCCACCAATTACACCATGACCGTGGAAGCGGGCTGCAAGCTGGCATCGTTGTATGCAGCACCGGAGGCGGCCGATCGCCTGTTTCCGCTGGGACTGACCGCGGTCGCGCCGCATTGCGAGATCGGCGGCAACCTCTCCACCAATGCGGGCGGCATTAACGTGCTGCGCTACGGTACCGCGCGCAATCTGGTGCTCGGGCTGGAAGTGGTGCTGCCGGACGGGCGCATCTGGGACGGCTTGCGCAGGCTGCGCAAGGACAATACCGGTTACGATCTCAAACAACTCTTTATTGGCGCCGAGGGTACACTCGGCATCATTACTGCAGCGGTGGTCAAACTTTTCCCACGCCCCAAGTCGCTGGCAACTGCCTGCATCGCGGTGCGCGACCCTGCCGCCGCGGTCGCGTTGCTGGCGCACCTGCGTGCTGCATGCGGCGACACCATCGATGCCTTCGAATTCATTTCGCGTTCCAGTCTTGACCTTGTGTTCAAACACATCCCGGACACACTTGAGCCCTTCGCCACAAAACACGAATGGATCGTTATCACGCGGCTGGCCGATGTGCTGCCCGCGCCGCTGGACGGTGCGTTGCGCACTGCACTGGAATCGTTCGGCGCTGGTATAGCCGAATTCGAGGTGACGACCGACAGCGCTAATGCCGAACGCTGGTGGAAACTGCGCAAGAATGTGGCCGAAGCGCAAAAAGCCGAGGGCCTCAGCATCAAGCACGACATTTCGGTGCCGATCAGCCGCGTGGCAGAATTTCTTGCACTGGCCGGCGATACCTTGCGCAAGGCTTATCCGGGCATCCGTATCGTTGCCTTCGGCCACATGGGCGATGGCAATATTCATTACAACATTTCCATGCCGGATGCCGCGCAGAACAAGGCGTTCATGGATCAGCATGAAAGCGAAGTGCACCATCTCGTGTATGGCATCGTGTCGAAACTGGAAGGCAGTATTGCCGCCGAGCATGGCCTGGGGCAACTCAAGCGCGAGCAGATCACCCATTACAAGAGTCCGCTGGAACTGGAACTGATGCGCAGCATCAAACAGGTATTGGACCCGCACGGGCTGATGAATCCGGGAAAGGTTGTCTAGCTTTGTGCTGTAATATCCCGAACAACCGGTAACAAGGAGGCATTATGTGGCGTTATATCCTGATGGTATTTATTTTTGCCGCGCTGGCAGGCTGCGCGACCCAAGCCGAGCGCGCTGCCGCCGCGCAAGCGGAAGTTGACGACATGATCGCGGTTTACGGTCCGGCCTGCGAGAAGCTGGGCTTCACCAAAGACACCGACAAATGGCGCGAATGCATCCTGAGTTCTCGTGCTCACAATGACCAGGTCTACCGCACCCGTCCCACCACCACCACCTGCTTCGGGCATCGAGGGTTCTATAACTGCACCAGTTTCTGATGAATACGATGCTGAGCCGGCGAATCAGTCTGAATAAGATCGAGATGCGAAAATGAAACAGTGGCTGTTTCTTTCTTTTGCCATCATCAGTGAAGTCATCGCCACTTCGGCACTGAAGGCCACCGGGGAATTCACGCGGTTGTGGCCGACTGTCATCGTGGTGATCGGTTATTTATCGGCGTTCTATTTTTTGACGCTTACGTTGCGCACCCTGCCTGTCGGCATTGCCTACGCCATCTGGTCGGGTGCGGGAGTTGCCCTGATCACCCTGGCGGGATGGGTGTTCTACAAGCAGACACTGGATATGCCGGCATTCATCGGTATCGCACTTATCGTTGCCGGCGTCGTGGTGTTGAATGTCTTTTCCAAATCGGTTCCGCATTAGCCGGGACAAGTTGCGTTGCAGGGCGGGCCGGGGAATCCGGAAAATGATATAAAGTTCCGGTCAGGTAACACCTGGGTATCGCATTTCAATTTATTCCGAGGAGGCGCGCAATGGCAAACCAGCCTGAAATTACTAACATGGCCCTGTTCTGCGACTTCGAGAATGTGGCGCTGGGCGTGCGCGATGCCAAATATGCGCAGTTCGACATCAAAAAAGTGCTGGAACGCCTGCTGCTGAAAGGCAGTATCGTGGTCAAAAAAGCCTATTGCGACTGGGAGCGCTACAAGGAATTCAAGGCGCCCATGCACGAAGCCTCGTTCGAGCTGATCGAAATTCCGCATGTGCGTCAGACCGGTAAAAACTCCGCCGATATCCGCATGGTCGTGGATGCGCTTGATCTTTGTTATACCAAGGCACATGTCGACACATTCGTCATCATCAGCGGCGATTCCGATTTTTCACCGCTGGTTTCCAAGCTGCGCGAAAACAACAAATATGTGATCGGCATCGGCGTGAAGGATTCGACCTCTGACCTGTTAAGCGCCAACTGCGACGAATTCATCTTTTACGACGATCTGGTGCGCGAGCAGGAAGCGAAAAAGAAACAGGCCGCCAGGAAAACACCTGCCAAGGCAAAAGCCAGTGCCGCAAAACCGGCGGGCACCAAAGGTGAAGAAGATAGAAAGCAGGAAGCCATGGACTTCCTGGTCGAAACCGTCGAAGGCCTGATCTCGGAACGCGGTTCCGACGAAAAACTCTGGGGTTCCATGGTCAAGCCCACCATGCAGCGCCGCCGCCCCGGCTTCACCGAGTCTTATTACGGCTACCGCTCCTTCAAGGAGCTGATCGAAGATGCAGAAAAGCACAAGCTGGTCTTACTGGCGCGCGATGAGAAATCGGGGCAGTACATGATTCGATTACCGATGGCGGATTAACTTTTTTACCAGTACCGTCAGGGGCAGTTCGGCAAGCAGCCGCAATTTCAGCTTCGCCAGAAACGCTAGCGACGCGGGAGTCTTGCCATAGGGCAATGCATTCATCAGAACTCCCTGACCGGCCAACGCTTCAGGGCGGCGGAAAGTAAAAGCAAAAACGCGTCCAGAGGGCAACATACCACCCTTGCCTGGGGAAAGGAAAGGCGCAATTTGCGACTATTCAAATAGTTACAATCGATCTTTCAAATATTTACAATATGAGTTATCCTAACCGCCAGTATTAAAGGCGATTTATATGATTTTAAGGCATAGTTGTAAAAACTAGCGAGGAGCGCACAAATGAAATTCAAGATTGCCTCAATTTTGGAGTTGGTTATTCCATTATCTATTGCGTTGGTGCTAACGGCTTTTCTTGGGTGCGGCGGCGGCGGGGATTACGGGAGTGGCACACGAGCTTACGATGGCACATGGTACGTGAATCTCAAAGGTTATACTCTTCCCGGCGAAACGAATCCTTCTACTGGTACAGTATCTTGTTCGGAACGATATACCAACATCGTAATTTCCCATGGATCAGGAACGGTAACCCAGTATATGGACTGTGTAAATACGGCTAGTGTTCTTATAGCTATTGATATTGGTGTCACCTTGACTCCAGATGAAACGGGAACAACGGGAGTAGTAAAGCTCGAAACAACTGGGGGTGGCGTTACGGCTGGTACATGTATTAATCGTGTTGTTTGTTCGGCAAAAGATTTTTTTATGGTTAAGTGCGGCGAAGCCGCGTCGGGTTGCTGAATTTCCGAATATCGACCTTATGAGTGCTGGTGGGCACGTTTCTGTGCCCACGCGGTAGCCCGAACTCCGAAACCGACCTTCCGCAAACCCTTCCATCCTCTGCACATCAACATAAACCAGCAACACTACCGTTTAGCTGGAAATATAACCAGCCTTCACATGCGGCGGAAAATGCACGCAGGCCGACGCTGGAACACCCCGCCCACAATACAAACACGCACCTGCCAACTGCAACGAAGTCATCTTCTACTCCGTTCTGGTGCGCGGTGAGAAATCCGGGCAATACATGATTTGATTGCCTGTGGCGGAACAACGCAGGTGCAAGGAAGTTTGCCACCAATATTGACAAGCCACTCTCCAATTTGATCCGAACCAAAATGCTATAATCCGCGCCTCATTTGAAGACGTAAAGCAATGTCCGCTGTTCTGAATTTCAAATCCCATTTGGCTGATCTGTTTGCGCAGGCCTTGCGCGTTGTTGCGCCCGAGCTTGCCGATACGGCCGTCCTGATTGAACGTCCCAAGCTGGCTGCACATGGCGATTACGCCTGCAACCTGGCCATGCAACTGGCCAAGCCGCTGCGCAAGTCTCCGCGCGATGTCGCGAATGCGTTGATCGCGGCGCTGCCAGCGTCCGATGTCGTCGAAAAGGTGGAGATCGCGGGTGCGGGCTTCATCAATGTATGCATCACCACAGCAGCGAAGCAGGAAGTGGTGCATGGTGTGCTGCAGGCGGGCGCGGGTTACGGCCATGTGCATGTCGGCGGCGGGCGCAAGGTGGGGGTGGAGTTTGTCTCCGCCAATCCAACCGGTCCGCTGCATGTCGGCCACGGGCGCGGTGCGGCGGTGGGCGATTGCCTGTGCAATGTGCTGCATGCGGCGGGCTGGAACGTGACGCGCGAGTTTTACTACAACGATGCGGGCGTGCAGATCGACAACCTGACGCTGTCGGTGCAGTTGCGCTGCAAGGGCATGACGCCGGACGATCCCTCCTGGCCGGAATCGGGCTATCGCGGCGATTACATCCTGGATGTGGCCAAAGCCTACATGGCGAAAGAACCTGTAGAAGCGGATGACCAGCACACGGTGGGCAAGGGCGATGCGGACGACGCGGAAGCCATTCGCCATTTCGCCGTGGCCTATCTGCGCCGCGAACAGGATCTGGACCTGCGCGCGTTTCGGGTGGAATTCGACGTGTTCTCGCTGGAGTCCGCGCTATATACCGACGGCAAAGTCGAAGAGACGGTGAAGAAGTTGATCGCCAGTGGTCACACTTTCGAGCAGGAAGGCGCGCTGTGGCTGCGCACCACCGATTTCGGCGACGATAAAGACCGCGTGATGCGCAAGACCGACGGTGGCTACACCTACTTCGTGCCGGACGTGGCCTATCACCTGGAGAAATGGAAACGCGGTTTTGTGCGCGTCATCAACGAGCAGGGTTCCGATCACCACTCCACCATCACGCGCGTGCGCGCCGGTCTGCAGGCGCTGGATGCGGGCATCCCCAAGGGTTGGCCGGATTACGTGCTGCACCAGATGGTGACCGTGCTGAAGAACGGCGAAGAAGTGAAAATTTCCAAACGCGCGGGGAGCTATGTCACCTTGCGCGACCTGATCGATGAGGTGGGCTGCGATGCGACACGTTACTTTCTTGCTGCGCGTCATCCCGATTCGCAACTGGTGTTTGATATCGACCTCGCCAAATCGCAGAGCAACGACAACCCGGTGTACTACATCCAGTACGCACATGCACGCATCAGCACGGTGCTGGCGCAGTGGAACGGCGAGCGCAGCGCATTGTTGCAGGCAGAAGTCGGCCTGCTGGACAGCGAATATGAAACCGCATTATTGCAGCGCATGATCGATTACCCGCAGGTGATCGAGACGGCGGCGGAAGACCTTGCCCCGCATCTGGTTGCTTTCTACCTCAAAGAATTGGCGGCCGATTTTCACAGCTACTATAATGCTTCTCGCTTCCTGGTCGACGACGAGAAGCTCAAGCTGGCGCGCCTGGCGCTGATTGCCGCAGTGGCGCAAGTCATCAGGAATGGATTGGCATTGTTGGGTGTCTCTGCGCCCGAAAAGATGTAACGCAGGAAGGATAGAAATTATGAGCAATAAGCGGACAGATACAGACAAAGTAAAAATTCTTGCGAGCGCCTTCATCGGTATGGTGATCGGCATCGTGGCGGCAGGCGCAGTTGCGTGGTACGTGATTGAAAAAAAGTCGACTTCGTTCATCAATAAGGAGCACAAAACATCTTCCCCGGCGCCGCCGCTGGTGATCAATGCGCCGCCTGATCCTGCTCCGGCTTCAGGGGTGGCAGAAACCGGACAGCGTTTTGAGTTCTACAAGGTGTTGACCGGCAAATCAGACAACACGAAAGAATCGTTACCGGAAGCATCCAGGCGTGCATCACGCACTGCCGAATCCAGAGCGAGGTATTTTGTGCAAGCCGGTTCATTTCAGGATATGGGCGATGCGGAGAAACTGAAAGCCAAATTGGCGTTCTCGGGTTTCGAGGCTAATATCCAGACGGCCAACATTCCGGATAAAGGCGTGTGGTATCGGGTGCGGCTCGGTCCGTACAGCAACGATGATGCGGGCAAAACCATCGTAGCGTTGAGGCAAAACGGCATTATTGCCACTCAAATACAGACCCAGTGATGGGCAGATTGAATCGACAGGGAGAACAGGGAGATGAAAATGGGCCTTTTCAGACAAATAATTGCAGTGCTGATTTTTCTTTGCGCGAGCTATGCGCAGGCTGAAGTAGTTGCGGGGGTGGATTACAAAGTACTGAATTCACCGCAGCCGACCCATAGCGGCAAGAAAATCGAAGTGCTTGAGTTTTTTTTCTACGGTTGTTCGCATTGCTACCACCTGCACCCGGAACTGGAAAAATGGGAAAAGAAAAAGCCCCGGGATGTAAAACTGCAGTACGTGCCGGTTGTTTTCGGAGAAAGTCAGGCGCCGATGGCCCACACATTCTATACACTGGAATTATTGGGCAAACTCAGGCAGTTGCACGATGCCTTGTTTGTTGCCTGGAATGTATCCGGCATCAATCTGGTCGATGAGGCGACGATTACCGATTTTGTGGCAAAACACGGTGTGGACAGCGCCAAATTCAGAGCCGACTACAATTCATTCTCGGTATCCAGCAAGGTAATGCGCGGCAATCAAATGGTGCTGAGCTACGGTGTACGCGGCACGCCCACTATTGCGGTAGACGGCAAGTACATCATCACCGGCCTGCAGCCGAAAGATACCATTCGTGTGCTGAAGGAGGTGATCAAGATTGCGCGCAAGGAACGCATGAAGCGCTGATGAAAGTTGTCGTTACAGGCGCGTCGAGCGGCATCGGTCTGGCCCTCGCGCGCTTTTATCTCGAGCGCGGCGCGATCGTTGCCGCCTTCGCCCGCCGGGGCGAGTTGCTGCAAACACTTGCCGCAGAATTTCCCGAAAAAGTATTTTGTTATACGCTGGATGTGCGCGATGCGCCGGCCATCCAGCGGGCAGCGGGCGATTTCATGGCGCGCGCCGGGGTGCCGGACATCGTCATCGCCAACGCGGGCGTGAGTCGCGGTACGCTTACCGAGTATGTCGAGGACGAAGAGGTTTTCCAGAACGTGATGGATATCAACGTGCTCGGCATGGTGAAGACCTTCCAGCCGTTTCTGGCGGCGATGCGCGAGGCGAAAAGCGGAACGCTGGTCGGTGTCGCCAGTGTGGCTGGCTTTCGCGGCATGCCCGGTTCGGGCGCCTATTCCGCTTCCAAGGCGGCCGCGATCTCATACCTGGAAAGCCTGCGTGTTGAAATGTTCGATAGCGGGGTGAAGGTCGTAACACTGTGTCCCGGCTACATCAGGACACCGATGACCGATATCAACACCTATCCCATGCCGTTCATCCTGGATGCGGAAGTGGCGGCAAAACGCATGGCGCGCGTGATCGAACGTGGCAAGTCGTTTGCAGTGGTGCCGTGGCAGATGGGTGTGGTGGGATGGTTGTTGAAGCGCTTGCCGCGTTGGCTGTACGACCGGCTGTTCGCAAAAGCGCCGCACAAGTCCAGGAACAAAGTCGCCTAGCGGGAGCGCCGGCGTCCTGCCGACAGTCACTCCCAACATTGAATGCCTTAGCCTTCCAGTTTTTTCTTCAGGATATCGTTCAGTTGCGCCGGATTTGCTTTGCCTTTGCTGGCCTTCATGGCGAGGCCGACGAAAAAGCCAAACAGCTTATCTTTGCCCGAGCGGTATTCCGCGACCTTGTCGGTATTTGCCGCGAGAATTTCGTCCACGATCTTTTCAATCGCTCCGGAATCCGAAACCTGCTTCAATCCCCTGGCTTCGATGATCGCGTCTGCTTCGCCGCCTTCCGCCCACATGGTGCGGAACACCTCCTTGGCGCCGGAATTGGAGATGGTGCCGTCGGCAATGCGCGCCAGCATGCCACCCAGCTGCTGCGCGGTGATCGGGCATTGCGTCATGTCCAGGCCGTCGCGGTTCAGCTGCGCGCTGACTTCGCCGATGATCCAGTTGGCGCAAATTTTTGCTTGTCCCGTCGCATCGCCAAGCGCTGCTTCGAAGAAATCCGCCATCTCGCGCGATGCAGTGAGGATGCTCGCATCGTAGGCTGACAGACCGAGTTCGTTCACATAGCGCGCCAGTTTGGTCTGCGGCAGTTCGGGCAATGTGCCGCGTACCTGCTCTATCCATTCGGAAGAAATTTCCAGCGGCAGCAGGTCGGGATCGGGGAAATAACGGTAGTCGTGCGCGTCTTCCTTGCTGCGCATGGAACGCGTTTCGCCGGTATCCGGGTTGAACAGGATGGTGGCCTGGTGCACTGTGCCGCCATTCTCGATCGTGTCGATCTGCCATTGCACTTCGTAGTCGATGGCCTGTTGCATGAACTTGAACGAGTTGAGGTTCTTGATCTCGCGGCGTGTCCCCAGCGGCGCACCGGGTTTGCGTACCGACACATTCACGTCGCAGCGGAACGAACCTTCCTGCATGTTGCCGTCGCTGATGCCGATCCAGCGTACCAGCGAATGCAGTGCTTTGGCATAGGCCACGGCTTCGGCAGCGGAGCTCATGTCCGGTTCGGATACGATTTCCAGCAGCGGAGTCCCTGCGCGATTGAGGTCGATGCCGGTCATGCCGTGGAAATCGCCGTGCATGGATTTGCCCGCATCCTCTTCCAGGTGGGCGCGCGTGATGCGCACGGTCTTTTCGTAAGGCTTGGCGTTTCCGGAAAGCGGTTCGACCTGGATGGTCAACGCACCCTGCCCGACCACCGGCAGATCGAACTGGCTGATCTGGTAGCCTTTGGGCAGGTCGGGGTAAAAGTAATTCTTGCGTGCGAACACCGAGCGCGGTGCAATATGCGCACCAGTGGCGAGGCCGAATTTAATGGCGCGCTCCACCGCGCCTTTGTTCAGCACAGGCAACACACCCGGCAGTGCAAGGCTCACTGCGTCGGCCTGCGTGTTCGGCTCGGCACCAAACTCGGTGGAGGCGCCGGAGAAGATCTTTGTATTGGTCGAAAGCTGGGTGTGTACTTCCAGTCCGATGACGATTTCCCAGGTCATACTGCGATTCCTTTTGTAGGGTGGATAAAGGCCGCAGGCCGTATCCACCAAATCTGACATGGTGGATATGCGCTACGCGCTTTATCCACCCTACCTTTTATTCAAACTCCATTCCGGTCAGGTTTTCTGGCTCCATATCTCCCCACGAAGCTTCATATAAGCCACGCGCCATTGCCTGCCGGAATGAGCCATGCGGCCAATCTGCGGCCTGGCTCACATAACCATGCTTGACCGGATTGTAGTGTATGTAGTCCATATGCCGCCGCCAGTCTTCTTCATCCCTGAGCAGATGTTCCCAATAGCGCCGTTGCCATAGCGCTTTTTCCTTGCGCACATTGAGCGGACTTTCCAACCCGATGGAGACAAATCTCTTGATTTGCCGCCACCGCTCCGAAAAGTTAATGTCACCCTCGGGCAACTGCCAGATGCAGTGCAAGTGGTCAGGCAACACGACGATGGCATCCATGGTAAACGGGCGAACCTGCATGACGCGACGAAAGGCATTCCGCAATCTGTTTATCGCATGTTCTTCTGTCAGCCACGGACGGCGCTTATTTGCAACCACAGTGAAGAAATAACAGCCGCCGGGGTGGAAAGCGCGTCTGTAGTCGCTCATTATGTTCTCTGGTGGATACGCCCTGCGGGCTTTATCCACCCTACCTCGCTATGTCGGAAAGGAATGCTCATCATACTTAACCAAGTTGCGGCGCGCGGCTGTGCCAGTCGGTCGCCAGTTGATATTGATGTGCCACATTCAGCATGCGCGCTTCGTCGAAATAATTGCCGATGATCTGCAGGCCCACCGGCATGCTGTTTTCGCCAAAACCACAGGGGATGGACATGCCGGGCAGGCCGGCCAGGTTTACCGCGATGGTGTAGATGTCGGACAGATACATCTGTACCGGATCGTCGCCCTTCTCGCCCAGCTTGAAGGCAGTGGAAGGCGAGGTCGGCCCCATGATTACATCGCACTGTTTGTAGGCCTCGGTGAAGTCCTGCGCGATCAGGCGGCGGATCTTCTGTGCCTGCAAATAATAGGCATCGTAGTAACCGTGGCTGAGCACGTACGTGCCGATCATGATGCGGCGCTTCACCTCGTCGCCAAAACCCTGCGCGCGGCTCTTCTCGTACATGTCGGCCAGGTCGCTGTAATCCGGGGCGCGGTAACCGTAGCGCACGCCGTCGAAGCGCGACAGGTTGCTCGACGCTTCCGCCGGTGCCAGCACGTAATATACCGGTACGGACAGTTTGGAGTTGGGCAGGCTGATGTCGACGATGGTCGCACCCAGCTTCTTGTATTCGGCGATGGCGGCTTCGACCGCCTTGGCTACCTCGCTGCCCATGCCCGCGGCGAAGAATTCCTTGGGCAAACCGATACGCAGGCCGGTCAGCGGCTTGTCACCACTCACTGATTTATTGATCTCGCGCGTGTAGTCTTCCTTTTCGCGCTGCAACGAAGTCGAGTCGCGTTCGTCGAATCCGGCCATCACGTTCAGCATAAGTGCCAGGTCTTCCGCATTGCGTCCCATCGGCCCGGCCTGGTCGAGACTGGAAGCAAAGGCGATCATGCCGTAGCGCGATACCACGCCGTAAGTGGGTTTCAAACCGGAAATGCCGCACAGTGCGGCGGGCTGGCGAATGGAGCCGCCGGTATCGGTGCCGGTGGCCGCCGCACACAGACGCGCCGCAACCGCCGCCGCCGTGCCGCCGGACGAACCGCCGGGTACGCGCGCGGTGTCCCAGGGATTTTTCACCGTGCCGTAATGCGACGTTTCATTGGACGAGCCCATGGCGAATTCGTCCATGTTGGTCTTGCCGAGGTTGACTGCGCCCGCATGGTTGAATTGGGAAATCACGTGAGCGTCGTAGGGGGAAACAAAGTTGTGCAGCATTTTCGAACCGCAGGTGGTGAGCCAGCCCTTGGCGCAAAAAATGTCCTTTTGTGCGACAGGGATACCGGTCAGCGCATCGGCCTTGCCGGAAGCCAGCCGCGCATCGGCATCGCGCGCCTGCGCCAGCGAGGTTTCCTGATTCAGAGTGATGAAGGCGTTGAGCTGCGGATTGAGGCTTGCGATACGGTCAAGATAGGTCTGTGTCAGTTCAACGCTGGATATCTGTTTTGTAGCAAGAGCCGTGGACAGTTGTTTAAGCGATGCGTTTATCATTTCTTCTTTGCTAGAGGGGAAGGGGGAACGGTAAAGGGGGAAGGGTGAAACCTCCGAGCCGCCATTACCCTTCTCCCTTCCCCCTTCTCCCTTCTCTATTCGATGACCTGCGGAACCAGATACAAACCCTGTTCCACTTGCGGGGCGATAGCCTGGAAAGCCTCGCGCTGATTGTTTTCGGTGACTTTGTCCTCGCGCAGGCGCTGTGCCACGTCCTGCGCATGGGACATTGGCGTGATGCCGTGGGTATCGACTGCCTGCATCTCGGCGATCAGGCTGAAAATATTGTTCAGTTGGGCCTGGGCGGACTGGAGTTCCCGGGCGTTCATCGACAGACGCGCAAGGCGGGCGACTTTTTCGACATCGGCTAAACTTAGTGACATAAACAGGTTTAAATCTTTATTAAATCAGGCGCGATAGGGTATCATAAACCGGTTACAGGACGCATACCTTCTACCTTTCAGGATTTGACATGTTAAGTTACTTCAACGGCTATTTTTCCAACGACCTGGCTATCGATTTGGGCACGGCGAACACATTGATCTGGTTGCGCGGACAGGGGATAGTGCTGAACGAACCTTCCGTCGTGGCGATCCGCCAGGAAGGCGGGCCCAACGGCAAGAAAGTCATTCAGCAAGTCGGTCTTGCGGCGAAGCAGATGCTGGGCCGCACACCCGGCAACATCACCGCCATCCGTCCGATGAAAGACGGCGTGATTGCCGACTTTACCGTTACCGAACAAATGCTCAAACAGTTCATTCGCCGCGTGCACAAAACCAGCATCTTTACGCCCAGTCCGCGTATCGTCATTTGCGTACCCTGCGGTTCCACACAAGTTGAGCGCCGTGCCATTCGCGAATCCGCTTTCGGTGCCGGCGCGCGCCGCGTGGAGCTGATCGAAGAACCGATGGCGGCTGCAATCGGCGCCGATCTGCCAATCGAGGATGCAACCGGATCCATGGTTGTGGATATCGGCGGCGGCACCACCGAAGTGGGCGTAATTTCGCTGGGTGGCGCCGTGTATTCCGGCTCGGTGCGTGTCGGCGGTGACAAGCTGGACGAAGCAATTATCAGCTACATCCGCCGCAATTACGGCATGTTGATCGGCGAGAGCACTGCCGAACAGATCAAGAAAGAAATTGGTTCTGCCTTTCCGGGCAGCGAAGTGCGCGAGATGGAAGTCAACGGCCGTAATCTGGCCGAAGGTGTGCCGCGCAGTTTCACTATTTCCAGCAATGAAATTCTTGAAGCCTTGACTGATCCGCTCAACAACATTGTCAGTGCGGTGAAAACCGCGCTGGAACAGACCCCGCCGGAACTGGGGGCGGATATTGCCAACAAGGGTATGGTGCTGACCGGCGGTGGAGCGCTGTTGCGCGATCTGGATCGTCTGCTGATGGAAGAGACCGGGTTGCCCGTGGTGATTGGTGACGATCCGTTGACCTGCGTGGTGCGCGGTTCGGGTAAGGCGCTTGAGCGCATGGATAGATTCACCAATATTTTCACCAGCGACTAGTCGCAGGTCTGTTCTTTGGACGATACCCGTACTCTCCGTTTTTTCAACCGCGGACCCAGCCCGGTCTCCAGTCTGGTGTTTTATTGCGTTCTCGCCATGCTGTTGCTGTTTGTGGACGCTCGCTACAAGTATCTTGAATCCACGCGCGAGGTCATCGCCGTGGTGATCTATCCCTTTCAGCGTCTGACTGCCCTGCCCGGGGAAGTAATGGGGCAAATCTCCGCCTACTTCGAAACGCAAAGTCAATTGCAGGAGGAAAACGCGCAATTGCGCCTGCAGCATGAAATGGACGCAGCGCAACTGGTGCAGTTGTCCGCCATCAAGGCCGATAATCTGCAGTTGCGCACTTTGCAGGAGCTTGAGCAAAGAGTCGATTTTCCGATGCAGATGGCAGAGATCGTCTATGTCGAGCGTGACATTTTCAAGCGCAAGCTGTTTATTAACAAAGGTTCGCAGGCCAAGGTTGCGGCAGGACAGGTCGTGGTGGACGATACCGGCGTGGTGGGACAAGTCACACGTGTTTATCCCTGGCTTTCCGAGGTCACGCTGGTTACCGACAAGAACCATGCCGTACCGATACAAATCCTGCGCAATGGTCTGCGTGCTGTGGTGTTCGGTTCCGGCGACATCGGCGAGATGTCGCTGCGGTATATGCCGGTGAGCGCTGATCTCGTGGAGGGTGACGTTCTGGTTACTTCAGGGATTGACGGTACCTATCCGCCCAACTTGCCGGTGGCGAAAATCATCAAGATCGAACGTGACCCGGCCTATCCGTTTTCACGTATTACCTGTGTGCCGCTGGCCGGCGTCGACAGGCATCGCGCATTGCTGATCGTATCCGGCCTGCAGAAAATTCCGGAGCGCCCGACGGCTTCCGCAAATCGTATCGAGCCCGCAAAGGCAGACAGGAAACCCAAACGGAGAAAGCCGTGATCATAGACGGAAACAAAGACCGCGAGTTTATGTTGCCTGCGAGCAGCAGTTTTATCGCACTCAGTCTGTTTGGGGCAGTGATGCTTAACTGGCTGCCCTGGCATGGGTGGGGGCTGGTGCTGCGTCCGGATTTTGTGGCGCTGGTATTGTTGTACTGGTGTACGCATAAACCCCATCGTATCGGCATCGGCATAGCATGGGTAGTCGGCATCTTTGCCGATGTGGCTGATGCAAGTCTGTTCGGCCAGCATGCGCTGGCCTACTCAGTGCTGGCTTTCGGCGGCATTGTGTTGCATCGCCGTATACAGATGTTCGATTTGCGCCAGCAATCCATGCACGTGTTCCCGTTGTTGCTGCTGGCATATGCTGCTTATGCTGCCGTGCATTGGCAAGTACGGGGCTATATCGCATGGGAGTACTTCCTTGGCAGCATGGTATCCGCGCTGATGTGGGCGCCCATGACCTTGCTGTTGCAATCACTGCGTACACCGCATCGCGATCCGAACGAGCTATGAATCATCGCATCGAGCTGAAAAATCATCAGCGCGAGATTTATTTTTTCCGTCTGCGGCTGGTATTGAGTCTGGGTTTTGTGGGGGTGCTGCTGCTCATCCTGCTGGGGCGGGTCTTTTATCTGCAAGTTATCCGCTACAACTATTTTCGCACGCTGGGCGAGAATAATCGCATTTATGTCGTCCCCATTGTGCCGAATCGCGGTTTGATAATGGATCGTAACGGCGTGGTGATGGCGCAGAATTACTCCGGCTACACCCTGGAAATAGCGGCGGGCAAAGTAAATGATCTCGATGCGTTGATCGCCGAGCTTTCGCAATTGGTGGAAATTTCCCCCAGGGACATCAAGCGTTTCAAGAAGCTGCTGACAGAACGGCAAGCCCAGGAAACATTGCCTATACGCAGCCAGTTGAACGATACGGAAGTGGCACGCGTCTCGTCGCAGTTATTCCGTTTTCCCAATGTGATGATCAACGCGCGGTTGTTCCGCGAGTATCCGTTTGCCAACATGACTTCGCACTTGATCGGTTACGTCGGCCGTATTAACCAGGATGACATAAAGCAATTGGAAAAAGATGAAATTGATTCCAATTATCTGGGCTCGGATTACATCGGTAAAACCGGTGTCGAGCAGAGTTACGAAAAACATTTGCACGGCACAACGGGCTTTGAGCAGGTCGAAGTGGATGTCGGCGGGCGCGCCGTACGGGTGTTGGCGCGCACAGCGCCGGAGTCAGGCAGCAACCTGATGCTGACGCTGGATGCGAAGCTGCAAGAGGTAGCGGAACAGGCTTTTGGTGAATATCGAGGCGCTTTGGTCGCGATCGATCCTACCAGCGGCGAAGTGCTTGCCTTCGTCAGCAAACCCGGCTACGACCCCGGGCTGTTCGTCGATGGTATCGATACCGAAGCCTGGGAAGCGCTGAACAATTCGCCCGATACGCCACTTAACAACCGCGCCCTGCGCGGGCAATACCCACCCGGCTCTACCATCAAGCCTTTTATGGCGCTGGCGGGGCTTTTTTACGATATCCGCTCACCTTCGCGCACCATTAACGATCCCGGTTATTTCATGCTGACTGGCAGCCGTCACCAGTATCGCGACTGGAAAACGGGCGGTCATGGCATTGTCGATATGTACAAATCCATCGTTATTTCCTGCGATACCTACTATTACGGCCTGGCCTCCGAGATGGGTATCGATAATATACACAGCTATCTGGAGCGTTTCGGCTTCGGCCAGAAGACCGGTCTGGATATGGAAGGCGAGTCCTCGGGTCTGTTGCCTTCTTCCGAATGGAAGGAAAAGCGTTTCAAGCAGATCTGGTATCCGGGCGATACTGTCTCGGTAGGTATCGGGCAGGGTTACAATCTGGTGACCCCGCTGCAACTGGCGTTTGCCACGGCAACTTTGGCCAACGATGGTGTGGCTTATAAACCGCATCTGGTGAAAGAGATTCGGCGGGCTGATGGCAAAGTGGTGCTGACCGAGCGCAAGCAATTGTTCGATCTGCAGATCAACCCCGACCACCTGAAACTGGTGAAGAGCGCCATGGAAGCGGTCACGAAACCGGGTGGTACGGCGGCGGGAGCAAATTATGGTGTGACCTACCGCATGGCAGGCAAGACCGGGACCGCACAGGTGATTGCCGTCAAGCAGGGCGAAAAATACGAGGCGGAAAAAGTTTCCGAACACAACCGCGACCACGCCTGGTTCATTGCCTTTGCACCTGCCGACAAGCCGCGTATTGCACTGACGGTACTGGTCGAGAACGGCGGCCATGGCGGAGCCACCGCAGCACCGATTGCCCGCAAGGTCATGGATTATTATCTGCTCGGCAAGGTGCCGCAGCCTCTGCAGAAAGTGACAGAAAAAGCCGGTACTGAAAGCGACTGAGAATGAACTTAAGGCAACTCAAAACCAGTTTTATGCGGCATCTGGATCCGGCGTTGCTGACTGCGCTCTGCGGTTTTGCGTTTATCAGTCTGCTGCTGCTGTACAGTGCCAGCGATGGCAGCTGGTGGCGTGTGCTGGGACAGCTCGGCAACATCCTGGTTGCATTTACCGCCATGTGGCTCGTCGCCAAAATGCCGCTGCATTGGCTGATGCGCAGCGCTGTGCCGATATATGCGCTCGGCATGTTGTTGCTGATCGCCGTTGCTTTGTTTGGCGAAATCAGCCATGGTGCCCGGCGCTGGCTTAATATCGGTGTGGCAACAATCCAGCCGTCCGAATTGATGAAGATCGCCGTGCCGTTGATGATGGCCTGGTACTTTGAGAAAAACGAAGCGACGCTGAGACTGAGAAACTATCTCGTTGCAGTCGTCCTGCTGGTGATACCGGTGGGACTGATCCTGCGCCAGCCCGACCTCGGCACTTCCATCCTGATTGCCGCGAGCGGTTTTTATGTGCTTTTCCTCGCCGGGCTGTCCTGGCGCATCATGATCGGCGCCACCCTGGCGGCCATTGCCAGCGCGCCTTTCCTGTGGTCGACGCTGCACGAATATCAGCGGCACCGTATTCTGATGTTGCTGGATCCTACGCAGGATGCGCTGGGCAAGGGCTACCATACCATTCAGAGCATGATCGCAGTGGGCTCCGGCGGCATTCTCGGCAAAGGCTATATGAACGGTACGCAAACACACCTCGATTTTCTGCCCGAGCGCACGACCGACTTCGTTTTCGCTGTCTGGTCGGAAGAGTTTGGCCTGATCGGCAATTTGTTTTTGCTGGGATTGTATGCATTCGTTATCGGGCGCGGTTTTGCCATCACCGCCGACGCTTCGACATATTTCACCCGATTGATGGCGGGCAGCATTACGCTCACCTTTTCCACCTATGCTTTCGTCAACATGGGCATGGTCAGCGGTATTCTGCCCGTGGTGGGTGTACCGTTGCCGCTCATCAGCTATGGCGGGACGTCCCTGTTTACGCTGATGTTGGGTTTCGGTATGTTGATGAGTATCCATACGCACAAAAAACTCGTTAAAACGTGAGGGGCAAATCATGAAAAATGAATCGCTGCTGGTGCTGTTCGTGACACTTACATTGAGTGCGTGTTCAACTAACCGGGAATTGGCAGGTACACAAGGTCCTGGATCTGTGATGGATGCAGCGTCCGGACCGTCTTCCACGGGCGGCGGATATCTGGCAGGCGACGGTCCCGGCACGGATGCACCGGATATCGATTCCGTTCCCGATGCCGTCGTCAGGCCTGAGCCGCTGCATCGCTATGCCAACAGGCCATATACCGCATTGGGCAAGACTTATATTCCGCTGCAATCGACGGGAAATTATAAAAAGCGCGGTACGGCTTCCTGGTACGGCAAAAAATTCCACGGCCAGCGAACTTCCATCGGCGAGATATATAACATGTATGCCATGACGGCCGCACACCCCACGCTGCCCATCCCAAGCTATGCCCGCGTCACCAATCTGGCGAATGGCAAATCGGTCATCGTGCGGGTCAACGACAGAGGCCCGTTTCTGCATCAACGCATCATTGACCTGTCTTATGCTGCCGCTTACAAACTGGGTTACGTCAACAGAGGCAGTGCCGAAGTGGAAGTTGAAAGCCTCTCCGCCGATGGCAGATCACGTGCCGACGTGATCGAAACGCCATCCGTGCAGGTTTCGCCGATTGCTGCAGCGCCATCTGCAGGGGCCACTGGCAAAGTGTTTCTGCAACTCGGGGCTTTTAAATCGCCGCAGGGTGCAGAAAGCTTCCTTGCCAGAATGCGCTCGGAATTGAGCGATACCAGCCGGACATTGTCTCTGTATAAACGGGGAGGACTGACCCGCGTTCACCTCGGTCCCTATGCCAGCGCCGATGAAGCGCGCAACGCCGCCAGCAGGCTCGCATCGCTTCTCGGATTCAAACCCTTTGTAAGCCGGCACTGATGCATACCGTTGCCAATGCTGTTGTCGGTATTGTTGCGCTTATTCACGTTTATATCCTCGTGCTGGAAATGTTCTTATGGGAAAAGCCCGCAGGCTTGCGCGCGTTCGGACTGACAAAGGAATTTGCAACTGCCACGCGAACCCTGGCTGCGAATCAGGGTCTGTACAACGGCTTTCTCGCTGCGGGTGTGATTTGGGGATTGTGGACAGGCAACATCGGCGTGCAGCAGTTCTTTCTCGGCTGCGTGCTGGTGGCAGGTGTATATGGAGCGATCACGGCAAACGTGAGGATATTGTGGGTGCAGGCGCTGCCTGCGCTGATAGCTTTGGCCTTGCTTGAACTGGCGTAGCATTTGGCAACTCATCCTCAGGCTGTACACCTGGCATTCTTCAATAATCGTTATCCCGCATCCCGGCGCCTACCCGCGTCCGGCTTGCCAATATATTAGAATATGCTAATATGCAAGCACAGTTAACAATGGAGTGACTAAATGTTCGGGATGAATGTAAAAGAAATCAATGCAACTGAACTGGCCGATTGGGTAAACGCAGCGGATCACGGATTTCGTGTAATCGATGTGCGTCCGATGGAAGAGATCGCACAGGGCACCGTACCTAAAGCGGAAGCGCTTCCACTGCATATTCTGCCGACCAGAATGCACGAAATGTCACGGGAAGAAAAAATGGTCATGGTATGCCGTAGCGGCGCACGTTCGGCACAAGCCTGCATGTTTCTGCAGCAACAGGGTTTTTCCAATGTATACAACTTGCGTGGCGGCATGATGGGCTGGGTGCAAAGCGGGTATCCGGCATGTCCGTTGGATTGAATCGCATTATTTTAAAACCGGAGTTCAAAATGAAATCGAAAAAAATATTCCTGGCGCTGGCAATCATGCTGGGTCTGATGTTTGCAACGCAACAATTGCAGGCTGTCGACAGCGTGGACGTAAAGCAGGCGCAGAGCATGAACCGGCAGGGTGCGCTTTTGCTGGATGTGCGTGAAGCAGATGAGTATTCAGCCATACACGCGCAGAATGCCAAACTGATTCCGTTGGGCCAGCTGAAAGCGCGACTGGATGAAATCGCGGAATACAAAGACAAGCCTGTCGTCGTGATCTGCCGTTCCGGGCGGCGTTCGGGAATTGCGGTGTCTCAATTGCAGGCGGCGGGTTTCACCCGGGTCAGCAATGTCGAAGGCGGCATCAGGGAATGGGAAAAGAACGGACTGGAAGTGGTGAAGAAATAATGGCGTACAGCGGCATGTTGCTGCGGATCGCTTGAATACCGGCTGTCTAAATACCAATTTTCATTTTTTCTTTTTGGCGCGCGGATGGGCACCGTCGTAGATTTTTGCAAGGTACTGGAAGTCGAGATGGGTATAGACCTGCGTGGTGGAGATGCTGGCGTGGCCCAGCATTTCCTGTACCGCGCGCAAATCTCCAGAAGATTGCAACACATGCGTGGCGAACGAGTGGCGTAACAAGTGCGGATGCACGCCGCTGGCAATGCCCTGTGTGATGCCGCGCTGGCGTAATTGCAGTTGTACCGTGCGCGGGGAAATACGCTTGCCTTTTTTGCCGACGAAGAGCGCGGTCTCGTCCAGCCTGGCTATCTGTCCGCGTACTTCTATCCATGCCTGCAAAGCGTCGATGGCATGGCTGCCCAGCGGAACGACGCGTGTCTTGCTGCCCTTGCCGGTAACGCGCACTTCACCCGAGCGCAGGTTGTCCTGCATCTCTTTAAGGTCGAGGCTTATCAGTTCGGCCAGGCGCAGGCCTGAGGAATACAGCAGTTCGAACATTGCCTTGTCGCGCGCATCCAGTGGCGTCGTGATGGGCATTTCCACCAGCCGCACTGCTTCGTCGGGCGAAAGCGCATGTGGCAGGGACTTGGGCGCTTTCGGCGCGCGCAACCCGACACAAGGATTGCTCTGGCAATTGTGGTCGCGCATCAGGTAGTTGAAAAAACCGCGCCATGCCGAAAGTATACGCGCCAGCGAACGTCCGCCCAGACCGCTGCTATGCAACTGCGCGATATAGCGGCGAATATGATGGCTTTTGAGATCGGGTAGCGCAGTGGTTCCGGCAAGAACAAGCAGGTGGCGAATGTCGCGCGCGTAATTTTCGGAAGTCAGTGGAGAATAGTTGCGCTCGTTGTGCAGGAAGGCGAGGTAGCCAAGAAGAACGTCCGGATCTGGTTCATCTGTAGACATCAGACATGCATATTCAATACGCTGCCTAGCGTCTCTGCAATGCGCTGCAGAAAAAGCGTGCCCACTTCAGGATAGAAGCGTTCCTTGTCTTCGCTGGCAAGTATCAGCAGGCCGATGGTCTGCTCGCGTGCGCGGATCGGCAGATAGGCGAACGAGCGCAAATGTTCGGTAGATTCTCCGAACCAGGACAGCGTATCCTGCAGCGCATGGAGAGCGCAGACCGG
This sequence comes from Sideroxydans sp., assembly GCA_050287265.1. Classification (GTDB taxonomy): domain Bacteria; phylum Pseudomonadota; class Gammaproteobacteria; order Burkholderiales; family Gallionellaceae; genus Sideroxyarcus. The sequence goes on along the minus strand of JBNKBO010000006.1, from coordinate 57,280 downwards.
CTGCTGCTGCTCATCTGCAAACGACAATACTTCTGAACTGGGCGGATCGTCCTTCCACAAATGCAAAGCGACATGCGGTATATCGAAGATGTCGCGCAGGTTGTGCTCGATCAGATCGTGCAACGTGGAACGGTCATGGGGACCGAACAGCGCACAATTGAACTGATGCATCTTTAGTTGCAATGCATCGTTCTCCTTGGCGTATTCCAGCAGATCGTGTAATTTTTTCTCCAATTCCTTTACGCGTTCACGCAGGGTCAGGAGTTGGCGTTCGCTCAGTGAAATAGTACGGCCGCCGTGCGGGTGGGGCAGGTTGATCTGGGACAGCATCTCGGTGTGCTCTGCAAAGAACAGCGGGTTATCCAGCAAATATTGTGCAACGTCTTCCGCCTTCATTTTCATCGTCATCCTCTTACAAGTTAATCTCGCCATCGAACACGGAAATGGCCGGGCCGGTCATCATCACTGGAGATCGTTCACCTGGCCAGGTAATGCTCAGGTTACCGCCGCGCGTGGCAACATGCACCGTGTTATCCAGCAGTTTACGCTTTATGCCTGCAACGACTGCGGCGCACGCGCCCGTTCCACAAGACAGTGTCTCTCCAGCGCCGCGCTCAAACACGCGCAGCTTGATGTGCTCGCGATCCACGATTTGCATGTAACCTGCATTCACCCGCTTGGGGAAGCGCGGATGAACCTCAATAAGCGGGCCTTGCGCAGCTACGGGTGCAGCCTCGATATCATCCACCACCTGTATGGCGTGCGGATTTCCCATGGAAACGGCCGTGATCTGTACGGTTTCATTTTCAAGTTGCAACGGCTGAATCACCGCCTTGCTGTCGCTTTCGAAAGGAATCAGTTCCGGATCGACAATTGGTGCACCCATATTTACGGTGACACGCCCGTCTTCCTCCAGACGCGGCGAAATCAGTCCGCTACGGGTCTCCACTACGATTTCGCGCTTGCTGGTGAGTTTACGGTCATGCACGAAACGCACGAAACAGCGCGCGCCATTGCCGCATTGCTCCACTTCGCCGCCATCGGCGTTAAAAACACGATAGCGAAAGTCGGCATCGTCACGCTGTGTTTTTTCCACCAGCAGAATCTGGTCGCAGCCGATACCGAAGTGGCGGTCGGCAATATATCGGAGTTGCTCGGGAGACAATGCAACCGACTGGCGCACACAGTCGATCACCACGAAATCGTTGCCTGCACCATGCATCTTGGTAAATTTCAGTGTCATATCGAAAGCTCTTTGTATCTGAAACAGTCGGTCGTATGGTCATTTACCATGCCGGTTGCCTGCATATGGGCATAGCAGATGGTACTGCCGACGAACTTGAAACCGCGCCTTTTCAACTCCTTGCTCATTGCATCCGATTCCGGCGTGCTTGCGGGGATATCGGCAATGCTGCGCCAGGCATTCTGTTTTGGCTTGCCATCGACAAATTGCCAGATAAATGAGTCGAAGCTGCCGAATTCAGACTGCACCTCGAGAAATCGCTGCGCATTGGTGACAGTGGCTTCCACCTTCAGACGATTGCGCACGATACCGGGGTTCTGCAACAGTGCCGCTATTTTACCCGCATCATAGCGGGCGATGCGCGTTGCATCGAAATTGTCGAATGCCATGCGGTAATTCTCGCGCTTGCGCAGGATGGTGATCCAGCTCAGTCCGGCCTGCGCACCTTCCAGGGTCAGGAACTCGAACAAAACTTGATCGCCGTGCAAGGGTACACCCCACTCCGCGTCGTGATAACTGCGATACAGGGAATCGGAGCCGCACCATGAGCAGCGCACCGTGTTCATGGATTTCTCCTGCATAACTGGGTGTAATCACGAAACATGCAGCGGTTCATCACTACCTGGATGCCGGCCTGTTGTGCCCGACGCGCCGCCTCTTCATGTATTACGCCGTCCTGCAGCCACAGATTCCTGACACCCAGCTTGATGCAGCTGTCTACGATAGCGGGTACATGCTCAGGTGCGCGGAACACATCAACGATATCCGGCACTTCGGGCAGGCTTTCCAGGTCGGGCCAGGCTTTTTCGCCCAAAACTTCCTTTACCAACGGCTGTACGGGGAATATCCGATAGCCGAAACTCTGCAATGCTTTGGCTACGCCGAAACTGGGACGGGCGGCGTTGGGCGAAAGCCCCACTATCGCGATGGTATGCACCTCGCGCAGCAGTCTGCAAATATCTTCAGCACCGGGATTAACGAAATTCATGATGTAAACGATAGCACTTTCTGGCGCGGGCGGCGCATTCGAAAAAACGCTATACTGCGCGGTATCAATGCGCTCGTAGCTCAGCTGGATAAAGTATTGGTTTTCGAAACAAAGGATCGCGGTTTCGACGCCCGCCAAACGCACCTATATCCAGGCTGCACAATTGCTGATACTTGGGTTATTGAGAACTTATAATCAGGGGGTGTGGATAATGAAATTAAAAATAGCGCTGCTTCTGGAACTAGCCACTTCGATATCGATAGTGTTTATGCTGGCGGGCTGCTTTGGTGACGGCGGCAGTGAGGCAGCATACGATGGAACCTGGTCGGTGGTATTTATAGACTCGGCTTTTGAGCCGCCAACTGCAGCCAGTAATGCAACGGTAGCTTGCACTGTTCAAAGTCCTCTCCCCACTATCACATTGGTAAATGGAATTGGCTCAACCATCCAGCTCGATCCCTGTACTGGTACGGCTGCAAATCCATCAGGAATTCTCAATATTGAGTATGTTATTAGCGTTGTCATAACACCTTCAACGGGTGCTTTGCGTGCCATAGTGAACGGCGGATCGCTTTCCGGGCAATGCATCAGTGCCCAGGGTTGTGCGGCACACACAGGGACAGCGTCTCTTAGCCTGACGCGTTAGATAACTTTCAGGCTGACGAGGGGTGTAAACGGGTGGCGCAAGTAGCTCCCAAGTATCTTTGATCCAAATGCGGAGCGGCAATTTTTCGCGCTTAAGCAGGTTCGTGATTCAACTCATTCGGCAGTGCGCGGTAGTCGATACTCTGCAATGTCTGCGCAGGTGAAAACACGGGCGGACGGCGTTGGGCAAAAGCCACCTACAGCTATGGTGTACACCCCGCGCAGCAGTCTGCAAATATCCTCAGCACCAGGATTGACGCGGGCGGCGCATTCGAAAAAACGCTATACTGCGCGCCTTCAAAGCGCTCGTAGCTCAGCTGGATAGAGTATCGGTTTCCGAAGCCGAGGGTCGTGGGTTCGACTCCCGCCGAGCGCACCAGATTCAGACCTGAGGCTGTTTGACTTCAGGTCGTCAATAATCCTGAAAATTCTCTCTTGGGCGTTTCAAACCCAATCCTTTGGCAAATTCGGCGATTGGATTGCGCTATTCTCTGATCAACCTGACTTCTGCTGGTTTGAATCTTTCGGCAGGCACTTGTCGCATACAAAAACCTGCATGACAGCCCTGGTCCCAGGTTGGCAAGCATTGCAGTTTCGGGGTCGCTTCCGCTCAATTTTCAGGTTTTTCAGGTGCGAGTAGACACTTTTTAAGCATGGGTAATCGTTCGTGCGAACAACATATTCTCGAGGAAGCTGAGAGTACGACGATAATCAAATAACATTATTAACAGTATGATTAATATTGATTTACACAGACAATTCAGATCAGGCACGCATGTTTTTCATCGAAATGAACGCAATTTTGCAGCCATGTTTTGCATGCGAATTGAGCCGTAGACAAAAAAGATATATGCATGTAATAATCAAGTTAACAAAAATCTAACATGTAGTTTTTGTGGGGTTAAAAACAACTGTAGTCAGGGAGGGCATTAAAGCCTAAGGTGAAAAGAAGAGACCTAAAGAAACTGGTTCAATGAATGCGCAGTGGTGCACTCAGGAAGACCGGAAAGCCTCCGCACCTTAATAATACGAAGTTACATGTTGAATAAAATGTCGGGGAGACATTATGAGAATAATATGCAAGTGCGGGAGCACACTTGCGGTTTGTTTGATGCTGTTGGGAGCGACAGCGACTCAAGCTGCTTCAATCTTTGGTTCAAAACACGATATAAGCGTCGGCGCTGTCGGCGAGAAACAGGTATGCGGGTTTTGTCATGCGCCGCATAACGCAAGCAAGCAGGCAGGCTTGTCCGAAGCGCCGCTTTGGAACAGGCGAATCACAAACCTGGATGCATTTATTCCTTATTCAAGTCCTTCCATGACGCAAACCTGCCCGACTACGCCCAGCGGAATTTCGCTGGCGTGCTTGAGTTGCCATGATGGTACGCAAGCAGATGCAGCCCCCGGCGGTGCCAATCCCGGGGCCAACGGTCAAAGCGCGGTCTTAGCAAGCGGTGATCCGAACAACCCCATGCATAACCCCATCAACATGGGGATTGCTAACGGGGGTATGTATCTAGATTCCGCCCAGTGCGCGCATTGTCACCCTGGTGGCGGTGACTACTCGGTGGCCGTGACTTTAATGGGGGGGCCGGACTTGAGAAATGATCACCCGATTTCAATGTCGTATCCTATGGGCAATATAAATTTCAAACCTCCTCCCGATGCTGTAAAAGGGTGGGCTCAGGTCAAGCTGTTTAACGGGAAAGTGGAATGCCCTTCCTGCCATAACCCGCATGATCCGGCCAATGTTCCTTTCCTGCGCATTTCGAATGCTGGCAGCGCCCTGTGTTTGGAATGCCATAATAAATAGCGAACCTTCGCAAGGTTTGCACAATGACTGTATCGGCATAGTGACAGGCTTGTGTAAAACCATGAGGGGTCGGCTGCAACACCTTGTTACTTGGAGTGTTAACGTATTTTTTACATAAATTTTATGAAAAACAAACAGAAAGTATTGCGAGCATTTAATACTGATTATAGTATTGCTTAATAAATAGGATTATTTTGATCGCACAGCAAACTTAGAGTCAAAGATGGTTTTCGTGGCGTCGTCCGTATCGGGGATGCGCGAGAAGCATGAAAACGCAGATTATGCGATAACCGCAGCTGTTGCGGGGACGGGAGAGTCAGTGAAATCTTGTTGGTCGAAATGGAAGCACATGTTAATGCTGGCCTGTCTGGGGGTAACCCTGGCGGGGCTTTACGGCTGTGCTTCCGCGCCGCAGAAAAAAGATTACAGCGATATGGTGTGGCCTGCGCCACCCGAACAGCCGCGTATCAGTTTTGTTGCTGCTTACCATGGTCAAAACGACCTGGAGGACAAGAGTAACTGGAAAGACGCGCTACTGGGCGTGGAAAATGGTGGTATTGCGCTGCAGAAACCTTATGGGGTCGCCGCTTCTGCCGACGGTAAGCAGATTTATGTAACAGACACCCAACTCCATGCCGTCGTGGTTTTTGACCTCGAAAAGAAGGAAGTAATTCCGCTGCAGACCGATGCACAGGGAGCCATGATAAGCCCGATGGTGGTTCGCCTTGACAGTCAGGGGCGGGTTTTTGTCACCGATTCCGTGCGCAAGGAAGTGCTGGTATTTGGTCAGACAAGCAAGCCTCAGGCGGACAAAGCCCAGGAGAATACCCCCCCGGAATACAAGACGTTGCTGGCGATTGGCAAGAAAGAACAGCTTGATCGCCCGACCGGTTTGGCTCTGGACGAGGCGCATAACAGAATGTATGTAGCGGATACCAGGAAACACCGGATAGTGGTGTATGACATGGCGGGCAAGTTTCTTCATGCATTTGGTGAGCGCGGCGCGGAGCCGGGGCAACTGAACTACCCTGTCAATCTGGCGGTGGATAGGGATGGCAATTTGCTGGTAACCGATAGCGGCAATTTCCGCATACAGGTTTTCGATGGCAAGGGAAAGTTCCTGAATACCTTCGGCGCGCTTGGCGATACCTACGGTACATTCAGCCGTCCCAAAGGCGTTGCGCTGGATTCCGACAACAATGTCTATGTGGTGGATGCCGCATTCAACAATTTCCAGATTTTCAACCGTGAAGGAAAAGTCCTGCTTTTTGTGGGCTCTGCGGGCCGTAGCGTCGGTGCATTCTGGTTGCCGACGGGAATATTTGTGGACGCTTCGGATAAGGTCTACGTGGTGGATTCCATCAATATGCGGATTCAGGTGTTTCAATACCTCAAGGAGAAGGAATCACCTTTAAAAAATGAAACAGCACAGGATATCAAGGTTAGCAGCAAGTAGAGACCGGGCACAGATCCGGACAATGGAAAGACCGGGGGTATCCGGTTAGCAGCAAGTGAAGCACAAGGGGCAGCAAGCAGTCAGTGCATGCCAAAAGAAGCAACTATGTTTAAGGGAGCTTAATCATGATTAAACAAGCAAAAGCAGTAACGTGGCTGGCGGGGATGGTTTTTGCCCTGACGGGCATTTTCGCGGGAGAGGCGCTGGCTGGAATTTCAGCTACGAAGCACAACCTCTCCACAACTGGTGCAAGCAATACCTATGGGACACCAGCAGTGGCTCAGGCTATCTATTCCTCGGATCAAACGGAAATCTGCATTTTCTGCCACACGCCTCACGCGTCGATCAAAAATGACAATATTCCGTTGTGGAACCATCAGCTTTCATCTGTAGCAACCTATGGCGTCTACACCAGCCCGAGCCTGGATGCATCACCTGGGGAATTGGGCGGCCTGATTGGAGGCAAAGAGCCGGCAGGCGCGACAGCAAGTAACCTGTGTCTGTCATGCCATGATGGTACGGTTGCGATCAATTCTTTCGCCAATCCGTCCAATAATACTCCGACGACAACCATGGTTGGTACTACCGGAGGTTTGATGCCAGCTGGAAATACCAATCTGGGCAGCGATCTGAGAGATGATCACCCGGTCAACTTCCTGTTCAATGCAACTCTGGCTTCGACTGATGGCACTTTGAATACTCCGTCAGATCTTGCAGGTACAGGTCTGGGGGGCGCCAAGCTCTTCAACGGCTTTGTGCAATGCGCGTCCTGCCATGATCCGCATACTTCGGCTCAATCGACGTTCCTGCGTGTGTCGATGAATCAGAGCCAACTGTGCACGGGTTGCCACAACAAGTAACAGTAAAGTAAATGATAAATGGGGTGGTTAATATCGTTACAGAAAGGCTGGGAGGGTGTTCCCGGCGTTTCTGGCCGACCCCACATTTTTTTTCTGCAAATATTGTGCAGAAAAAACAGAAATCACAAGGCTGGACTGAGCACGCGTGCATGCTATTGATTCTCATGCCTTGGCTGGATCATCCAGCGGGTATTTTTTGCGTGTTTCGATGTCTGTCTGCCCGCAACATCCCTGTTGTTACAGCAAACAATATTTCGTGTGAATAACGCTGAAGGTAAAGTTCAATACGGCTCCAGGAGAGTCGGGAGCGTGCTCGCCGCGCTTTTATGCATCTTTTCCGGTCCGGTCGTGGCAGGACGGACCAACTTCTCCGGTTCGGTGGGTCTGGAAAACGAAGATTACATATATTCAACTGAAGCCGGATCAAGCAGTCGCACGAGACAGCGAACGCGCTTTGACCTTAATGGGCGCGGATATATCTGGGATCCCCGCTTCATGGTGTACAACGCCGGCGTTTCCCTGCAAAGAGAAAAATTGCAGGCCAGCGCGAATCAGGTCAAGACAAGTTCCATTTACAACATGGTCGGCTACAACATCAATACCACGTTGCTGCCAAATAAGCCCAACCCGCTCATGCTGTACGGCAGCCGCAGCAAAACCACGGTGAATGATTTCTGGAGTCCTTCCTACGGATACACCGTCAATAATCTGGGGGCACGCTGGGGGATGCGCAATTCCTGGCTGGGGCGAAGCAATTTCTATCTTGATCGCAGCAGATCGCAGTCTGATAATGTTCTGGTGGCGCGCTCGGATCAGAGTTTGCAGTTCGGCATGGATGCAAACAAAAATTTGCGACCCAAGCAATGGGGAGAATCAGATGTGTCCTACGGATACAGGCGCACGGAGCAGGACGAGAAGGTAAACGGCAGCAGCCAGCGCCAGAATTATTTCTACCTCAACGACCGCTCACGCTTTGGCGAAACAGCGAAACTGTCATCCAACCTGACCTACTATACCCGCAACGATCAGTGGAATAATTCAGGTGCAGCGATGAAGACAAAGTTTCTGGGGATCAACAACAATATTACCGTACAACAAACACAGGACTTCAGTCACTTCTACGGCCTTGGCATGGGATTGAACGAAACAGACTCTGGCAAAAGCCGCTCCCACAGTCTGTCGGTCGGGGCGAATTACCGTTTCAACCGTCAATGGCAGACGAACGGGACACTGGGGTTAAGTGGCTCAAATTCAAGTACCTCAAATAGCGGCCAGGATCAGAGTGGTAAAACGCTTTCCGGCAGCGCTGCGCTGATGTACTCAGACCTGGTTTTGCAGAATTATCTGGTCAATGGCGGTTATTCAGTAGCACAGACGCGTATGCATAACTCATCCTCAAACGGAGCGCTTGAGCAGCGGTCTACGATGCAAACAATTAATCTCGGATATAGCCGGACGAATTCTCGGCTGTATGCTGATTCTCTGCAACTCAGCATGAGCCGGAGTACGGGAGAGACGAGCGGCAGCGGACTCAATGCACGTTACAATGTGCGCAGTACGTTGACGCAAAGCGATATGTTGCAGGGGACTGCCGAATATAGTCGCTTCCACCAGTCGAAAACAGTAGTCTACAGTGCGACATCCACCACCAATGATATTTACGATTCAAGTTCACGGAATACGCGGCTCAATTTCGGCTGGAGCCACCAGTTCATGGAATCCGGCAGTAGCACGTTGTCAGCCACCACTTCCAGAGGTATGAGTCAGAACGTTGCCACGGAAACGCGTTCGATACAGGCTGCGGTCAGGAAAAACTTTGGCGGTGCGCTGCAATGGTCGATGCAGGTTCGCAAGGATCAGATCAAGGGGCTGGAATCAACGTCCGGAAACAAGACGACGGTCGAGTCGGACCTGAACTACCGTATCGGAAAATGGCAGGCGAGCGCACGCTATCGTTACCGGGATGTTCAACAGGACATGGCGCCTTTCAAGGAACGCTCGATCACCTTCATACTGAAGCGGATATATGGCTTCCGCCTGTGATTTGCAACGCCGGGCTTTCGCATTAACGCTTGCGGTATGCATTATGCCCACGCAAGCGGCAGATTGGCCGGGATCCGGCAACGCGCCTAAGCACATAAACCGGAGCACGAATACCCTTTCCGTCAACTCGGTCTCGCGGCATTGGGAGCGGAAAGTCGGCGGTGAGGTTTATGCGGGGCCGGTTACCGACGCGGGTGCAATATTTGTGGTCGGGAACAACCGGAACCTGAGCGCCCTCAATGCGAGAAACGGGCATATTTTGTGGGAGTATGAGGCTGGTGGCCCGATATCCGCCCAGCCTGCGCTGGCAAACGGCCTGGTCATTATCGCGACCAAGAACGGAGAGGTGACGGCGCTCACAACCGGTGGAAAGCGGCGCTGGCAGACCAAAATCGGGCGAGGATTTGTCGCGTCGCCGGTGGTACGCGATGGGCGGGTATATCTGGGCAATATGGACAAATTTCTCTACGTGCTGGATTTGCGTAACGGCAGGGAAATCTGGCGCTTCGAAACAAAAGACTACAAGTACGGCGGGATTTTCGCTTCCCCGGCGGCGGATGCCGCACGGGTTTATGTGGGAACCAAGAATGGACTATTACACGCCATTCGAGCAAAAAACGGGAAGCTCATCTGGCAAGCCGATCTGGGCTCGGCCCTTTACGGCGCTCCGCTTTTGCTGGAAGACCGGGTGTACCAGGGTTCGTATGACCGCAATGTTTATGCACTCAATGCGAGTGACGGAAAAATACTCTGGCGCGCGGAACTGGAAGACTGGCCGCAGGGCACGCCTGTGCCGGATGAGGGCTTGCTGTATATTTGCAGTCGCAACGGGGTGCTGTACGGGTTGAATACGGATAATGGGAAAATCGTCTGGCAATTAGAGCTGGGCAGTGAGGTACGGCACTCGCCCAGTATCGGGAGCAACCACATAGGCGTTATCGCAACCGTGGATGGACGTTTGATCGGCGTGAATCTCAAGCAGCGGCGTATCGCATGGGAACGGAAACTGGACGGCGCGACTTTCGGCAGCCCGGCGATCAGTCAAGGCGGGGTGCTGGTGGTGACCCGGAAAGGGGCGGTGAGTGCATGGCGCTAAGAACACGATGGCTGGCGTGGTGTGTATTTTCGCTGCTTTCCGGCTATCTGAATGCTGCGCCACTGGGAAATGAGAATGCGCAAACCTGGAGCGAAGAAAAACTGCTCGAACACTCGGACAAGATTCCGCAACTGCTGGAGAAAGGCCTGATCGTAGCAGAAGAAGTGCCCTATCCACACTGGAGACCGGATGGATGCCCAAGTTGCCATCTTGGTAAGCCCAAACGCAATAATGCAAAGCTGCGTTCCAGGGACATCAATGGCATGTGCAACAACTGTCATAACGCAGTTTCGGTACACAGCTATATCCATGCGGTTGGCATGGCACCCTCTGCCGAGAAACTGGATCGAATGCCAAAACAGTTCCGGCAGGCAATCAAACGTGGACGAGGGTTGGTGACCTGTATCGCCTGTCACGACCTGCCGATACAATGCAAAAAGGAACGTGTCAGGGAAAGAAGACTCAACCTGATGTTTTTCCGTGGAGGACCGTACAAGGATCGCACCGATCTTTGTTTCAACTGCCATAACCCCGAGCACTATGCGCGCCTCAATCCGCATGACCAGATCAGCGACGAGGGGGAGTTGAATACCGAGGTTTGCCTGGTTTGCCACAGCGTGGCACCCAATCGGCGCGCGGCTAAAAGCATAGACGACGTGAAGTTCAATGTGACAGATGACCTGGCAATTCTGTGCATGGGCTGTCACACGTGGAAACCCCATCCCGGCGGGTCATGGGCAAGTTTTGCTCGGAACTCGGATTACAAGGGGCCAAACCACCTGGTCAAGCCGCCGGAGCAGATACTGAACAACCTCAAGCGATCCGAAATCAGGGGGGATGTTGTCCTGCCGCTGGACCCCTCAACCGGCAAGATTTTCTGCGCGACCTGCCATAACCCGCATGAGCGCGGAGTTCAGCGCTATGCGCGTACCGATCACGGGGCTGATGGTTACAAAAGGCTGCGCATTACGCCGGGGTTGCCGATTTGCAACAACTGTCACGATAAGTGAGTGAGGACAAACCGGCCTTGCGCATCTTTACCCAACAGATTATTCGGGCTGAATGAGGCTGGATCGCGGTCATAAATTCACCGCTCTCTGCGCGTGTTGCGTATGAGCGAAGGCAGATAGAAGTCCTTGTACTGCTTGATGATATTCGCCCCTTCCCCGAAAGTCAGGCGATGTGCTTTTTGTTGCGGATACATAAGCTGTTCAAAATCAAGCACCCCGTTCTTTCTGTGGCAATCGTCGCAAAAAACAGGTTTTGGCGAGAATGCCTTGTGAATGTCCGAGTTAAGACGCATCTTGCGCTTCTGCAAATCCATGTCGTGGTCAACAGCCGCCGATTCATCCAGGAGTTGCAGCGCTTCGGGGTTTTCATCAAGACGCCTGGAAATTCCGTTTTCGATCCTGAATGGAATGATGGTTGCGCCGTAATCGCCCGGTGAGCCTTTCAGTTCAGTAAGCGCTATGCTGGTGCCACGCTGTAGCCACTTGTATTCGAAACGTTCGCCTTTGCCGGGAGCGATGTGGCAAACCTCGCAGGCCAGGAAGAACGAATGCGCATTCAGCATTCCCCGTACTTCTTTTGACAGGGAATGCGGCAAATCCTCATGGCATTTCAAGCACCACGATTTGGATTTGCTTCCTGCAAGCACGGATTCTGAGACGCCATGAAAAGGCTCATAAATCATCTCTTGCCGCGGGACGGCTCGCTTTTCCAGCGTTGCGCTGGTTCGATAAGCGCTCCTGAAATATGTCAGATAGATCAGCCAAATACAGAACGCCACCAGCAAAAGGCCGATTGCCAGCATGACAAAATGAACGAGGAGTCTTTTCGAAACACTTGCGCTGCCATCTTTATGCATTGCTGTTTCCTCCATCCGTGCCAGGCGTGGGCTTGGAGGCTTCCTCTGACAGCAATTGTTCATACCAAAGCGAATGTTCCTCCTTCAGCATCGTCTCGGAAATATTTCCGTCGATAAAGGTCCTGTTCATCGGATAGACATGCGGGTTGTAATGTACCGCAAAAATATGACCGACAATGATTGCCAGCGCGGCCAGTGTTGCTTCGCCCAGATGCAGTGCATCGGCCACATCGAGATAGAACTTGGGCCAATACGACTGCGTCCACATCATGATGCCGGTGGAAATGACAATAAACATACCGAAATAGACGGAAAAATATTCAAGCTTCTCCAGGTAGGTAAAGCGATCCAGCTTGGGTCGTTCCTCCCGCTTGCCCAGCATGTACAAGACGTTATGGTAGGCATCCACGCCATCTTTCAGGCGCGGCAGCATGGCGCGAATCCAGCTCTTGCCGTCGGTCCTGAACAGCACGTAATAGAGATGGTAAAAACAGACCGCACTGACCGCTACGGCTGCGATGCGATGTATGATTCCACGCCAGTGGAAAATGCTCTTGCCGGTAGAGCCCAACAGTTTGATGGCCCAATCTTCACCCATCAGCATGAAGCCGGTGATGATCAGCAAAGTCGTGGAAACGAAAAGTATGACGTGCTGAATTCTTTCGCTCTTTGTGAGCCGGACGAAAGTCCTTTCGCTGCTGCTGTGGCTGTTCATCTCAGTGTCCTCCTTCATTCTTTCGGTCACGGTACGTCGCATAGAGATCCAGCAGCCGGTGGCCGCCAAGGCCGATCACAACCAGTGCAATGAGAATCTGATAGAAAAGCTTGATCCAGTGCAATACTTTGGCTTGAAATGCCGCCTCCTGAATCGAAAGATCGCCGCTTTCAGTGCTGCTTTTCTGAGTCCGCAATGTCGCATTAACCAGGGAAGGGTGAGTCTTGCTGCCGGTTGCAAACTCCTGCGTTGCTGCGGTGTGGCAGCCAGCCTGGGCGCAGGTTTCGCGCTTGTTGGCTTTATTGACCGGCGAGTTTTCCTTCCTGCGGGAAGTGATCCGGTGTGGGGAGAAACCCTGCGTATAAGGCGCATGGCAATTCAGGCAGTTCGCGACTTCCTCGTCTCCAAAGCGGATTGCCTTGCCATGGAAGGTGTCCTGAAATCCGACCACTACGTCGAGCTTGTGCCTGGCCATCATGTCCGAATTCGCGTGACATTTGCTGCATAGCCAGACGACTTCCGATGAAGATCTCCGCCGCGAAAGCCGATAATTGATATGGCCAAGAAAACGCTCTATCCATGCCTTTTTCTTATGGCATTGGCTGCAAATTTCAGTGGATATCTTCGATTTCATCTGCTCGCGAACATTGAGCATATAGGGCTTGTTGATATGGCAGTCCCTGCATGCGGGCAAATCAGCCGTATCCTTGGTATTCGAACCTTTACTTCCGTGCGCACTGTTTTCAAGATCTTCCACAATTTTTCTGTGTGAGAACTTATTGCCGCTGGAGGGCTCGATCAGATGGCAAGTTTTTCCGCAATCCACCTTTTTTGCATCCGTGTGGGGGATCTTGTCGACGCCTTCATGGCAGTCAGTGCAGTTGAATCTGCCGTGATACGAAGATTTGTGGATGTCCTCATTGACGTAAAAAACCCGCTTCACTATCCTGTTTTGCGCATCCTTTGAATAACGTCCCAAACCGGGGAACTTGTGGCACAGGAGACAACTATCCTGGCCTTCCGGGATGGAAACAAGGCCAGTGTTTGGGATTGGCTGTTTTGGGCTTGCAAAGCTATAGGCAGGTATTGCGACCATCACTGCAGCAAAGGCAAAACCAGCAAAAAATTTCCACAGCCCATTCCTCATGCCATGGTTTATGACAAGATATTTCTGCCTGGATTGATGCTTCATGGGTTCTTCCTTTAAATCATCAAATGGGTTGGACATTTCATGTTTCTCAATTCCCCAGGCTATAGACCGATATCTTGTTGTTTAGTACTTCTGCTGTATAAAGCCGGTTATTGCGGTCGATTGCGATGCCACCTGCAGACACAAATCGCTGAGGCTTTCCACCAAGGCCCAGAACGTGCAGAAATCTGCCTTCGCTATCAAAAACCTGAACCACGTCCATGTAGCTGTCGCTGATATAGATATGCTGTTTTCCGTCAACGGCCACGCCTTTTGGACGGAAAAGCTGTCCCGGCAGAACCCCCCATGCGCCAACCTGAATAAGCAGATCGCCATCACCATCGAACCCCTGTATGCGGGAATTCAGAACGTCCGCGACATACAAATCTCCTTGCGGCGCTACCACAACGGATGCCGGATAGCGGAAAAGCCCGCCGCTTTCTCCGTTTCCACCCCACTTGCGTGATAGCCTGCCCGATGATGTATAAGCCATGATTTTGTGGTTGTTGTTGCCGCTTACATAGATTTTTGTGCCAGATGAATCTGCCGCCACATCAATGGGCCGGACAGGCAGATCGCCATCAATGACTGGGAATGAAAAACGGAAGCGCCCATCGGGATCGAATACCTGGATACGGTGGTTGCCGGTGTCTGCCACATAGACAAGCCCTTTTCCGTCGGTACCTATACCGACCGGACCATTGAATTGCCCTTCACTGGCTCCTTTCTTGCCGAAGGTAAAAATCTGTTTCCCTTTTTGATTAAAGGCAACAATACGATGATTTCCTCCGTCAACCACATAGACGCGATCGTCCTTTCCGACTGCCACGTCGGTAGGCAGGGAAAGTTGGTTGTCGTCCTTGCCTGTAATGTCGAATAAATGCCGAATATCAGCTGTGGGTATACCGGCGCGCGGAATGGCGGCTGCAGGAGAACTGGCGGCACTGCTGTAAACAGTTGATTTTTCTAAAGTGACTGGGTTGTCGATGGCAAACGATACATCCATCCAGACGGCACACAAGGCGGTGATGGATAGTCGCAATAGTCTCAAAAACTTTGAATGGTGTTCGTTCGCATCAATTGCGCGAGTTTTGATTGTGCACTCACCCATCAGCATAGCTCCCGTAGCAGTGGCGATTGTTATTGAAATGTACAACTTGTGTAAAACTTAAGTAGCCCTGCCTGCTGAACAGAAACGGGCTATTTTCGAATCGATACGCACTAATCTGATATGGCGCCCATTTTGGCGAAGTTGCCAGTGAGGCCATATTTATACGATTGGCAGCGTAAATCAGGAGAATTGCATGTGGCTTTCCCTCTTGCTTTTGGACTTCTGGTGGTGCGGTCCCATGATTGAGGTTTCAGGACAACTACCTTCCCTTCAATTATTTAGCTCATATTAGTCATTTTAACAATAAGGTTAATTATACGTTAACAATCTTAATATTGTGGATGAAGAAAACTAATACATATATAATAAATTTCAGAACAAGGCTAGTAATGGTTGTCAATAACCCGTTTTAGCATGATTTCAGGCGCTTCAGTGGTGTGGGAGCGTGTACACAACGTGGACTGTATGAAAAGGCGGGATTCGTGTGGAAATTGGCCGATCCGTGTCGCTGTTGGTGGCGCTTGCCTGTTTAGGTTTCGCATATTTCTCCGGAAGTGACGCAACATTTCATTTTGCCGTCATTATTGTCGTCCTGCCGCTGGGCTGTATCTGGTACGGTGAGGAAATGGGTGGGTTTATGGGAATGTCAGCAAAAGGAGAGGGCGGATCTGACAATGCTGTCGGTATGCTGATAACGGTTACAGGTTGGATTGCACTTTTTTCAATGTTGGTAACGATTGTTTTTATTGCTTTCGGGCGTTCGCAGTAATACTCATGGAGCGTATTTTCGCGAAACTCTCCTGCGAGAGTTGGGGGAATTGTTGCAGTCTGGTCATTGAGTGAAAGTGTATTAGTTATTAATAAATAAAACGTTGTAAATTGGCAACCTGGTTTTGTGGAGATGAATTCGGGCTGCAAATGGCACTACCCAACCGAACTGGTTTCAGACTTGTCGTGTTGCAACGGCAAGAATGCGTTGGGTTGCCATATGGTTACAAGGCAGCAGGAATAAAGAAAAAACAAAATAATTAGAGAATTATTATAAAGGTCAGATTGATGGGAGCGTCATTCTTGAATAAACGCGCGAATTTGTTTCTCGCGGCGCTGCTTCTTTGCGGTGTTGCAGGCGTGGCCAATGCTGCGGATGAATTGAATTGCGTTCTCTGCCACAAACATCGGGGCCTGAGCCGTATTGATGAAGATGGAAAATTCCGCCTGTTTTACATCAACGAAGCCCTGTTTGAGGAAGGCCCTCATGTCAGGGTGAAGTGTCTGGATTGTCATCGGGATATCAACAAAGTCCCGCACAATCCGGCCAAAAAAGTGGATTGCACTACCGAATGTCATTTGACCGAGCCCTCCGGACAGAAAAATTTTTCGCACAAACCGGTGTCGGATCTGCTGGCCAAGAGCGTTCACGGCAAGCTTGATGCTGACGGCAACGTCAAGAAGAACGAGCAGGACTACCCCGCTTGCAAGGATTGTCACGAAGAGCCATTGTACCGGCCGTTGTCCTTTTTTAAAGGCAAATCCTATGGCATCTCCGAGCGCGGGATAAGCCGCTGCAAGACCTGTCATCGCACCGGCAAATTCGCCGAATCCTTCTACAAACACGTGACTTCGCGTCTGCAAAAGATGCGCAAACCGTCGGAAATCGTGGGTATCTGCGCCAAGTGCCACGGCGACAAGGAATTCCAGAAACGCCACAAGCTTGACGATGTGGTGACCTCCTACAAGGAAACCTATCACTGGAAGGCGATTCGTTTTGGTTCTGAAGAAACGCCGGACTGCATGGATTGCCACGTGGTCAAGGGTGAGGGTGTGCATTTTATCGAGGCCAAAGACTCTCCGACATCGGCCAGCTACAAGAAAAATGTGGCAACCACCTGCCGCACTTCGGAATGTCATGCAAAAGCGGGTCCGCAGCTGGCCGATTTCAGGGTTCACGTCACCTACGATAAAGATAAATACCCGATGCAGTATTACATGCTGAAATTCTTTACGGCGCTCATGGCAGGCGTGATGTATTTTTTTCTGATTCTCATCATTCTGGAACTGCTGCGCAGGCTCTTTCCGAACTTCAGCTTCACTAAACAGATGAATGACGATCACGACGAGTGACCAGTCGTGAATGTATACGGTTAGAGGATTGATTTATGAAAAAATATCAAAAAATTGTCGAAAGAAACGGGAAGAAATATTTCTTCCGCTTCTCTCTGCATCAGCGGCTTCAGCACATTGTTTTGTTCACTACCGTCATTCTGCTATCGCTGACCGGATTCCCGCTGAAATACCATGATCAGGCGTGGGCGGAGCCAATTTTCAATATGTTCGGCGGAATCAGTATTGCACCGGTGATTCACCACGTTGCAGGTACCATCTTGCTAGGTCTGTTTGTCTACCACACCATTTACTGGATGTATCTGTTTTATACCCGGCGTGTGTTGCGCCTGAAAAAAGAAGGGCAGCTGACGCTGCGAAATGTCGTCAAGGAGTTCCTGGCACAGGATATGGTGCCGAACAAAAAAGACTTTTACGACATGATCGACATGTTCAAGTATCTGCTGTATTTCACCAGACGGCCTCCGCGCTACGACCACATGTCGTGGAAAGAGAAATTCGACTATTACGCACCGTACTGGGGTATCCCCATTCTGGGCCCGGCGGGATTCATTCTGTGGTGGCGCGATGAATTCAGCCACTTCATTCCTGGCATCGCGATGAACGCCATGTACATCATGCATACCGATGAGGCATTGCTGGCCGCGTTGTTCCTGTTCTTCGTACACTGGTACAACGTGCACTATTCGCCGGAGAAATTTCCCCTGGGTACTGTTTTCATCACCGGCTATCTCTCGGAGGATGACATGATCCACGAACACTATACGGAGTATGTGCGGATCATGAATGAAGAAGGCCTCCAGGATGCGATCAAACCTCAGCACCATTAAGGGCCGGAGAATTGAAATGTTAAGTCGAATGAAAATACTGATGGGCAAACTTTACGTTATCGGGTTGATCGCTTTTGCGGTCTGGTACGGTAATTTCATTTACCCTGTCATTTTCAGTCATGCAGGTCAGCATGAAGAGCCTGAAAAAAAACAGAAGCCGGGTGTGAAGGTGAAAAAGCCTGATTTGGCTTCCTATGAAGAAATGGAAATGAGGAAGATCATGGCGGAGCAGAAAGAGACTGCCTCCACCGACCTCGGCTACACCGTCGTGAAAGAACAGTACGTGAAAGGGCACTTTCACCATATCGGCATGACGGTAGAGCCGGATGAAACCAACGTATGTGTGAGTTGCCATGGTGCAATACCCCACGACAAGTCGAAGACCATTCGTGCTTTCCTGAATATGCATGCGTTTTACCTCGCCTGCGAAACCTGTCACATCAGGCCGAAACCGGGTCAGGAAGCCTGGGCGTTTCGCTGGTACAGCAAGGAAAACGGACAGTTGACCGCCAACCCGCCGGGGCTGGTCGCAACTGAGAAAGAGCGATACGGCAACTATGGAACCAAAATCGCGCCGGGGACGCTGGAGGATGACGGTAGTTTCCGTTTTCTTAACGATGATCGCGAAAGGGCGTTCGTAAAGGAATACTTGGTTAACAAGGAAGGTCTCAGTTCAACCGCCCAATCCAAAATGAAGAAGGTCATTCACCGGATGGTGGACGAGAAACCGTTTTTTTGCGACGGATGCCATACTTCAAAACAGAAGCCATACATTCCGTTTGACGAACTGGGCTACCCGCCACGCCGTATACAGCAACTGACCAACACAGAGGTTGTGGGAATGGTACAGAAGTACAGCAATTTTTATATTCCCAAATTCCTGCTGACCGGTACTGGTGCGGCATGGACAGAAAAATCCGGCCAGGGACGGACTTCAAAGCCGAAAAAGTAATAGCATTAGGGAACCCGCCAATTGCGGGCATATTGTTGTGCCACATATAAAAAATGTGGGTGCGGTGAACAAAGCAGAGGCAGATTCGGGAAGGAACCGAGTAAGGCTGAAGAGGCATAATCTGGCGGTAACAGGGAATATATGATGGCGCAGTTGATGTGCCGAAATCGCAAAGGGAATTCGAGTATGGAAATACTGATCAGAGGGTGCGTTGCAGTTATGTTGTCCTTATTGCTGGGGCATGCCGGGTCGGCATTGGCTTTCGAGGATGATGAAAACTGCCTGATGTGTCACAAATACCCGAAAATGGGGCGCGTGACAGAGGATGGCGTGCAGAAATCCTACTACATCATGCCTGACGTTTTTTCGAAAACCGTGCACCGAAACGTCCCCTGTCGCGACTGTCACAGCTATATTCAGGAGTTGCCGCACAAACCGGTCAAAGAAGGGGTGACCTGCAATTCGGAGTGTCATTCGATCAAGAACCCGGCTACCGGCAAGCCCTTTACCCACAAACCGATTTATGAGGTTTATAAAACAAGCGTCCATGCTCGCGGAAAAATTGCCAAGGGCAATGATGCCGATAAACCCTATTGCATCACCTGCCACACCAACCCGCTCTACAACGCAAAGGAAGAGGCGCCGCCCAAATATATTGTGGATCGTTGCGTGGTTTGCCACGAGGACGTCAAATTTGCCGAGAAATGGTACAACCACACCAGCCGTCGTATTCGTGAAGTCAAACGCTCTTCGCAGGAAATTGTTGCCATGTGCTCTTCATGCCATGCCGACAGACAATTGCTGGAGCGCCACGAGCAGGCTGCCAAGGAAGAAGGGCGCGAGCTGGGGCGGAAATATCCGATTGCGGCGGAATCCTACAAGGAAAGCTTTCATGGCAAGGTAGTCAAGTACGGCAATGAAAAAGCAGCCAACTGCCTGGATTGTCATGCCTCAGCGGTGAACTACTTCATGAGCGTGCATGAACTGCTTCCTTCACGCAACCCGAAATCCCCGGTAAGTGCAGAGAACAGGGTAAAGACCTGCAAGAAATGCCATGTTATGGCCGACAAGAACTATGCCGCGCTCGATCCGCATCCAACCAGCAAGAAAGAAGGCAATCCGTTCAAGCATTACGCCGAGCTGATCTACACGATCGTGGGCGATAGTGTGCTGGCGTTGCTGGTGGGGTTGGCCGCATTCGAAACATGGGGCCGCTGGCGTGACGGGGCGAGTTGGCGCTTCCGTGACGGGTCATCGTGGTGGCGGCGCACACGACGCAAGAGCAATCGCACTCTCCGATGAAATCCGCGCAAGCCGGGAAGTCGGCGAAAGCAGAATATAAAATTAGACGCATAAGGACACGCTGAACATGAAATTATCACAAGAAGCACGCGAGGTACTGGATACCGCCAAGCGCCACAACAGGGTGAATGCGGAGGATGAGCGCGACATTGAGGAAGTGATTGCGTTACTGCCTGAAGATCGCTCAATGCTGTACAAGAATGTGGATTCGAATCCCATTGGGGATTTTTATCGCTACTCCATTCACATCCGCATCCAGCATCTGCTGATTTTCAGCACATTCCTGCTGCTGGCCTTTACCGGCTTGCCCATTCATTACAACAATGCCATCTGGGCACAGCCTTTCAACTCCTTGCTGGGCGGGCTGGATGTGACACGGGTGATTCACCGCACACTGGCAGTGACGATGATCTTTGCCATGATCTATCACTTTCTGACCATCGGCCTGGGCACGATGGCCAAATTGCGTGCCCGTACCTTTGAGTTCGGCCGCACCGTCTTGCCGGGCAGGAAAGATGTTCACGATTTCAAGGAAGACATGCTGTTTTTCAGCGGGAACCGCAGCACGCGGCCCGAAATGGACAAGTTCATGTACAAACAGAAAATACATTATTTTGCCGCAGGCTTTGGCAACACAGTAATGGTGGTTTCCGGCTCGACTTTCCTGTTTCCGGATGTCTGGGCCAGCATCATGCCGGTGGAGATGGCATCGCATTTCCAGGAAATGATGCGTTTGTCTCATCCGCACGAAGCCTTGCTTGCGCTGCTGGTGGTCGCTTTCTGGCACTGGTACAACGTCCATCTTGCCCCGGGCCGCTTCCCAATGCAGTGGACCTTTCTCACCGGCAAGATCACGCGCGAACATCAGATCGAAGAGCATTTTCTTGAATATTTGCGCTGCATAGTGACCATGCCGGAGGAACGTCGCTACCTCAGGACATTATTTGGGAAAAGCGAAATGCAGGGAACCCAACCACATGAATGAGACGGTTTATTCGTCGCACTGGAGCAACGCTGGCCGGATTTCAGTTCACCATGCGCTTGTTGAAGTGTTTGATATTTTTTTATTCGGACGTCGAACCATATGAGAACCGGGCTTAAACCCTGGCAAAAAGTATTAGCCTACAGCTCGCTGGTTTTTGTGCTGGCGTGGACCCTGTTCGGGCTTTATGCGATCTGGCTGGTGTTGACCCAGGAATGATGAAAACTTTAAGGACTGACCATGCATCGTTTTGTTGAAATAGAAAGCACTTTTATCGCGCTGGCAGTGGTGTTGTTGATCCTCTTCGCCATTGCGGTGCTGATTATTATCGACCACAAGGCGCGTATACCGGGCGAACTCAGGCATGACCTGTTCGGTATTTCCGGCCGGCGCCTCAATCACCCTGTCTGGTCATGGATGGTGTCATCTCTGCTGTGGGTCATCATTTCCGTATTGCTGGTAGCCTCGGTCTATTCCGTGATGAGTGGACGCAAGAAGGAACCGGAGGAGCCCAAGTTGCTGGCCAAGCTGGACATCATACGGCAGAAGGAAAAAATCAAGCACTTCCACAATACACCCAAAGAAAATATCCTGACCGTCGGAAAGCGCCCGATCTGCTATACCTGCCACAGTGATTTTCCACACGCAAAAAGACCGATGATCCGTACATTGCTCAATATGCACACCCAGTACGTCGGTTGCATGACTTGCCACACCAATGATCGCAAGGTGCCGGAAAGCGCCATGACGCTGCGCTGGCTCAACTATTCCGGAATTAAGGTCAAGGGAAAACCATTCGGGACGGATGTTGACCCGAATGGTGGATATCTGCAGGAAACAGACGACTACTATTCCAAGATTGTGGCCTATACCACGGTCAATGGAAAAGAGACTTTGCTGGAAATTACCGAAGACGCACCCGAGGCGCAGGAATTCATCAAGTTGCGTAGCCAGCTTTCCGACCAGGATATGGGGGCGATCAAGAAGGCATTCCACAGCCAGGTAAGCGCTGTCGGACGTTTCTGTACCCGTTGCCATGCGGCAGAGGAGAATAGTTTCCTGCCATTTCGCGCGCTAGGCTTCTCCGACAAACGCATCGCTGCCTTGACCAACGTGAACATCGTCGGCATCACGGAGAAATACAAGGAGTTTTATCTCCCCACCATATTCCTTGACGATACCAACAAATCGCGCAAAGGGACGCTATTCGGTTCATCCAGAAAGTCATCGGAGCAGCCCTCTACTGATGAGATGAAACGCGATCCGCGTGCCTGGTGGCGAAATTCATTCGATGCGCCGAAGGCGAAGACATCACGTAAGGCGCAGAAATCGAACAAGCCATAACATGAATGGCAAAAGCGCGCCGTGCTTCATTCTCTGTCTGACAAGGCGTTGTGCCAGGTCAGTCCTGCAACTGGCATTGCTGTTCGTGCTCCAGTCTGTTCAAGTGCAAGATGCGGAGGCGGCTCGGGATATTTCACCGCAGCGTGAGTGCGCCAACTGCCACATCATGTGGCTGGTCGATTTCAACCGCAAGGATGTCACAACGCTGATCCCCTACGACCCCAGGCCGGTGATGCCAACCGGCAGGCAGGACGTGGTGAGCAACGATCGCATGTGTTTTTCCTGTCATGATGGATTCGTGCTCGACTCCAGATTTGCGTGGACTAACCGCCAGAACTTTCACCCTATCGGCGTAAAACCGTCGAACAAGGTAAATATCCCGACTATTGAGGGCAAGACGGTGTTTCCGCTCAATGACAATGGCAAGGTTTATTGCGGAACCTGCCATAGCGCGCACAGCGTGCAGTGGGGGGACAAATCTGCCACTGTATTTTTGCGCGTAAAAAATGCCAATTCCGGCATGTGCATGGCCTGCCATTTGAATCGCAGCACGGGTACGGCCGAGGGAAACCACCCGGTATTGGAAGAATTGAAAAAAATTGAGGAATTGAAGGGAATTCCGCACAAACTGACGGAGGGGGGCGCCAAATTCGGAACTGATGGCAGCGTAATTTGCCAGTCCTGCCACCGCGTTCACGGTGCACCGGAGAAAAAGCTGCTGGTGGAAAAAAACGCCAATTCCGAACTGTGCAGCAATTGCCATATCAAGCAGCGGCGCGTGGCAAAAACCAAGCACAATATGAAATTGGTCGACGAGACTGACAAAAATGTGCGCGGCCAGGAAGTGGGCAAGGCCGGGGCGTGCAGTGCCTGCCACCTGCCGCATAACGGGCAAGGGCCGAAAATGTGGGCGCGCACGCTAAAACAGGGCGAGGATCCGGTGTCGGACTTGTGCCTGTCCTGTCACCGCGAGGGCGGTTTGGCCAAGGATAAGCTCGTGGGCGAATTTACCCATCCGGTAGGGCGCGATATGGCCCGTCTGGAGGAGACGGTAGCGCTTCCGGGCTATACCAGGAAAGGCATAAAATCAGTAGGGGATGGCAAAGGACGTGTCAGTTGCCCCAGCTGTCACGATCCTCACCAGTGGGATCCGCGCGACCCGGAAAAAACCTCCAAACCGGGCGATAAAGGTTCGGGCGAAAACAAGTTCCTGCGCAAGGCCAATGGTCCCGAAGCCGGTCTGTGTCTGACCTGCCACAAAAACAGGATTAGCGTCGAGAATACCAAGCACGATCTGACGGTCATGGCCCCTACGGCGCGCAATATCAAAGGGCAGACACCTGCCAAGTCGGGTGTTTGCGCCAGTTGTCATTTGCCCCACAACGGTAAAGGTGCGCGTATGTGGGCGCGCGAACCGAAAGCCGGGGCGGAGCCGGCCGCCGCCATCTGCCTGAGTTGTCATAATCCAAAAGGGATAGCGAAAGAAAAAGCCATTGGTGCCAACAACCATCCCTTTGGCGTGCCCATTGCCAATATCGGCGTGACAGCGAAGGACGGTAAATGGACGGTGCCGCCGGAAAGTATTGCCCAACCGGATAAGGTATTGCCGCTCTACGATGATCGCGGGATGCCCGTGACTGAAGGGGGCAAAGTATTTTGCGGTACCTGCCACGACCCACACAACTGGTCGCCGCTGAAAAAGGGCAGCCCCTCCGGCAATCCGCTCAATACCACGGGTACGGGTAAAAATAGCTTCCTGCGTCTGCCGAACGATAAAAAAAGCACGCTGTGCGCCAATTGCCATGTAAACAAAGTGCCGGTAGGACAATCCAAGCATAACCTTGTTATTTCAGCGCCCGATGCGAAAAACAGCAAAGGCCGCACGACTGCGGAATCTGGCTTGTGCGGTGCCTGTCACATACCGCATAACGGGGGGGAAGCCAAGTTGTGGGCGCGTGCGACCGGGCCGGGGCAGGACAGCATCGAAGCCTTGTGCAGGGAATGCCACCGTGACGAAGGTATCGCGGCGAAAAAGCAGACTGGCGCCAATAGCCATCCGTTGCAGGTGGATCTGAAAAATATTGGCGGCAAGACCACGTTGCCTTTATATACCGCCGCAGGCAAAAAGGACAACGTCAACGGCAAGGTTAGCTGTGCCACCTGTCATGACCCGCACCTATGGGATGCGGCGAATCCTTCCAGCAAAGCGGGTGCCAAAACCAAAGTGGAAGGAGGACCGGCGGACAGCTTTCTGCGTTTGCCGGCTTCGCCTTCGCCCCAGCTCTGTGCAAATTGCCACCAGAACAAACAGTGGGTAAAGAAAACCGACCATGATCTGACTGTTACCGCACCCAAAGCGACCAACGTCCGTGGTCAAACTGCACGACAATCCGGGGTGTGCGGACAATGCCATCTGGTGCACAATGCAGAATCCCAGAAATATCTGTGGGCCCGTCCATTGGGGGTGGGCAACGACGTATTGGAGCGTCTGTGCCGCTCCTGTCATGCCACTGATAAGGTGGCTGCTGCCAAGTTGCCGGTCAAGGCAACCCACCCCCCTACTGTAAAGGTTCTTTCCAACCCCGATATGCAGCGCAAAGACGGAGGCTATTTCCCCGCGTTCACGCCAGATGGCCTACGTGGCAGCTCGGGTATAATTACCTGCCCGACCTGCCATAATGCTCATCAGTGGGATCCGCGCAAGGCAGAAGAGGGCAGAGGCCGCAACACAGAGGGGGATTCGCGCACCAGTTTCCTGAGAAATAACAGCGACTTTTCGCTGTGTACCAATTGTCACGGCCTGGATGCGTTGTTCCGCTACAAATATTTCCATGGCGCAATGTCGCGCAAAAAACATGCGACTTTCAGGTAAGGTCAAAGTTGGCAGATGACAGGATTCATGCGTGACATATACAAATAGCGATAGGGGAGAGCAATGATGCGACAAGGATCAATAACAATTCTGTCATTCGCGTTAGGCATTTTGTTGCTGGTGCCAGCATCCGCCTGGACGGCGGATTCCACGCCTGCCGAGACAAAATCGCAAGCAAAGGGAAATGTTGTTGCCGTACCCGATCTGGTCTGGCCGCAACCCCCGCAGCAGGCGCGCATTCGTTATATGGGATCGGTTGCAACGCCTGAGGATATCGGGCACAAGGTAGGCTTCTGGGGCAAGCTTTGGAATTTCATCCGTGGCGAAGAAGAAGGCGAAAAGATGACGCGTCCCATGGCCGTGGTCGTGGATAGCCGTGATCGCTTGCTGGTAGCAGATGCCAAGACCGGACGGGTGCATGTTTTTGATCGTAGCAAGGGTGAATATGAATACCTGCGTGGCAGTGGTCAGCAATCAATGCGCCTGCCGATCGGTCTGGCGGTGGACGACAAGGATTACATTTACGTAGCCGATGGCGAACTAGCCAGCATTTTCGTGTTCAGACCCGATGGGGAATTCGATCACATGCTGGAAACTGCCGCCTGGCTCAAGCGTCCGGCTGCACTGGCGATCGACCGGAAGCGTAAGCGGCTGTATGTGGTGGATGTGCCATCCCACGACGTTAAGGTAATCGATCTGGCAACAGAAAAGGTAAGCAGCGTGATTGGTCGGCGGGGCGAAGGGCGCGGGGAATTCAATTTCCCCGTTTTCGCCGCGCTGGATCGCAAGGGAGATCTCGCCGTCACTGACAGCATGAATATGCGTATTCAGGTTTTCGATACCGAAGGAAAGCTGATTAGCGTTTTCGGAAAACAGGGCGACGGATCGGGCGCTTTTGCAGCACCCAAGGGGGTCGGGTTTGACAGCGAAGGCCATATATATGTTGCCGATGCGGTATTCGACAACATTCAGGTGTTTAACAATAGCGGGAGGTTGTTGTTGTACTGGGGCGCTGCTGGCCAGGAAGCCGGGAAATTCTGGTTGCCGACGGGACTGTTCGTTGATGAGCATGACCGGATATATGTGGCGGATTCCTACAACAACCGGGTGCAGATATTCCAGTATCTGGGAGGTCAGAATGCCAAGTAGATCATATGCATGGACAAGCAGGCCGAGCCTGAATGATGGGGATCTATCACGATATTTGAATGGATGTTTTTCGCTATGAAAGCACGCAAATACACATGGTTAGCCACCATTTTGCTGGTTTCCGGACTGGCAGGCTGGGCTACGCCCGGCAAAGCCGACGTCGCCACATCCAGGCACAATCTCTCCGCGACCGGGCCGGGTACCTTCAAGGCAACGACTGAAACCCGTTTTTGTTCCTTCTGCCACACCATGCACAACGGCGATCCCGTAGCCCCACTGTGGAACCATAGTCAATCGGCAGCGACGTATACCCCGTATACCAGCAATACGCTGGCAGCTGCTGCGCCGGGACAGCCGACAGGTGCTTCCAAAACATGCCTGACCTGTCACGATGGCACGGTGGCGCTGGGCGGGGTGAAGAACCTGCATTACCCATTAGGTTACGGACAAGTCGTGGTCCCCGGACTGACGGGATCGTTGACTGGAACATCCAATCTGGGCACCGATTTACGTAACGATCATCCGGTTTCCTTTGCATATGACGCCAATCTTGTTGCCACCAATCCGGAAATGGTATCGCCCGCACTGCTTGGGGACACCATCAAGCCCGACAACAGCGGCCAGATGCAATGTACCAGTTGCCACGATCCACATAACGACGTCAACCCCAAGTTCCTGCATACCGGCTACCAGGCTGGCGGCTATGGATCGCCTCTATGCAAGACTTGCCACATCAAACAGTTCTGGGACACTGTTCCCAACAACTCGCATCGCGAATCCATTGCGCAGTGGAACGGTGTTGGCACCAATCCCTATCACATCGCCGGGCAGGATCTGCCGAATGATACAAATTCCACGCCCAGAACCAACGGCTGTGAAAGTTGCCACCAGTCGCATAATTCCTCTTTCACCCGCCTTTTGAAACAGGATGGCGAATCGGGTGTTTGTCTTGTTTGTCACAACGGCAATGTAGCCAGCCTTACGAAAAACGTTGATGCGGCATTTAACAAAATGTACAGCCACCCGGCGAAGACAACCTCCGGTCAGCACAACCCCAGGCGGAAGACAGATGGCACAGTACGCGAGGATCCGGCAGATCTCGCCAACCGTCATGCCGAGTGCGAAGACTGCCATAACCCGCATGCGGTATCCCCGGGCGTGTCGCCCACGCTCCCCAATCCCACCAATAATCTGGCAGCACCTGTTAACAAGGGTGTGTGGGGAGTGCAGCCTACCTGGCCGGGGCTGTGGGGACAGGTCACCTCATATACCGAGGTGCCTGATGTCCAGTATCAGTATCAGCTATGCTTCAAGTGCCATTCCTATTACGCCTTTGGCCCCTTGCCGCCGAACGATCCCTTTGGCCTGATTGCCGGCGGGGTCAATACAGACCAGGCGCTGGAGTTCAACCCCAACAACGCCGCTTACCATCCGGTTGTGACGCCGGGCAAGAACAGTTTCACGATGACTGTTGGGGCAACTCCTTATGATTACTCGTCCTCACTGATCAACGGCATGACACCGACTTCCACCATGACCTGCTCGGAATGCCATTCCGATAACGCTCCCGGGCCGAAAGGACTGCATGGTGCGGATACCTGGCCGATTTTGTCATCGCCATATGACGCTTCAACAGGTGTCAGCAATACCGAAGACCATCTATGTTTCAAATGCCATAAAGCTTCGGTGTATGGCGGATTCGGCGGAGCGTCGACCGATTGGCAGTCAACCGGGTTTAGCGGGCCCAGCGGAATGACCGGAACAGGTCCGATGATGAACTTGCATTTCCGCCACCTTGAATTGCGCCAGGTACCCTGCGCGGGTTGTCATTCCGCCGTGCCACATGGCTGGAAACGGCGCGCCATGCTGGTATATGGCACCGATTTCCCCGACCCCGAACCCTACAACAGTCACAGCAAATATCCCATCGCTGGCAGCAGCCTGTACGGCATTCCTTCAACGCTGAACGTCGATACAGTGGCGAGCGGTAGTTGGACGAGAAGTCTGTGTCATACCGGAGCCGGTGTGGGTTCCTGCATGTAAGTGCGGGAGACGGGAGCGTTTTTGAAAAGCCGTTTCTTCAGGCTGCTGGCCTCGTCTGACCTTGCGCTGGCGCTGATCGGCGGGCTGTTGCTGATGGCAGTTGCAGGCGGCACCTTGCCGCAAAGCGGACGGCTATCCACACAGGAATTGACGGACTGGTACAACGCATGGCCTGTAGTTTCCGTGTGGCTGGAACGCACCGGTTTTGCGGACGTGTACGCGTCGAAGTTATTTTTTTCCCTCTATGCGGCCCTGCTCGTGAATCTGGCGGCGGGCATCGTTGTTCATGTGGCTTATCAACTGGCCTGGTTCAGGGGGAACTCCTCCGCTCGAACTTTATTCCTTTCCGTTCTTCCGCTATCTCTGCGATCCCTGCCGGAATCCGGCCCGAACGGACGCCGTTACGGCAGTTGGGGACTGGCAGGGTTACCCCTGCTCCATGCCGGGGTCATCGTAATTATCGCAGCCGCTTACATAAACAGTTCAGACAGATTGGGAGCGCATTTCGAACTGGCCGCGGGAGAAGTGCTCGCCGGGGCGAAAGGCAAATTGCTGCTGGAACAGGGATCGCGCCAGCCCGACGGGGACATGGGGTTTCGTTTGCGCCTCGATGCATTGCAGGTGGAGATGGAAAACGGGCACTACCGTGAATTACAGGCAAAGGTATCGCTGCAGCAAGCAGGCGGTCCCTTGCGTCATGAGACGCTGTGGGTAAATCATCCGTTGCGGGTAGGCCCGTATCAGATATTCCTGGACAAGAACGTGGGACAGACGGCGCAATTCGAACGCATCCTGCCGGACGGGCAACGCCGCAGTCTGCTGATCAATTTCAAGGTGGCGCGTGAATTCTGGGGGACAAACAAGCCTCTGACTCGAGATGAAACAATGTTGTTCGAAGAAACGCCGGTGCTTTTCCGCATGATCCTGACGCCTGGAAATGAACCGCGTTTGCGCCTCCAGGCTGAGCATCGAGGCAATCCGGTATTCGACGGCATTCTGGCACCGGGCGAAACAGCTGATCTGGGCGTATATAAACTGGTATTTATCGGTACGCTCCCCTGGGCGGGGCTCTATCTATCTTCCGACCAGGCGCTGCCATGGGTATTTGCCGGATTTATTCTCGCCCTGGCCGGATTTGCGCTGCACTTGCTGTTTCGCCCGCGCCGCTTGCGTTTGCGCCGCGATGGTGATGGGTGGCGGCTTGAGGCTTGGGTCATGCGCGACGACTGGCGCTTTGAACGTCAGTGGCGCGAGTGGGAGCGTGGAGCGTGAGCGCGATTACGATTACCCAGGGCGGAATTGCAGTTTGTTACCTGTCGGCGGCAGCATTGCTCTGGTTCCAGCAAGCTCGCCTGGGCCGACTCGCAATTGCACTGGCGACATTTGGATTTGCGCTGCACTCTGGTTTGCTGGTCCTGCGTTGGCAGGACATCGGGCAGATTCCCATCGTGACCCGGTACGAAGATCTGACGGTGGATTCGCTGATGATCTCCGGCCTTTATTTACTGGTGCAGTGGCGGTTGCCGGAATTGCGCCAAGCCGGACTGACAACCCTGGCCATTGCGGGTGCAGGGGTGGTGTGGGCGCTGTTTTACAGCCATGGCAGCTTTCCCATGGATCCGTCTTTGCGTACCAACTGGCTGATTATCCACGCCCAGCTCAATTCGATTGCCATTGGCGCGGGGACACTGGCGGCGGGTGTGCATTTTGCATGGTTGTCAGGTCGCATTTCCTGTCCGGATTTGCCGGTGCTGGCTGGCAGGTTTGCGAACTGGGCTTTCTTTTTTTGGTCGGCAATGGTGGCGGCGGGATCCTACTGGGCCAGTCTGGCCTGGGGGCGGTACTGGGGTTGGGATCCAATCGAGAGCTGGTCGTTCGCTACTATCATGGCCTATGCTTTCGTCATTCATCTGCGCCACAAACCGGTCTGGCAGGGAAAACGCTGGGCGGCACTGGCACTGCTACCCTACGTCATGATGTTGTTCACCACGTACGGGTTGCTGCTGGTCAGACACAGCATTCACGGGCAATACCTGTTTCAGTAAGCGAAAAAAACGGCTTGCGGCATCCAGATTCGGACGGCGCAAGCCGGGTTTCGGCTGGAGATGATTATTTCAGGCTTTTTGCAGTGCGATCCCAGCGGATGCCGCCGTCATCGAAATTCCACGACCAGAACAGCTTGGTAACCGTGCCCCCTATCTGATCCTCCGGGATGAAGCCGAGGATACGGCTGTCTATGCTTTCGTGACGGTTGTCGCCCATGACGAAATAGGATTTGGCCGGAACCTGTTTGGGGCCGAAATTCGATGCCTGCATGCTGTTGAGGCGGAGTGTGCCATTGAAATGGGCGTAGGGTTCCTCAATCTTTTTGCCGTTGAGCCATACCTCATCGTTCCGGACTTCAAGTGTGTCGCCTGGAACGGCGATAACGCGCTTGATGAGCTGATCGTCGATAATCTGGGTCAGGCCGGTGGTGGGCTTGCTTTTCCCCAGTTTGATGAGTGCGATTTCGCCGCGTTTGGGGAACGAAAGTTTATCAACCAGCACAATATCGCGGTCAAGGATGGTTGGCGACATGCTGGAGGAATTCATGAAAAAAGCCCTCACGACCTGTTTACCTACCAGAAAATCCATCAAGGGGTTGACCGTAAACAGCAGGGCAAGAAAAACAGACGCATAAATCCAGGGCCGGTTGAACCATTGCAGGTGGTAGTCGCGGGGTTGGCGGCGTGCACAGTTCCAGGCATCGAAAGCGATCAATCCCACTCCAACGAATGGCACGCAGAGCAAGATAATGCTGAATCTGCTCTGGATTGACATGAAAGCGAACGCTGCCAGCCAGGAGACGATGATCAGGGTAACGTAGAGCAGAATGCCGCGTTTCAGGTAGCCTGCATAATGCTGACCCAGGCCGGGGCAGAAAGACAGCAAAAGTGCGATGAGCGGATCACGCGGGCTGATTCCGTTTTTGGTGATGGAACTGGTGTTGGCTTCACTGGACATAATATTGGCTGCTTCGCTAAACATAATATTTGCCTTTCCTGGTTGAGAATTTTTCAAATAGTCTTGCTTTGCCGCAATAATTCAGAGTGAGCGAGAGACTCTCTAGTCTGGCGCTCACGATTGATGCTTAGCCGGGCGAATCTCAGGCATCAAAAGCCGGACTGGGATGTAC
This sequence comes from Sideroxydans sp., assembly GCA_050287265.1. Classification (GTDB taxonomy): domain Bacteria; phylum Pseudomonadota; class Gammaproteobacteria; order Burkholderiales; family Gallionellaceae; genus Sideroxyarcus. Next base: position 25,484 of record JBNKBO010000006.1, on the reverse strand, counting down.
CAAACACACTATGCAGAAAGCTCAGCACATCTTCCATGTCGCGGTCATTCAGATTCTGGGGCGGGCACTGCCCGGCTGTGTACGTCTTCCCCGGTGTACTAAAGCCTGACTGGATATTGTGTTTCAGTTCCTGATCAGATTTTGTCAGGCGTTGCCACTCTCCGACCAGGTCTGCGGCCATGCCGTTGTTTCCACGGCCATCTTCGCCGTGGCACATGGCGCAACGCTGGGAAAAGATTTTTTTCCCCCGGGGTGAATCACCCATGCCGTCGAGAGCGTTTGCAGCATGGGTGCTGAACAGAAGAAGCGGGATGAGAATAATAAAGGTCGGTTTCATAATGTTTTCCTCTATGGGGTTGCAGTCGCTACCGAAGGCGAAGAAGCCGGAGGCGATGGGGGGTCGAATGTCGTTCTGATACTGGTCTGGATGACAAGCACAGGTGCTGCGCCGAAGCGTCCACCGCCGAAGCGGCAACCCGGTATGTTGTCAGCATCCTGATCGGTCAGCTTGTTGATAACTGGTGCGATTTTTTCCGCCCTCTCTTCCTTTTTCAGGGCGACCAGGCTGTCAAGCAGTTGCGGCAGGTCGTCCCGGATGAAATCTTCCGGCTGTTTCGGCTCGCCTGTGGCGGGACTTTCGGCCTGTTGCAGCCCGCCCTGTTTGAGTATTGCCTCAATCAAACGAGTACCATGCTGTTGTGCCTCGCCGGGCGGCAGTTCTTTTTCCAGCCGCCGCCAAGTGGCCAATGCCAAGCCGAACGTTCGTCCATCATAGGCGGAAACGATCTGTCCGGGAGAGGAGCGGAAAATACCTGCAGGATTGGACCAGAGCGTCTGCTTCTGGAATATTTCTTTGAAAATTGCCAGCGCGGTTTTGCCATAAGCCTTCTTGCCAGTGGCCTGTTCTGCTGCCAGCAGGCCGTTGACGATGGCCAATTGAGACTCGAGCTGCATCACCATGCCGGAAAAAGTCAGATTTTTCCTTACCAGGAAGGTCTTGGGCGCTGTTGTCTTTCCGTCCAGGTGAGCGACCACATAGTCTGCCTGTGCACTGATGCGTTTGAGCGCATCCGCACGCAGCGGGTTGCTCTTTGACAGGTTGGCGGCCATATCCGCCAGCACTTCCAGCGCAAAACCCGCTTCATCCGCCCCGAGACGCTCCGAAGCCCCCTTGCGGGGATCATAACCGCCGATAAAACTGCCGGACCTGGAAATAAAATGCAATTTGATGGCCGTGCGGTAAACGCTCTCGAGTGTGCGATAAACATTATTGCGCCAGGCTGTGACAGGTTTGCCTGCCACGGTCTTATTTCCCAAAGCGGGCTGCGAGAGCATGGCGTGCAGATAAGTGAGGCCCTGGATTAACGACATCTGGCCATAAAGTCCACTGGAGGCGTTAACCACCGACCATTTGTTTTTTTCCAGTTTGAGCAGGGCGGGCATATAGCGAGCCTGTTTGTTTCCTCCTTTTTTCAGCAGGGGAAGAAGCGTCTTGAATTCCAGCAGTGCCGATGCCAGCATTATGTCTCTGAGTTGTTTTCCTTCGGGCGAAGTATCCGCTTGCACGAAGAGCGACTTGGCTGCCAGGGACTGGCCTATGGATTCCGGGGTGGTCTGCCGCTCGAACTCTGCAGGATCCCATTTGAGCGTTGCCGGTTGCGCAAAATCCGGCAATGTCTTATAGCGTGGTAAACCTTTGCTGAAAAGCAGTCCGACAGGTTGGCCTTTCCCTTTCCACTTGGGTAGCGGCAAGCCCATTCCGGAGTCGCGAACCACTGCTTCCAGACCGGCACGTGTCATGGCCATGAGATCGCTGCGCTGTTGTTCGGGTGCAGCCTGTGCCCAGAGCATCAGTTCACGGTAGGCATACATTCCGAAAAACGCCGAAAAATTGAAGTCGATCAGAAACTTGTCCCTCTGGTTGATATTCTGGGTAAGCACCTGGCGCTGGATGTCAATGTTCAACTCTTGCCGTTGCAACGCATCGTCTGCTGCACGTGCTTCAAACAGGGGGCTGTTGCAGACGAGCAAGGCGACGAGGAACTGAAGGATTCGTGGTTTCATCATAAAGCGTACCTTTTTTGTGTGGGCTTGCAGTTCTTTAACTCAACAATACCTCTGGCCGGGAAAAGCCTGACGCATGAATTGATTTTTGCGTTCATTATTTCCGGGCGCGCTGTGCGGAAACCAGACGCACCTTGATTTTTTCGTCAGTAAACGAATTGAAATCAGGGAATTTCTGGAACACCCAGCCTTCCGCTTCCACCCGGCCATCCGAGATAGACTGAATCTGAACGGCGGGGTTCACCAGTTTGCTGGAAGAACTTGTTACGGTCTGTAAATCGCTGGTGTAGGCCGGCAGGAAATGCACCAGATGCAGTTGCAGGTTTTTCGTCAGGGAAATCGTCTCGCCAATGGCCAGTTTGAGTTTTTTCTCGGCGCCGTTCTCCACAGTGACGGCAAGGGTTGCCGACGCCCACTTCCCTTTTACGCTATCCGGCACTGACACACTGATTTTCTTGTTGGCCTGCCTTGGGTGTAGAGAGGCAAGTTGCTGGTTGAGGTCAGAGGGATTGTTGGCAGAATTGGTCGGGTGAGGCGGGGGTGCCGATGGCAGGGGCGGATGGTTGGGCGGGAGGGTTTCATCCCCCTTGATGGCGACATTGGAGACCACGCTGCTGGCGGGCGCGGATGTCATCATAGCCTGAGAATCCGTGATATCAGCCGAAGAAGACGTGTTCCGGTCGCAGCCGGTGATTGCCGCGACACAAGCCAGAACCACCCCGGCAGTAATGGGGCGGATAAATGGTATGGAAATGCACATGCGGTTTTCTCCCTGAATCCTGAATTTATTATTATGTCGGGCAATGTTCTTCCATGAAGAAAATAACCCGTGTGAAATTACCGTTAATTTTATCAGAATTCAGTAGATTGTCCTCGTTCCGGACAGGGTTGGGGTTGAAAGTTGCCCCAACGGGGAAAATACCAGACTTAATAGCAAGGTGTTTAGCTGTCTGCGGCGCTTTCAGCGAAACTCGCCCAGTTCTATGACTCAACCCGGGCGGAGAACACCGGCTCACGGCTTAGCAAGCGAAATCTCAGGCGCCGTGAGGCCGATTTGTTCTTGCTTTATTGCAGTGTGGCTTCTTCGATGATTACTTTATAGGAATAGCCCGAACCAAAGTCCTTGTCGGTACGAACAGTGCCTTTTGCCGTTACGATATCCCCTACATTGGTTTCACTTGCAGTTGTCACCAGGATATCGTTTGTTTGGTTCGCAGCGGAGCCCGTGCCATCGCGCAGATGGACCCAGTTCTTTCCCATAATCCCGGCATTGAATTTGATGACCCTGCCTCGAACCAGGACGGGTTTATCCTTGAGTTTGGTACTTTGGGTAATGATTTCAGCCACTGTCCGCGCGTTTGGCCCGCTGGCCTTGGCGACCGGGGTGTTGTCGATACTGGCAGTGGGCGGGTGTGAAGATGGTAGCCCCTTGATATCCATGTCCTGTGCTTTCGCCTTTGTTTTGGTACCCAATGCGCCGAAAAGAATTGTCGGGAAAGTCCTCTTCAGGGTCTTGCTTTCGAAGTTGCTCATGACAGTCGCATTTGTAATGGTGACTTTTGCGCCTTTTTTGACTTGAGCCGAAGAAACTGCCGCCCAGGTCTCGCCGTCATCGGTCTTGAGACGGAGGTAGGTATAACCCGGTACATCCATGACCTCAAGTACCTTGCCCTTTACGACGGAGCCTGCAGACTGGGCATGGCTATTCCCTGCCAAAACGAAAGTAGAAGCAACAAATAAACAGAACAAAAACAAAGATCTCATGGCTTTGATACTCCCATTTTCATTACGGTTAATTAATTAGATTGTCATGGTTATTATTTGAGCGCGAAGTGTAACAGGGTGCGGGTAATTGGCAATAAAAGCCTACATTGCAACCTGTGTATTCCATTGCCATTCACAATCAGCCTTGCTTCTCTTGCTGTACTATTCATCGACATTTCTGATGTGCCATGCAAGCGCATTTCCGGATAATGCGCATGTTTCAGACAACGATATTAAAAGGCGGCTGCCATGAAATTCCAGCCACAACCGATTCTGCAAGGAATAATCAGCGAACTGTCCCGCGAAGAATTACTGTGGTTGCTATTCCCGGGCAAGCACATGACCCTACTGTCGACACGCAGGGCGTCCATGATTCTTTCCCGCGTGCGCCTTATCGCACTGCTCTTCGCCGTACTGACCGTACTGTTTATTATTCCCGATTTTCTGGTATTACCCTGGCCGGTATCCGGGCAATTGGCACTTGCGCGTGTTGCTACCAGCCTGGCTTTCATCGGGCTCATGTTCGGGTTCCGCAATGCACAACGCATGCGCGATGCCTACACTGCCCTTGCCGTCATGTTCGCTATCCCGACGCTGTTTTTCGTGATTTCCTATGCCCTGCTGGCGCAGGCTGAAATGGGCACAAACGGTTTTGCGTCAACGATCACGGCAATTTATGCCTTTTTGCCGCTGATCATGGTGGCCGGACTGAGCATGTTCCCCCTGACCGCGATCGAAGGCGCGATCTATGCCAGCCCGGTATTGATTGCGGAAATATTCATGGGCATTGGACGTGTGGAAAACCTCAACCTGAGTCCGCTGATCAGCACTTCCTGGCTGGTGATCGTCATCGCAATTGTCGCGACGCTATCCGGCATGAGCCAGTTGGGATTCATGATTGCACTGGTGCATACCGCCCTGCGTGACTCGCTGACCGGATGTTTTTCGCGTCTGAGCGGCGTGGAACTGCTGGAAATCCAGTTTATTATTTCCCTGCGCAGCGGCTCCCCGCTGTCGATTGCCTTTATCGATCTGGACAACTTCAAAAGCGTGAACGACACGTATGGACACGAGACCGGCGACCAGATTCTGGTTTCCGCTGCCGAAAGCATACGCGCAACGCTACGCACTGGCGATATGCTTGCACGGTGGGGCGGTGAAGAATTCATTCTGATCATGCCTAACACTTTCATCGACGAATCGTCTTCAGCCATGGAGAGGTTGCGCGTTCAAGGTTTTGGGATGCGCCCCGAGGGCGAGCCGATGACGGCAAGTATCGGTGTTGCGGAACGCACGGAAGACAGTACAGAAGACTGGAAAGCACTGGTCGATATTGCCGATCAACGTATGTACACTGCCAAACAGGGCGGCAAAGACAAAATCGTTTATTCCTGATTATGCAGTAGATGACCGGGAAGTCCTTTTGGTCATTTTCCTGATTGGACAAGTTGAAGACCGGGAATCAAGATCAATGATGTTGACGCCTGAGACCGCCGTGGAATCAATTTCTGCCCGAAAGGATGGCTGCGAATTCATCAATTGAATTGCATATTCTTGCGTTGCACACATTTGCAACGTTAAACTGCACCGACACTTCACTCTTGAACGGTTGAAACCCGATGACCTCGAAGCCAGAAACGGCAAAGCTCCCCGTTCTCTTTTATCTCAAACTTGTTGGAAAAATTTCGGCTGCCCTGGCGCTGACCGCAGTTGCCGGGTTGGCAGTGATTGTCTTCACGCTGATTGGCGGCAAAGGTGCAAACTACCGCGAGATCATCTCCACCTACAGTGTTGCGCACGAGAATTTGCAGCCTGCGCTACTGGTCTTCGGCCTGGTGATAGTGGCGGTTGCGGCGATAGCGACCTGGCTGGTTACGCTATACGCGTCGTTCAGTTTTGCAGGTCCGCTATTCCGGTTCTCGCGCAATCTGAAACTGGTTGCGGAACAGGGGCCGGTGGCGCCGATTCCACTCCGGGCAACGGATCAATTGCAGCGGGAGTGTGACGCTTTCCGCGAAAGCGTGGGCGAATTGCGCCGACACTATTCGGAATTGACCGGCCTGGTGCAACAGTATGAAGCCGCATTGATGCGTGGCGATGCAATCGAACGCCAGCAGGTGCTTGCCCGACTTAAGGAAGCGGAACGTCGTGCACATCTTTAGCAAACAGATATTGTTAATCACGATGCTGGCGACGGGCATTGCTTTTGCCATATCTGGCGTTGTTTTTCCAATCAAGTCCAAACACCTGGACAACGAGCGTTGCGAAAGTTGCCACTTGTCGGAGTCGAAAGTGACGCCTGCCAATGCGTCGAAACTGATGGCCTCCCAGGAAATACTCTGTGCAAAATGCCATGACGATGCCATCAAGATGAGCCACCCGAGCGGTTTTGTTCCCGGGCGCAAGTTGACGGCAGAGTATCCACTCGATTGGAAAGGCGAGCTGACGTGCAGCAGTTGTCACGAAACGCATGGCACTTCGCCCGGATTGCTGCGCGGAGATAAACGCAACAAGGACGTTTGTCTCACATGTCATGACATGAATTTCTTCTATCAGATGAAGGATTCGGGGGTGTCAATCCTGAAATCCGGACATTTGAATGCGTTACGCGCCGACTTGAGTGCAATTGATCTCGACCGTTACTCGTTGCAATGCCTGGGTTGTCATGCCGACTCGGGCGATTCGCCGCAGGTCGCTATCGGCTCCAATGCCGTCATCAGCCATTCCAGTGGATCGGCTAACCATCCCATCGGAAGGAACTATGCGGAAGCCTTTGCCAGGGGAGGCTATCGGCCGCAGAGCTTGATGTCGAAGAATGTCTGGCTTCCGGATGGCAAGATCAGCTGTGTTTCCTGTCACGAGGGTTTCACCAGGAAACACGGCAAGGTAGTCGTCCCCTCACGTGGAGCGGGATTGTGTTATGCGTGCCATGACAAATGAGTAACGACTTCGCATCAATTACCCAGACCATGCACAGGCGGCGCACACGCTACATCGACATGCCTTTGCAGCGCTGGCTGTGGCTCGTGGTCGGGCTGGAAGTTGTCGTGGCAGCATCCTGCGTCGGATTTCTCTACTGGCGGCTGAACTGCCTGATCGAAGCGAGTTTGTTTCGTGTGCATTTCAGCGTTGCGCCGTCAATTATCCCCGTGTTGCTGCATGATGGTTTCATGCTGCTCTTGCTGTTCATTGCCGGAAATATCGTTGCCTTGCTGGTCGCGACTTTCATCTGGGCACATTATGTTCACGGCATCGTCTCTGAATTTGCATCAATGGTGAAAAAAACACGTTGGCTGGATTTTTGCGCGGACAGTTCGGTGCAGGCCCGTCACGAGGTGCTGTCGCGGGCAATACAGTGGCGTGCCATGGAACGGGAACGGCTGGCGGCCATCAGACAAGCGATCGCTAGCCTGGATGCAGAAAAAGCCGGCACCTCCACCAGTACCGATGCACTGAATCGTCTGCGGCGTCTCCTGCCGTAGTCACAACTGGATCAGGATCTGGGTTTGTGTCAGATTGCGTCAACCAGACATCTCGCTTGTCAAACCTGAACAAACTTCGGATGCATGTAATCGTCTCAGTGCAGAAATGGCACCGGGTTATGGGAAAGGGCGACCAGTACAATGTAGACGAACACGGTTTGTGCGGCCAGCCAGGCAAGCAGGCGTATGGTTCTGGTTTTGCCGTATTTCAACGCAACAAAGCCCAGTCCGATATACAGCAGCAGGCAGCCCACTTTGACAGTCAGCCAGGTATCTATAAAGGGATATTGATGGGTGACAAATGCCAGCGTGATGGCCGAACCAAGCAGTAACGTGTCTACAGCATGCGGCACGATCTTGACCCAGCGCTGTCGTATTATTGGCGAATCGCGGAATTGCCAGATGCCGCGCAACAGGAACAGTGTATAGGCTGTCAGCGCGCAGGTAATGTGCAAGCCTTTAAGCAACTGAAAACCCATAGTTAATTTTCCCGGTAATTTTCGAGCATGCGCCGGTACCTGCTGAAATGACAGAGCCGAACAGAAACAGCACAAGGCCTGTTGTTGTTTCGGGAAGTGATACAAGCGGCAAACTGGACGACCACGCACCTGCGAATGGACTTATCGTCTTGATGAAACGTACCAGAAATCCCGGGATGCAAATACGAAAAAGGCCGGTTTTCACCGGCCTTTTTGATGTTCATCGCAGAGGTTATTTTTTACCGCCCGCCGTTCACTGCAGCTTTCAACGTAGCGCCTGCCTTGAAAGCAGGGGCCTTGGAAGCCTTGATCTTGAGCGCAGCGCCTGTAGCCGGGTTGCGGCCATTGCGTGCAGCGCGTTTACGGACTTCGAATGTGCCAAAGCCGACCAAAGCAACGTTGTCGCCTTTTTTCAACTGGGCGGTAACGATATCGATCAAAGCAGCGATGCTGCGGTCTGCGTCAGCCTTGCTGCTACCAGTCTTGTCTGCCAGTGCGTCGATCAGTTCTTTACGGTTCATGTTGGTTCGCTCTCTCTTTGGTTATGGTGAAAGTACCGGCACTGATTGTTGTAGATATTGGGCTTGAAGGCAAGTGGTAAATTGATTTATACCAATCCAGTACCAGAAAAGTAATTGCATTTTACAAACCCTGACACTTCCTTTTTCGTCATGTTTCGCACACGATAACTGAGTGCAAGGCAGATTATGTACTGTTAAACAACATGTTGCGCCGTGTGCGGAGATATGGAAAATGGTTGGCCGACGGGTGTCCAGATAAGCAGGGGCCGGTTTTCGGGGGATTATAAGAGGAAACAGGCAATCGCAAATTGACAGCGAAGCTATGCGCTTCAGCCTTTTATCAACACCAGCGACAACGCAGGCCAGTAAGTGATGATCAGCACGGCCGTCAGCAGAATTACGACGAAAGGCAGCACGGAACGGAAGATTTCCAGCATCGGCCGTTCGAAACGGAACATGGAGATGAACAGGTTCATGCCCATCGGCGGCATCAGGTAGGCGATTTCCATGTTGGCCAGGAAGATAATGCCAAGGTGCACCGGATGGATGCCATAACCCACTGCAATGGGCAGAATCAGCGGCACCATGATGACCAGTGCGGAAAAAATATCCAGCATCATGCCAAGCATGAGCAGGAACATGTTCATCAGTAACAGGAAGGTGAGCGCATTGTCCACATGGGTACGAATGAACGTGAACAATTTTCTGGGGATTTCCGCGTCAAGCAGGTAATTGGTGGAAGCCAGAGACATGCCCAGCACGATCAGAATTGCGCCGACCAGCACCATGGATTCGCGCATGATTTTGGGCAGGTTGGTAAATGTGATCTCGCGGTGGATGACTACCTCGACGATGAACACGTAGATCGCCGTTACAGCGGCGGCTTCGGACACGGCGAAGTAGCCGCTGTAAATGCCGCCTAGCACGATGACGGGCAGCGGTAACTCCCAGATCGCTTCGCGCAGGGAAGCCGCTGCTTCGCGCCAACTGAATGGCGGGCGTTCGGCCAGCTGGCTGCGATTTTGCCACAGACCGTAGAGCGACAGCATGAACACGATCAGTACGCCGGGCAGAATGCCAGCAAGGAACAGGTCGCTGATCGAGACCGGCGCGCCGATGTTGAGTTGCTGTGCCACCACGCCATAGAGTATGAGCGGCAGCGAAGGTGCAAACAGCAGGCCGATGCTTCCAGAGGTTGTGACCAGCCCCAGGCTGTAGCGTTCTGAATAGCCCGCCTGCTTAAGTGCTGGATACAGCATGCCACCCAGTGCCACGATGGTTACACCGGAAGCGCCGGTGAATGCGGTGAACATTGCGCAGATAATCAGCGCCACGGCAGCGAGTCCACCCGGCATCCAGCCTACGAAAACATTGGTGATGCGCACCAGACGTTTTGGTGCATTGGATTCGGCGAGCAGGTAACCGGCAAAAGTAAACAGTGGGATGGCCAGCAGCACCGGCATTTCCGCGATGCGATAGACTGAGATGATGACAACCGTCAAATCCACGTCCTCTCGCGAAAAATTCACCAGCACGCTGGCAGCGATGACCGCGAACAACGGAGCACCGAGCAATACCATGGCGATGAGGGCAATGCCGATCAGGATCATTGTCATTTAGGCAATTCCTCTCGACCGCGCGCCTGCTGCACATGATGCACAAAGCGAATGCTGTAACGCAGCGCAATCAGTGTGAAGGCCAGTGGCAGGATGAGTCCGGCGACCCACACCGGCAACGAGCCGAACGCCATTTCGCCGGATTCGTGCGCGCTTTGCAGAAAGCGCAAGGCTTGCCAAGCCAGTAGCAAACACACGGACAACGTAAATAGGTCGGTGGCTGCTATCACGCCCGCCTTGATGCGGCCGGGCAGCCAGCGCACGATCGCATCTACATGGATGTGCTTGCCTTCACGACTGGCGGCGACAGCGCCAAGATAGGCCACCCACAGCACCAGCAGTCGCAACATCTGGTCGGCACCGTGGATGCTGATATCGAAGAAATTGCGGAATACGATTTGAGCAGCAGCCAGTCCCACCATCAGCCCCAGCATTGTGATGAGCAGGGCGTTCTCAGTCCAGGTGACGATCTTGAACAGATGGGTAAGTGCGGCGGGCAGGTTGCGTAAAAGCATGCGTCAGTGCGCGGCTTTACTGTGGCTGTGGTAAATTTTGAGATTGTTGCGCAATTCCTTGAGCAGAGCCGGTGAGAACGTCCCACCGTTAGAGCTCAAGCGCAGTATGGTCCGGTCGGCAGCAGCGCGCAATTTGGCAACCTCTTCCGGCGGCAGCTGGACGAACACAATGCCCTGTTTCCGCAGCGCTTCGCGCGCATTGTTATCGTCGATGCGCGTCTGGCGGTTCATCTTTGCATACACGCTCTCCATTACCTCGCGCATCACAGCCTGGTCAGCCGGACCTATTTTGCCGAAGGCTTTCTTGCTTACGACCAGCGCACCGTAGATGGACATGGTGGGTATGTCGGTCAGGTACTTCACTTTTGTGTGCCACTGTAATGCGATAGCACCCGTTGCGGTTGCGCCTATAGTGGTGATGAGTCCGGTCTGCAGTCCGGTGAGCACATCGGTGAGCGGCAGAGGTAGCGACGGTGAGCCCAGCGTTTCGAACATGGCGCGGCTGATGTCGTCGCCTTCCGGTACCCATATTTTCTGATTCTTCAAATCGTCAACGCGCTGCAATTGCGAATTCGACATCAAATAGGCGAAACCGCCGTCCGTGAAGCCGAACGTGATGAAGCCGCGCTCTTCAAGTCCCTGTGCGATTTTCTTGTCCATGCGCGCCCGCACGTAATTCAGTTCGTCGTATGAACGAAACAGCATCGGCAAACTGTAGATTTGTGCGTCCGGCGAAATTTCGGCCATTGCACCGCCGGTGAGCGCGCCACCATGTAACTGGCCTGCACGTATCTTGCGCAATATCACGCGGTCGCTGCCCATGCTGCCGCCCGGATAGTATTTAAGTGTGACCCGTCCCTCGGTGCGCTTGGCGATCTCCTCACCCCCCCTGCGCAACTCCTGCATCCACATTGAGCCGTCCGGCGCAAACGTGGCAATTTTCAGTTTCAGTGCATGGGCCGGTGTACTGGCAACGGTCAGCAATGCAACAAACAATAGTGGTAAAAATGAACGTGAAAGCATTACTTCCCCTTTTGTTTTTTACTACACCAACTGATCTGTTCATTCCTTGGCCTTCAATCCTGCTCGGCCTGGGTGAGTCGAAGGGTCACCTTGAAGGGCGATGCGCAAATTCGATTGCTAAAAATAGCTATCGGCACTTCCCAGCAATTCTTTTGCTTCTCGCTTGGCCAGCACATTGCTGAGAGTCAGACCGGGCGCTATCGCATCTGCATCAAGCACCTCATGCAGCAGCCGGTCATGCAATTCCCTGTCATAAGTCATGCGGGCATAACGGCGCGCGTATTCTACCTTTGCCATCAAGTTGCGTCCTGCCGAAAGTGCGATGGCGCGCTCGAAATGTACGCGCCCCTCTTCCGGCTTGCCGCCTAGCGCCGGCGGCAGCAATGTATTGAATACACCCAGATACAAGTGTCCTTCGCCGTGGCTGTATGTTTCATCCAGCAGCACTGCACGTGCCATCATCGCCTTCACTTTTGGCAGGCTCGCAATCGCATTCCAGTCGCTGCTGTTGGCCTGAATCCACCCGGCCCAAGCTGTGCCGCTGACATACAGCAACGGCACCTCGTCAACTTTCAGTGTGGCAATCGCAGCGGCAAATTCCTCATATGGTTTTTCCAATGCATTGCACAGTTTTGCGTCATGGGCGCATAACGCCCGGTCGCTGTAATCGCGTGCTTTACGCGCCAGTCTCCTCGCACGTTCCGGTTCCTTGACGAAGGCCGCTGCATATGCGCCATACAACTTGCTGCCCGCCAGCAACATATTCTCGTTCTGCGGTTCGCCCTCAATGAGGCTGTCGACCAGCAACAGGTAGGAAGGCATTCCGGCCTTTACCGTCTCCGGATCGTCCTGATTGAGGATCGCGCTGGACAGATTGTCGGCCAGTTTTCCTGTGGCTGACGAAACAAGGCTGGCACAGCCGTTCAGGGCAAGCAAGACGATCAAGGCGGGGAGGAGTCGGGTCAGGGGCATCGTTGAAATCGGGACAACGCGAATTAGTTGGAGACATTTTCCTTGGTTTTTTGCATAAGCTCAACCAGATGTCCGAGTGTGCTGATTTAGTGGAACCAAGGAAGTCGCCATGATTGGCGACGACACAAAGCGGTCAGGCATTCCGCAAATCAGGGTTAAGGAATAGATACCGGATTTCCTCCAGGGAGTCCTCAATAGAGTAAGGCAGCATTTTGGCGAAAATATCCAGTTGAACGACTGCATTGATGGCGGAATCCTGGACGCTGACAGTGAGCAGGCGTGATGTCATCGCCTTGTTGATGATCTGGATCTCGCCATAGATTTTTTTCAGGTTCTCCAGTTCAAGGTCCACGCCCTGCGCCTGTTTATGTCTGAAGTATTGTTCCAGCAGGTAAGTCGATACTACCCTGAAAATCGTTTCTTCCGGGGTGGCAAAGGGCAGGTGGTAACGCGCCATGGGTTTGAGAAATGTCATGTGGGGACAGCCGCTGGTTGCCATGACCAGCCCCATTAAAGAGCTAACGGCCCGTTGCGCTGTAGTGTTCTTCGTGACCATTCTTTCAGGAGTGGTGACTTCCATTTTGACTTTGTCAAACGAGAGTACATTCTGGCAAGTTGCCATCAATCGAACGAGTCTTGTGGCAAGCGGGCAATAGGGTTGCTGAGCAGTTTGCAGAGGACAATTCGGACATTGATGAAAATCCAGTTTGCACCAACTGGGCGGGGCGGCGGAATCATCGGGAAACGACTCCATGTTCTGCTTGTCAATTTTTACCTTGATAAGCTCCTCCCGTTTATCCGGGAAGATGAACCTGTAGCTGATAGTTAACGCATGATCCATAAATCCTCCAATAGTACTCAAGCAAAACACAGGGTGCAGTTTTGGCTTGCCGTGCGGCCGTCATGCTACCCTAATTTTTTGACGAAATGCGCCTGCAAGAGAACAATGTCGCGCCCTTTCATTTTGAGCGCTATGGACGATACACTCCGGTATGCGTAATGCAGAAGTGCAAGCAGGCTGAATAACCAGGAAAGCAGACGTATGGCCAAAGATCCGACAGATTGCAGCACAGTCGATTTCATCGCACCCGCATTGCTTGTTACTTGCGGCCAGGTTCTGATGGATCGGCAACGGCATATTGCCATCGTGGCAAAAAAAGGCCGGACCTGTGCGTATCTGGTACGCGTGAAATCCGGGATGCTGAAACTGACCAGGATATCTGCCAGGGAACTGGTGGAGGAATGGTCGGATGCGGATTATCCGTTCGATCGCGCGGTGAACAAGCTACTCGATCTGGGCAAACAGCATGGCATTACAGATGCGGCACGAAATGCTTTGGAAAAACTGGTCAGGACAGGACGCGAGCCGATGCAATATCGGCTGTTCGGCTAACGGACATAAATCTGTTCAACTTACTGTATTAACAGTTGAAAAACATATTCCGGCAGCGGAAATCCGTTCAATCAACAGTGTTGATACTTGACTGCGATAGTAGGTTATATCATAATTCGTCACAGATACCGCACCTGTTGCCTAAGTTTGACTCCGGGTTGCCAATAGATATTGCGGGAATTGATTGATGAATAGATTCCCTGATTTCCAATATTTTTCTGGCGGAACTTCCGCCTACCGTTTCGAAGCCGCCGGGGTACCTGCCAAGTCCCCGGCCAAGTCCGGTCCCAAGCTCCCTGGCTAAAATTGATCGCTTGGCTTGATCGTTCCCCTACGATGGCTTCTTTTTAATTTCAGGTTTGCTCCGGATTCAATGGTTGTCAGGACGGAGTCATTTTCCCCGTGCAAGGCGCTTGAAATAGATTTCTGAAGTGGAGAGGGGATCAGCATGTTGAATATCAATCACATTACCGGTAATGAAGCACAAAATTCTTTTGATAAAGAAGGCAATATGGTAGGTCTGGAACACTGGTCGCCGCGCATTGCAGCAGAATTGGCGCGTGAGGAAGGAATCGACGAGCTTACCGAGCCGCATTGGCATGTAATTTACGCGGTGCGAAATCTTTATCTTGAAAACGGGCGCTCAGCGAGTGCGCGCAAAGTGATGAAGATACTGGAACAGGAATTTGTGGATGAAGGCGGGCGTCGCTATCTTTACGAACTGTTTCCGAAAGGACCTGTTAACCAAAGCTCGCGTTTGGCAAATGTTCCCGTTCCTTTCTGTGCCAGTGATCCTTCGTTTGGATGGGCTGGGTAGAGCGAGTCCTGCTACTCGTTCCCTGCCTGGAGCGTAATAACCATTTTCCTTGTTTCTCCGCCCCTGTTTACGGTGAGCCTGACTTTCTGGCCAACCTTGAAATCGTCGAGGCGGGCGATCAATTTGCTTACGCTATCCACAGGCTTTCCCTCGACTGCAGTTACGATGTCGCCTGGAATGATGCGTCCGTCTCGGGTGACTTCGATGCCTTTCATTCCCACCGTAGCAGCAGATGAGCCAGCGGACACTTTCAAAACGACGACACCTTCGATTCCCAGCAAATCGACTATGCGTTGATTGATATTTTCATCGATCTCGATTCCCAGCGCCGGTCGTGTGTATTTCCCTTTGCTGATGAGCTGGGGTACGACCCGGTTAACAGTATCAACCGGCACCGCAAAACCGATGCCTGCGCTCGCGCCGCTTGGACTGTAGATCGCTGTATTGATACCGATTAATCTGCCTGCGGAATCGAGCAACGGACCGCCCGAGTTGCCGGGGTTGATGGCAGCATTGGTCTGGATCAGGTGTTCGACTGACACCTTGTTCCTTTCAGTCAAGGAGCGATCCAGCGCAGAAACGACGCCGTTGGTTAGCGTCCAGTCAAGCCCGAATGGGTTGCCGATGGCAAAGACTTTTTGCCCGACTTTCAGGTCGCCGCTGGTGCCGATGGGCAGGGGCGGAGAGAGTTTGCTGTCAATATCGATTTTGAGTACGGCAATATCATGACTCCGACTGCTACCGATCAGCGTGGCCGGGTAATCCTTGCCATTGGACAGCCTGACGACGGCTTCACTGGCATCTTCGATGACATGGTTGTTGGTGATTACATGTCCTAATTCGTCCCAGATGAATCCAGACCCGGTTCCCCGCCTGACGGAGAAAATGTCGCGCGACCAGAAATCCATGACCTGGGCCCGGGTTGTGATGAATACCACTGAATCCCGGGATCTTTCAAATAGTGCGATAGTTGCCTTTTCTTCAGGTGAGAGTTCTTCGCGCGGTGTTACCGGCCGTGGGGCCGCAATTGCCAGTTCAGAATGGGGGATGAATGAAGGCAAAAAAATGACAAAAAGAACGGCTATGGTTACGTCAAGCGTAAGCCTTAACAAACCTGGCGCTCCTGGATTTGTATACACAAGCTTCTCCTGTACGTCTCACCGTCAATGAGCGAGCTCAAAGCGCACTGTCATTCATCTTCCGGTAGAAATGCAAATTGCCATCGGTATGCAGGCTGTGCGCTTGGCTGACTGAAAAGACGAATTTGCTGCCTGAGGCTTTGACTGCATCTTTGCTTGCTTTCAAATGCACACCTGCCAGATCGAAGCGGCTGCGCTCGGATTTGATGGCGATTTCGCCCGAGATATTGCCGTTGGTGATCGTGACTTCTGAATTGTAGGCATGCAGGGCCTCGTTTCCTCCCAGAATGTCGGTATCAAACAGGGATACTATGGAATTGAGTACATTCAGCTGGCCTACGCGCGCATTGCGGATGGTGATGTTGGTGCAGTCGTCCAGTTCGATGCGGCGGAAGTCTCCGGTGAAACTCATGCCGGAATCGCGTTTGCAGGTGCCCACCCGGTCAGACTCCAGAACATGCAATGCGGGTGCAGGTGGATATAAAGCAGCCAGTTCCGGTTCGTTTGCCAGCAGGTGTTTTTCGATCAGTGCATTCGTTATATCAGTCTGATCCAGCATGGGTTCATGCCCGGAGTCGGCGATGATACTCAGCCGCGCTTGAGGCAGGCGTGCGGCAAGCACCCGGCCAGTGCGCAAGGGCGCAATCAGGTCGTTGTCTCCCCAGAGCACGAGGGTTGGCTCGGTGACAGAGGTAATGGCGTTGCTGAAATCTTCCCCGGACAGCATAAGTGCCGCGATACTTTGCGGCCCCCCCTGGAGTACATAATCCCGCCCCAATGAGGAATTGACGATATCAATGGGAGAGATGGGCAAGCGGTCTATCTCTTCCAGCAACCTGCCGGACAAGTGTTCAACGAACCTCCTTGTTTTCAGGGGGCCGCTGGCGCTATCAAGCATGGATCCGGCCTGGAATTTTGAGATCACTTGCGGATGGAGTACCCCCGCGACATCAATCAAGACCAGCCGCTGGAAACGCAAAGGCCGCAGGGCGGCGAAACGCAGCGCGATTGCGCCACCCATCGAATGCCCAACGATATGATAGTCCTTGCCCGGGAAATACCGGTCTGCCAGAAATTGCGCCAGATTTGCATAACGGGTCGGTGAATATTCCTGGCTGCCCTTGTCCGATTTGCCGAAGCCGGGCAAATCAAAAGCGAGCACATGGAAATTCTTCGCCAATGCCGGGATGGTGTTTTTCCAGTCATTCATAGAGCCGCCAAGGCCGTGAATCAGGATCACTCCGGTTTTGGCTGTGGGGTTGGTTTGTTGCGTGCAGACCATGCCATCGAATACTGGTTCCTTGAAGCATTCCTCTACGGTGTCCGGCAAGTAAACGGTTTCAGGCTCAGTATCTGCGCTCCATGCCGTTTGCAGCCACAGCAATGCCATCAGGATGAGAGTCAACCGAATTGCATTATTCATGGCAGAGTGTCTATCAAGTGAAGTCCTGCTCTCATCGTGAAACCGGCAATCAGTGTTTTGGCATCCAGATTGCGAGCAAGCCGATAAATCCCAGCGCGAAAAGACTCTGCTCGATTTGATTGCGTGCAGCAGCGATCAGACTGTCGTTGGTTCTATTTCGTTCTTCCTGCATATCAGTACCAGCCGACATGAGCAGATCAAGCAGCGGTCGGTCTATGCCCTTGACTGCTGCATCTGCCGATCTGGGAAAATAATTACTCTTGATCAGGATGAGTACGCTGGCTTTGTATTTGTCGTGATTTCTCTTGTGGGCCTTGATGAAATCCCGCATTTTCAGGTCGATGGAACGCACATCATTCTGATCGACAATCTTTTGTGCAGCAGCAGAGACTTTCTGGTATTGCTTGTCATATATGCGCAAGTGCTGGTCCAGGGTTTTGCGATTATTACTGCGCAACAGCAAATCCTTCCATTCCTGTACCTCGTTCTTGAATTCGACCTGCAGGGTGTCGATAGCCGTAAACTGGTTCGAGGCGGCGTTGATCTTGTCATTCAGGTCCTTGGTGCTGGCTCCTATCCAGTAGAGCCAGTAAAAAAAGATGGCCGTAAATGCAATTCGCGCAAGTATGAGCCAGGGGGAACTAAAAAAGCCGGATTTGTGTGTGCTACTAGCCATTTTCAGTGCTCCATATGTAAATAAGTGCTGCAGAGTGACCAGCAAACAAAAAACAGTGTGCCAAATACTACAGCAAAAGACTTTATTTGTTGTAGTGTGCGTGAAAAGATCGGGTAAATGGGCGCCTCAAAACAGCTTAATGCTTGATTCCGCTGTCAGTGTCTTGAAACGACACGAAAAGAAGTGCTCTGTCGTAGATGCAAATACGCCATGAAAGTTTCAAGAAAAACAATAATTGTCCGATGAAGAAAATGGAAAGCGAGATATTCACGCCAGGTTTCCGGAAAGTGCTTCAACAAATCGCGATCCTAAGGACTAACATTGAGCGAACATGGTGATAGACTGAAACGGCGCTTGATGTACTTTTGCCCGAGTCTGGTCGGGCTCAATAATCGCTTGGTCAGGGAGTGAATATGGATCATGACAGGGATGCTGAAGAAGACGATGTGCCGTCACAGGGAATTGACATCCGCGCGAAGCTGAAGCAAATAATACATTACGCCTCGCTTGGTTTTGCGCCAGTCGTATCAATCGTGGCGCTGGTTATTGCGATACTTGCCCCTGGCGATCGCGCTGATCAAACACAGCTTGGCGAGCTCAAGTCAAACATTGATTTCATGAATTTGGGCGTATTGGGATCCAGGTCGGAGCTGGAAAATATCAAGCTAAGCATATTGCGCGAAAAGTCTATACGCAGAAAAGCGGATGAGATTGACGCGAGAATTATTCAAAACGTCACGCAGTTGCAGAAGAAACTGAAAATCACCCCCACATTGGAGGAGCAATTGCGGGCCGCTGCCAAAGCTGCTGCGGTCGCCGCTCAGACTGAAGACCCGGCTGCTGCTGCATCGGCACCAGTTGTATCAGGCAAGCAGCAAACTGCTCCTGCTCCTGCGCCGGCAAGCATGGGAAAAATGTCTGCAACGGCACCGGTGCCAAAAGAAATGGCGAAGAAAACCGTCCCGGCGGAGACCGCAATAAAAGCAGTTCCAGAAGAGTCTGACAGGAAACCTTCGCCGAAAGCAGTCCCGAAGCTGAGTCCCCAGGTAAAAGCTATCAAGGACGCAATAGATGAATACAACAGACAATAGCTTTCATGTATTGCACGCGGGTGTGTGAGTCAGGTTGCAGTCAGGGGGCGGGGCACGCTGTCGCTGTATCCAGTGTAAATTGGCAAGGGGTTTGCGGTTTCTTCCATAAGTGCTGATCCAAAGCCGCTGTGCAAGCCGCATCCTCCATAAGTCCGCGTCGTCCATCTTCCGTACAAACCAGTACAATGCTATGACGCTTTTTCGCCAGCACTCGAACTTTGAGGCCATCGAAGTTTGCAAGTAACTGCGGGTCGTGTTGCGTGGCAAGTTTGAGCAGTCCCTGTTCATCCATATCTGCTGGCGGGTTCTTGTAGCGAACCGTCGACTCGACAGCAGAAGAAAGTTTTGTCAGCTGTGCTGCTTTGATCTGCATGGACTCATTGGTGAGTCGGTTGTCGTCGGCACAGGCAGTTATTGCCAGGGAGAGAACGAAAAATACGGCCAGAGATCGGGATGGTATCGTCATGCTTGGCTCCAGAAAACGAGATTGTGGTTTGTATCGCGTCCAGTATCGAGATCCCAGTTGCCAATCTTGGTCTCGAACGTCTGGTCTCCGGCAAAGACACCTTTCCAGATCGAAGACCATACTGTTTTGACATTCTCAATAGCCCTGTCGAAAATATCATCATAATCCATCAGACCGCCGGGTACGTGCAGCCCTCGGATAAATGTCTGGTCGATTTCATTGGCATTCGGATAGGTTATACCGCTGTCGACCGCCAGATGCCTTGCGTAGGGGAATAGTCTGTTTCCTTCTTCCGCAATATTGTCCACTACAAACTTGAAGCTCCGGTGCCATTTGTCGATGTCAGGCGGGTTGACTGTATTTTCTGCCGGATAGCATTCCGAAAACATGGCATGCCAGAGTCCGGCCACTGCGATGTCCAGCTTGCCGCTGTCGGAAGACATGCCGCATGCCGCGATGCCCGAATCCAGATATTCGGCGAGACCGATGTTATCGAGATCGAAGCGCTGGAAGATATAGGCATCCTGGTTCATTTCGCAGACGCGGTGTTGCGTCTTGTTCTCGGCATAACGGCCCACTTTTAACTCCACCACCGGGTGGATAGTGACGTCGGTGCAGACATGAGCCGCATAGCCGCACAGCCAGGCGAAGGCTTTGCGCCAGTCTTCGTTGCGCGGCATACCAGCCAGCGTGCGGATACCGGTCTTGATCATGTCACCGGTATTGGTGTAGTGCATTAAGTCTGCCCACTTGCAGGCTTGTTTGTCCAGGGGAACGAGGTAGGGGTAGTCAGGGCTCACAGCGCCCAGTTCGCAGAATTTGAGGTAGTCCATCACTGCGGAAGCCCCCTCGGGATCGAAACCCTGAATGCTTTCCAGATGATGCGGCAGTTTCAGATGGTTAACCAGCGTGATGTGTGCGTAAGCACCAGGCATGTCTTCTCCCTTCTCAATAGGCATTTGATTTCTCTTGCAGTTATATATTCCATAGCAAAAGGAATGGGTATTGTGGCATTAAAACCGTGGTTCGGGAAAGTGGTTAAAAAATGCACGTGTTTCAGCCAAACAAATTGTACGATGGGCAGCGGCTAGCCAAATAAAATCAGGGGAGTAAACATACGTTTGAAGCCAAACGTAAAGTACCTGGCTCCCTGTGCGTTATCAATCATCCGGACTGCCCGGTTTCACATCTATGTCAATCCACAAGCATGGCAGCCTAAGGCAAGCCTGCGGCAGGCTGGAAGAGAATACATTGAATAATTGAAGCAAAGATATCCTCACGGCATGAGGGTAAATTCAACATGCATAATTGTGGCGAAACTTCGCAGGAGAATAATGTTAAACAGATATACGCACCTTATGTATGGTCAAATCGAACAGGTTTGTCCTTAATTTTGTTGCGTCAGTGCCGATACTCTAATTACGGGAGTGCGTCGATACTCTGTGATAAGGAGGTGTGAAATGGCTACCATGATGAATATGGACGGATACGAAATCGAATGCAAGCCAGATACGCGAGAGGAGTATGGCGACGATGTGATGTATGCGGGATACCTTCCGCAACTGGTGGCGACTTGTGAAAAACATGTCAATGAATCGGGAAAAAACATGTCCGTTCCCGGCGAATTGGCGAGTGTGGATGTCGATGCTTTTCTCCAGATGATGTATAAGTTTCAACGCCAATAATCTGTTGTTTGATGCGGTCTTGCAGCATAGGTTGCTCTATCTGCAAGTCTAGTCCACAGCTCAGTTCGGGCTGCCAGTATGACGTGCCGTAAGAAGCTTGTGCTATTCTTCACTCGGTCGATTCCGAGTTTTCCCATGAAATACTTATTGCTTTTGCTGCTGGTGCAGCCGGTGTGTGCCATGGCTGACATTGAGAGTGATTTCCTCTCCGCTCGCAACGCCATGCGAGATGGCAATAAGTCACGTCTGGACACTTTGGCGGAGCGTCTTAACGACACCCTGCTTGAACCATATGTTACCTACTACCAGTTGCGCATGCGCATGAGCACGAAGGCCACCGTGGCGATCAAGGCTTTTCTGGCACGTACCAGCGAGTCGCCGGTAGTCGATCAATTCCGAGGTGAGTGGCTCAAATATCTGGGAAAGCACCAGAGCTGGGAAGAGTTCGCCGAGGAATATTCACTTTTATTGGAAGCCGATGACGAATTGATCTGCTATTCCCTGCAATTGCAACAGAAAAGCGATGAGGAGAGTGCACTGGATGAAGCACGCAACATGTGGCTGCGCGGAGAAGAAATGCCGGACAGCTGTACGCCATTGTTTGATGAAGCCATCAAACAGGGCGTTATCAGTGAGGCTGATATCTGGCAGCGTATGCGACTGGCGCTGGAGAACAACAAGGTCACGCTGGCGAAACAAATTATCAAAAAATTGCCCAAAGCCCAGATTTTTCCGGCAGCGGAATTGAGCGTGGCAGCGCGCAATCCCAGGCGTTACCTGAGCCAAACAAAATTCAAAGATGCTGGCAAAGGGCGGCATATGACGGCGTTATATGCATTGCAGCGCTTGTCCAAACAATCCCCGCAGATTGCCTATGCGCACTGGCAGCGTATCGCAGAATATTTTTCCGAAGATGAACAGAGATATTTCTTCGGCTGGTTGGGGCTTGCCGGAGCACTGTTCCATGACGAGCGCGCGCTGACATGGTTTGCGGCGGCGGGCGATGCTATATTGAATTCAAGACAGCTCGCATGGCGCGCGCGCGCCGCACTGCGCGCGCAGAATTGGCATGAAGTGTGGGCAAGCATTGATGCGATGGCGCCGGATCAACAGAGCGAAGGCGCGTGGCGTTACTGGAACGCGCGTGCACTCAGGGTGCTTGGGCGCTCAGTTGAGGCGGAAGAATTGTTTCTCGAATTGAGTCGGGAATTTAACTACTACGGACAACTGGCTTCCGAAGAGCTGGGTGCAGAGCCGGGCGCTGGGATGAGTACGGCGGGCTATCAACCGGATGGTGACGATATAGAAGAAATTCTGTCCCTGCCCGCAATTCAGCGCGCACTGATGCTGTATAGCATGAATCTTCGCATCGATGGCTCCAAAGAGTGGGCATGGGGAATCCGCAAGTTGAACGACAAACAGTTATTGGCAGCGGCCGAATTGGCACAACGCAACGAGTTGTATGATCGTTCCATCGATGCGGCGGATAGAACGGAGAAATTGCATGATTTCAATCTGCGCTATCCAGCTCCATATCGTGCGGCAATGCGGGAAAATGTTAACAAGCATGGGCTGGATGAGGCCTGGGTATATGGTTTGATGCGGCAGGAGAGCCGCTTTATCGTCAAAGTAAAATCCGAAGCCGGTGCAGCAGGCCTGATGCAGATCATGCCGGACACGGCGCGCTGGGTGGCAAGAAAGATCGGCATGAAAGGATACCGCAGGGGGCTTATCCACCAACTGGATGTGAATATCAAGTTGGGCACGTACTACATGAAAACCGTTTTCCACCAGTTTGAAGACAACCCCGCGCTTGCCTCGGCTGCATACAACGCAGGCCCGACAAGAGCGCGGCAATGGCGCGGGAAGAAGCCAATGGAAGGGGCTATTTATGTTGAGACCATTCCGTTCAATGAGACCCGCCATTATGTGAGAAAAGTGCTGAGTAACACCGTCTACTATGCCAAGCTGTTCGGACAGACTACGCAAACGCTCAAACAACGCCTGGGCATTATCGATGCGCGCAACGCGAAGAACAGGAAAATCAATCATGATATCCCTTGAATTGAAAACGAATGATCATTTGCGGGATAAGAAGCGGTTTGGCAACTGCATTTTCTGGTCGATAGGCCAGTCGGTGTTTCAGAGGGGATGAATGTTGAGTAACGCAACTCTGACAGTATTTTGCGTTGGTGGCGCGGTGCGAGATCGGCTGCTTGGCTTGCCGGTGCAGGATCACGACTGGGTCGTGGTGGGCAGCACGCCGGAAGAGATGGCAGCAAGCGGTTTCAAACCCGTGGGCAGCGATTTTCCTGTATTCCTGCATCCCGACACGCACGAAGAATATGCGCTGGCGCGAACCGAGCGCAAAGTTGCGCAGGGTTACAAGGGTTTTACCGTCTACACATCGCCCGATGTCACGCTGGAGCAGGATTTGCTGCGGCGCGATTTCACCATTAATGCCATCGCCGAGGATGCCGACGGCAATCTCATCGATCCCTACAACGGGCAGGCCGACCTCAAGGCTGGCATCCTGCGCCACGTGAGCGATGCATTTGCCGAAGACCCGGTGCGTATTCTGCGCGGCGCTCGCTTTGCAGCGCGTTTCGGATTCACCTTTGCGCCGGAAACAATGGCGCTGATGCGCACCATGGTAACCAACGGTGAGGTGGATGCGCTGGTCGCCGAACGCGTGTGGCAGGAACTGGCGCGCGGTTTGATGGAAAAACAGCCATCGCATTTCTTCACCACGCTACGAGAATGCGGCGCGCTGAAAAAGATATTGCCGGAGGTGGAGGATCTCTTCGGTGTGCCGCAGCCTGCGCATTACCACCCGGAAATCGACTGCGGTGTACATGTCTTGATGGTAGTGGACGACACGGCTAAACATGAGCGCGCACTCGAAGTGCGTTTTGCAGCGCTCGGGCACGACCTCGGCAAAGCTACCACGCCCGAAGATACGCTACCGCGCCACATCGGCCACGAATCGCGCAGCGTCGATCTGCTCAAGAATTTATGCGAAAGATTGCGCGTGCCGGGTGAAAGCCGCGACCTTGCGCTGTTGGCAGCGAAGTATCACAGCCATGTGCATCGTGCGCGCGAACTGCGCGCCGACACTATCGTAAAGCTGTTCGATCATTGCGATCTGTGGCGCAAGCCGGAGCGCTTTGCGCAAATTTTGCAGGTGTGTGAATCAGATGCGCATGGCCGCACCGGGCATGAAAACGATGTCTATCCGCAATCGGGATATTTGCTGGATTGCGCGCGGGCGGCGCAGGCGGTGAATGCGGGGGAAATTGCGCGCGCCTGTTCGGACAAGAATTTGATCGCAGATAAAGTGCGTGAAGCGCGCATCATGGCGGTGGAAACAATTATCAAAGGTACTTGACGTCTACACCAAGGTGTTTCCAAAGACCCCGCGGGTATGGACTCTTAATAATCGATCATTCTGTGCCTGTATACCTCCCCAGACCAGCCCCCCCCCAATCAGTAGATGTTTTCGGGAAGTTGAAACACGCTCCTCCAGCATGTTTTTGTCAAGTTCTTGGTCAGAATTTTGCTTTGTTTTGGCTATGCAGAATATTTCGAACTTGTTATGTGGGTGGCGGGCTGCGGTGCCATCAAGGCTGCTACGGCATTCTGGCCAGATACCAGCTTCTGGGGTTTCATGCCACAGTGCTTGCATCGCAGCAGAGACACTGCCATTATGGCAGTGTCTTTTTCCATGCCAAATGGCCTCAGTATGAATTCGCTCTTGTTTCCCGAGCTGGTCTCTTTCATTGACTCCCTGCCTGAGCCACATATTCTGTGCGACCGCCATTACCGGGTGCTGGCGGCCAACACAGCCTATCGGCGTAGTGTTGGGGATAATCAGGATTACACTGGCCGCACCTGCTTCAATATCTCCCACAATATTGATGTACCCTGCGATCAGGCTGGTGAAACCTGCCCCTTTCAGCAAAGTCTGCGTTCCGGGCAACGGGAAAGGGTGCTGCATTTGCATCAAACTCCCCATGGTGAAGCGTATTTCAACATTGAGTTATCCCCGATTCGCGATGCCAACGATGAAATTGCCTATTTCATTGAAAAGATAGAACCTGTTTCCGTTGCGCGCGGCTTGTCGAATTCCCAAGGCCTGGTCGGAAGGGCAGCAGCCTTCCAGCGCATGCTGGAAATGGTCGTGCGCGTGGCACCCTCTGAGGCCACCGTACTGCTGCTGGGAGAGTCCGGCACCGGCAAGGAACTGGTGGCCAAGGCAATCCACGAAGCAAGCCGCAGGGCCGACAAACCCTTCGTTGCCCTGGATTGTTCGGGACTGACCGAAACCCTGTTCGAAAGCGAACTGTTCGGCCACGAAC